>JBEAQU010000079.1:0-22604 GCA_041163745.1 Bacteroidota bacterium
TAATTACAAAAGAAAAAATCCCTGTAATTAGCCAAATTCTCTATAATTCGCGTACCAGCATCCCCGCGAAGCGGGGAATCCCTCCCACTCCTCCACACCCGTGCCCAGCGCCGCAATCCCTCACCGCGAAGCCGGGAGTAAAATTTCTGGAATAAAAAAGCGCATCACTTTCCAATATCCTCCCAATCAAGTAATTACAAAGAAAAAAATCCCTGTAATTAGCCTAATCCTAAAAATTCGCGTACCAGCATCCCCGCGAAGCGGGGAATCCCTCCCACTCCTCCACACCCGTGCCCAGCGCCGCATGCCCCTCCCCGCAAAGCGGGGCGCAAAAAATCCGCTTACACCCAATCCGACATTTCATCACCGCTGCGACCGCGACCTGGCGCATCCGCTCACATCAAAGCCGAACCGACAATTTGGTTTGTGCCCGATTCATCGGGACCAAGCATCCCCAGTGATCCCGCAGCAGGGTATCGCAGCTTGGCACAGCTGCCCAAAGATTGGAATGACCGGCAGGCCGCCCGGCCCGGTCTGCTACCAACCTCACCACCCGATCCCATAATCCTCCCCATGGTTGCTGGATCCGCCCCACATGGTGCCATGGACCCGGTCGAAGAAGATGGCGTTGATCGGTCCGGAGGTCCGCTCGGCCGTTTCCAGCTGGTAGCCCATGTCGTGCAGGGCCTTGCGTGTCCAGGGGGGCGTGTCGTCGCGGACGAGCATGACCCCGGGGCGGACGGCATGCTCGCCGAAGGAGCCGCGCAGTTGGAAGGAGTTGATATTGGCTGCTTCGGCCGCTTCCTGTACGTTCATGCCGAACTCGACCACATTGAGGAAGAACTGCAGCAGGTTCTGGTCCTGGCTGTCGCCGCCCTGCACGGCGAAGGAGAGGAAAGGCACGCCGTCCCGGAGCGCCAGGCTGGGTGTCAGCGTGGCGCGGGGACGTTTGCCGGGTTCGACGACATTGTAAGGATTCTCCGCGGCACGGAGCACGAAGCTCTGCATCCGTTGGCTCAGTCCGATGCCGGTGCGGCCGGCGACGACCGCCGGAATCCAGCCTCCGCTGGGCGTCATGGAGACGACCCAGCCATCTTTGTCGGCCGTCTGGATGGTCGTCGTGCCGGCGTAGAAGTCGTCCGCCGGAAATTCACCGGGTTCCCGGAAATCCGGTGGGTCGGCCAGGGTGACGGTATCGCCCCAGGTCTGCAGCAGGTCCGGAAAGGGATGGGATTCCCCCTGGAAAGGGTAGGGGTCACCCGGGCGAGAGGCGGGGTCGTTGCGGTTCCAGTCGATCTGCTCGAGGCGGTGTTTCGCATAATCCTTCGAGAGGAGGCCGCGGATCGGTTCCGCGGGTGGGAAGTACGGGTCGCCGTAATAGAAATCGCGGTCTGCGAAGCAGCTGTTCAAGACCTGGTATAGCAGGTGGAGGTAGGGGGCGGAATTGTAGGGAAAGCAGCGGAGGTCGACCTGTTCCAGCATGTTCAGGGCCTGCAGCATCACGGGACCCTGGACCCAGTGGGTCAGTTTGTAGACCTCGATGCCCTTGTAGTCGGTGGAGACCGGTTCCTCGAGTACGACGTTCCAGTCGGCCATGTCCTGCAGGGTGATCAGGCCGCCTTCGGCCTGGACACCGCGGACGAATTCGCGGGCGATATCCCCTTTGTAAAAAAGGTCGTAGGCGGCCCGGATGGCCTCCTTACGGGATTGGCCGGCGGCAAGGGCGGCCTGTTCGGCGGCGACGAGGGCCCGCAGGGTGTTGGCCAGGTCCGGTTGGCGGAACATTTCCCCGGCCCGGGGGGCTTCGCGGGGTTCGCCGCGATGCGGCAGGAACACCTGGCTGGCATATTCCCATTCGGCGATGCGGGCCTTGTGTTTTTCGATGGCATCGGCTGTCTGGGCCTCGATGGGATATCCGTCGGCCAGCTCGATGGCGGGTTGCAGCACCTGCTGCAAGGATAGGGTGCCGAATTCCGCCAGCATCGTCAGCAGGCCGCCCGGCGTCCCGGGGGTGACGGCGGACAGCGGGCCGTATTCGGGTGGGTAGTTCATCCCTTTGGACAGGAAAAATTCGGCGGTGGCGCCGCTGGGGGCGACGCCGAGGGCGTTGATGCCGATGACTTTCTTTTCGTGGGGATGATAGATCAGGGCCTGCGTCTCGCCACCCCAGCCGAGGACATCCCACATGGTGCTGACCACGCCGAGCATGGCGCAGGCGGCGTCCACGGCGTTGCCGCCCTGTTGGAAGATACGGGCGCCGGCGGTGGCGCCGAGTGGTTTGCCCGTGATGGCCAGCCATTCCTTGGCGTGGAGGACCGGCTTCTGGGTGGTCTGGCCGGCGGCGCCGAAGCTGCTCAGCAAGGCCCACAGGAGGAGGAAGTGCTTGTTCATGTCGAATGGATGAATGGAAACGATGGTGGCGCGGAGACCGGACGGATGGTTCCGGCGAAATCCGGAAACGGCACCGGGAGGCAGCCAGGGCTGCCGGTCTGACAAATATAAAAAAAGCGGAACAAGTAGGGAAGCGAACGGTTCAGCGGATGGTCACCCCTTGTTCGGCCAGGGAACGCAGCAGGGCGGCGGGGTCTGCGCCCGCATGGGCGGCGCAGGCGGTGGTGAGGACGGTCGTATCCAGCCCGAGCGCCTGCGCAGCGAGGGCGGTCCGGTAGACGGTGGTGTCGAGGGGGATGCCGCAGATGTCTAGGTGCGCGATTCCTTCCTGCCGGAGAAAATCGGCGAGGCCCGTATCGGGACCGTCCGCATCGCGGAAGGCATGGTCGGGGGCGTGGTCCGGGTCGGTACCCATGTCAGCGATGAAATCGAGGCGGTCGGCAGGCCAGCCGGGGATGAATTCCGCACCGAAGCTGCCGGGGATACCGAAGAAAGTGGACAGGCGCAGGGGGCGCCCTTTCCAGGTGATGTCCTGGCCGGGGAATCGCCAGGGGTGGTTGGCGGCGAAAGAGGCGTGGTTGGCAGGCAGTTGGAAGCGGGCGGCGAGGAGGCGGTCATAGGATGGCACCAGGGCGGCGATGGCGGGCCCCAGGGTGTCGCTGCCCGGCACCTCCGCCGGACCGCCGGGGAGGAGGTCGATCTGCATACCGATGACCAGCAGGGCGCGCATGGATCAGAATCCGATTTTTTGCCCAGGCAGGCTAAGCTGGCGCCGCAGCCGGGCCATCCGCAGGGCGGTGTAGGCCGCTTCGACCCCTTTGTTGCCATGGCGTCCGCCGGCACGGTCGGTGGCTTGTTCCAAGGTGTCGGTGGTGAGCAGACCGAAGATCACCGGCAGGCCGGACACGACCCCGAGGGTCGCCAATCCGTTGGCCACGGCCGAGTTGATATATTCGTCGTGGCGGGTTTCTCCTTTGACGACGCAGCCCAGGCAGATGACGGCGTCGAAGCGCCGGCTGCCGGCCAGCAGCTTGGCACCGACCGGCAGCTCGAAAGCGCCCGGAACCTGGATTGTCCGGATCTGTTCTTCCGGGACGCCATGCTTGCGCAGGGTCTCCAGGCAGCCTTGATGCAGGGCATGGGTGACATCCGGGTTCCAATCGGACACGACGATGCCGATGGTCAGGTCCGTGCCGGCTTCCATGGTGTCGGGATCGTAATCGGAGAGGTTGTGGTGGGTGGTCGCCATGTTTCGGATGATGCTGGTTGGATGGATTTCCATGCCAAAGCCCACCGCCGGATCCTGCGGGCAGGATTCGACGGTGGGCTTCGACAGGGTACGGGATCGGCGGAGCCGGGAAGCCGCACCCGGGATGGGAAGGGGGGAAGGCCGTGCCTCAGCGCATCTCCGCCAGGTACTTCTCGGCGTCCTTCACTTCCGGAGCGGTCGGGTATTCGTCGCGAATGGTTTCCCATGCTTCGCGGGCATCGTCCTGCTTACCCTGTTGGGTGCTGAGCAGGGCCACTTTTTTCAGGTAGTATGGCTGGAGGATTTCGTTGCCTTCGGCGGCATCTGCCGCCTTGCGATAGAAGGAAAGGGCTTTGTCGAGTTCTCCCTTTTCCGACCAGGCATCACCGAGGGCGCCGTTTTTCATGACCGGCATCGTGTTGCCGGCGGCACTGAAATCATCGAGATAGGAGATCGCCGCATCGAACTGTCCCATGTTGAGGCAGCAGATACCGGCATAATATAGGGCGGCGTTGGCGGCATCGGTGCCGCCGTAGTTCTTGACGATGTCTGCGAAACCGGGATAGCCACCTCCGGGGTTCGCCAGGGCGAGGTTGAAGGAATCCCGCTGGAATTGCCATTCCGCCTGTGTCATCTGTTCGAGGGCTTCCTTCTGTTTGGGCTTGACATACAGGTTGGAATATCCTGCCCATCCGCCTACGCCCAAGGCCAGGACGGCTACGACGGCCAGAATCTGTTTCTGGTATCTTTCGAAGAAATCTTCGGCTTGTCCGGTGACTTCGGTGATGTCCAGCAGGATTTCCTCTTGTTTTTTTGCAGACTTTTTGCGTTGTGCCATCTTGGTATTGTTGTTTGCGAAAAGATTCTTTCGGCGAAAGTTCCCGCTTTCTACGGAAAACCTGGGCCAAGGTTTTTCAAAGTGGCGCAAAAATAACTAAAGTTTGGAGAGATGTATGTCTCGAGGCTGGAAAAGCGATGGTTGGTGCAGGTATAGGGGGTTTGTCTTCGCTTGTCCGGGTTCTTTGCCTCGAAGCGACCATCCTTACCCCGCATACCAGTCACACCGCGCGATGAAAGCGGGCGCAAACCAAATGGTCGGTTCGGATTCGATCTTCGTTGATGCGCGATGTCACGGCCGAAACGGTGATGAAATGACGGATTCGTAGTCAGGGGATTTATTTTTCCCCGCTTCGCGGGGATGCTGGTACGCGAATTTATAGGATTTGGCTAATTACAGGGATTTTTTTCTTTTGTAATTTCATGATAGGGAAGATGTTGGAAGGTGCTGCGCTTTTTTATTACGGGGATTTTGCTCCCCGCTTCGCGGGGAAGGGCACGCGGCGCTGGGCACGGGTGTGGAAGAAAGGAAGGAGATTCGCTCGCGGGGAAGGCTGGTCTCCTAAGGATTTGAAATCCGACAATCTGGTTTAGGCCACATGCAGGGATGCGGTAGAGACCTTGCATGCAACGTCTTCTCGTTCCGATGGAAAAGGGGCATCCTCGTTTTTTGCAGGCGAAATTGTCTGGTAGGAGCCGGTTATCCAGGATTTCCAGGTCCACCCTGTTGTTTTCCGGAGAAGACAGGGGGTGCAAAACAATTGGTCGGTTCGGCTTTGATCTGAGTTGATGCGCCATGTTGCGGCCGAAGCGGTTATGGGATGGCGGGTTTGTTCTTCCAGGGAGGTCTTTGCTTCCCGTGAAGCGGTGAGAAGCCCGTCCAACCGCAAGCGCCCGGCATAAAAAAACGGAATGGGTTCGAGCCGCAAGGCGGCTGGAACCCATTCCAATGATTACTGTCAAGCGCAGCGAACCGAAATCCGTTGCCGGAATCAATCGCGCATGTAAGGATAATCCGATTGTACATAATTATCCTCGAACAGGCCGGCGCCATCTGGGAAGGGCGAAGCCTCTGCGAAAGCCACGGCGTCGTCGATTTCCGTGCGGATCGCTTCGCGGATGCGGTCCAGGTCCGCCTCGGAGGCGAATTTATGGTCTAGGATCGTCTGTTCGGTGACCTTGAGCGGGTCGATGTCCATATATTGCTTCAGTTCGTCGCGGGTGCGGTAGTTCCCCGGGTCGGAGACCGAGTGGCCTTTGTAACGGTACGTTTTTATTTCCAGGAAATAAGGACCATGGCCGGCGCGGATATGGGCTGCGGCACGGGCCACCGCCTCGTGGACGCTTTCCGGGCGCATACCTTCGACCTGTTCGCTCGGCATGTCGTATCCGGCGCCCAGTTTGTAGATGTCCAGCACGTTGCTGGTCCGTTCCACGGAGGTCCCCATGGCGTAGTTGTTGTTCTCGCAGATGTAGAGGACCGGGAGCTTCCAGGTCATGGCCATGTTGAAGGATTCATGGAGCGCGCCCTGCCGGGCGGCGCCGTCGCCGAACATGGTGACACAGAGGTTGTCCGTGCCTTTGTATTTCTCAGCGAAGGCGATACCGGTGCCGATGGGAATCTGTGCGCCGACGATGCCGTTGCCGCCGAAGTAGCGATGGTCTTTGGAGAAAAAGTGCATGGAGCCCCCCTTGCCTTTGTTGATACCGGTAGCCTTGGCGAAGAGTTCCGCCATGCAGTATTTGGTTTCCACACCACGGCCGATGGCGACGCCGTGCTGTCGGTAGGCTGTCACGATGGCGTCTTCGCGGCGCAGGGCCGACTCGATGCCGGCGGTGACGGCCTCCTGGCCGATGGCGACATGAAGGAAGCCCCGGATTTTCTGCTGGCTGTATCCCATCAGGGCGCGTTCTTCGAAGCGGCGGATGCGGAGCATGAGTTCGTACCAGCGAAGGTATTGTTCCTGGTCGAAAGTGGCGGCGGCCCCTTTCCTGGACCCTGATTTCTTACCGGGATTCGTTTTTTCGAGCACCATTTGGATGTCAGTTTGCGTGAAGGATTGCGTGATCGGCCGGATGCGGGGCTGATGCCGAATCCGGTCGGGGGAGTGGGCAGGCCGGTCGGGGCTTGGCCTCACCGAACCCGTCCGGCAGGAAAAGGCTGCCCACAGAAGGTAGTGCCTGTATGGGGGGCGGCACATTGCCAGTCTCGTTCGCTTGCGACTGCAAAGGAAACAGTTTTCCGGCAAAGTTAAAACAATCTCGGTGTCCGTTCGGTTGCTGCCGACATACTTTTTCGAGCCGGTCGGGGCAGGTCAGCGGCCGGAGCGGTCGATGAAATTGGAGCCTGCCTGTTGGGTGCCGAAGACGACGAGGTCCTGGACGTTCACATGGGCGGGTCGGGTGACGATGAAGAGGATGATGTCGGCCACATCGGAGGCCTTGAGTGGTTGGAAGCCATCGTAGGTGCGGGCCGCCCTTTCCGTGTCGCCGTCGAAGCGGACGCTGGCGAACTCCGTTTCCTCCACATGGCCCGGCGCGATCTGGCTGACGCGGACCTGGTGCTGGTAGAGATCCAGCCGCATGGCCTTGGTGAGCATGTCGACAGCGGCCTTGGAGGCGCAGTAAACGTTTCCGGCGGGATAGGCTTCCTTGCCTGCGGTGGAGGCCACGTTGATGATGTGTCCGTTGCGGCGGGCGACCATACCAGGGGTTACGGCCCGGGTGATGTAAAGGAGTCCTTTGACATTGGTGTCGATCATGGTGTCCCAATGTTCGGGATCACCCTCGAAGATGGGGCTCAGCCCCCGGGACAGGCCGGCATTGTTAATGAGGATGCCGATGGCACGCCAGGCTTCCGGCAGGCGGTCGAGCCATTGGGAGACGGCCTCGGGGTGGCGGACATCGAAGGGGAGCGTGCAGATGTCTGCGCCTCCTGCCGCGCGGATGTCCGAGCGGAGTTGGGCGAGGCGGTCCGGTCTTCGGCCGGTTACGACGAGCGGGAAACCTTCCCGGGCCAGGGCCAGCGCAGTGGCGCGGCCGATGCCTGCGGTGGCGCCGGTGAGCAGTACGACCGGCTTTCCGGCGGCCGGCGGGCTGTCCGCGAGATGGAAGCCTGCAGGCGTGATGGACTCCGGCTTCGGATCCGGAATCCTTGTCTTCATCGGTCCCGGCATGGGCATCCCTTCCGGCTGTGCATCTGCGCCTTGTGGCACGAGGGCGGCAGGGAGGGGCTGCGGGGTGAGTTCGAGCGCCTGCCGGATGGAATGGCTGATGGCCAGTGCGGTAGGGGTCAGGACCGAACCATTTTGGTTTGTCGGCATTAATTCGGCGTTTGCAGCAGGTTCCAGGAAAGCCTTGTCGTTTTCCGGCGTCCGCAGCTCCGGGTTGATGCGGATGGACCGTTCGTAAAATTCGCTGGCTTTTGCGTGGTCGTGGAGGCGATGGTAGACGAGGGCGAGGTCGTAGTTGGCGAAAGGATGGACGGGATCCAGTCGGAGGACGGCCCGGAAGTGGCGGATGGCGGACGATATGTCACCCAGCGCATCCAATTCCAGGCTGGCGAGCTGATAGAAGGCTTCCGCATGCTTGGCATCCTGTTCCACGGCACGGCGGAAGTGGTCGGCTGCGGCGGCCGTTTCGCCGGGAAAATGATGCTGCAACAGTTGGCCGAGTCGGAAGTGGACATCCGGGAAAGCCGGCATGATCGTGGCGACCCGTTCCAGGCAGCGACGGGCCAGGACATGATTTCCTTCCGTGTGTGCCATTTCCCCGAGCAGAAACCAAGCGTCGGCATGGCCCGGGTCGGTTTCCAGGATTTCATTCAGGCAGCGGCGGGCCGACTCGAAGTCCTCGCCGTAGCGGGCGAGGGCGAATGCGAAATAGTATCGTAGGGTGAGGTCGTCCTGGTTGAGGTCGATGCATTTGCGGAGGTAGTCCAGCCCCTCGGCCAGTTCTTCCCCGTCGAAGTGGTTGAGGGCGTGCTCCATGATCTCATGCGCGGTCGCCTGGCCTTGCTCGTCAGGGAGCAGGAGCAGCGTACCCTCCGCAGCATCGACGAGGTCCAGTTCCACCACATGGCGCCCGGTCATGCCCGTTTCGCCGGGCTCCTGTTCCTCTTCTTCGAATAGTGTGTCGAGGTCGAAAGCGCTCGGGTCCTCCGGGTCTTCTCCTACGAATTGCAAATCGTCTGTGTCCGTGTAGGAAATCCCCTCCGCCTCTTCCTGTAGCACCTCGGAGAGGATCTCATCCAGCAGGTCGTCCTCCGCGGAATCATCGTCGAGGTCGTCGGGCTCGTCCGCGTCGGGTTCCCTCTCTGGTTCGGTCAGGTCGCGCAAATCCTCGGCAGGTGGTGGTAGCGAGGCGGCTGTCTCCGACCCAGCCTGCTGCGCCGCCGTTTCGGAAGCCTGGGTCGGGGTTTCGTTTTCCGCGATGAGTTCTTCCGAGGACTCGCGAATGAGTTCCTCGAGGGATTTACGGGGCTGTGTGTCCGGGCCGGAGGGCGGCAGGACGTTGACGGGTCGGTTGTCACCCAGGAAGGACCGCAGCGCCAGGTAGTTGTCCTCCCGCAGCGCCGGGAAGGGATGGTGGGGTAGGGTTCGCAGCAGGCGCAGGATCTCTCCGGTTTCGGCGGCGGCCTGCTTGATGACGTCGATCCAGCGTGCCGTGTCGTCGGAATGAGGATCCTGCCGGATGTCCTTGCGCAGGCGAAGGTATTCGTCCTGCCAGTGGTTCATGTAGGCGATGACATGGCTGACGCGGTCGAAGGAGGTGGGAACGGTGGATGGGCGGCCGTTCTCGGCGGGCCGGTGTCCGTCCGCAACGATGGGGAAGAGCCGACCGGCGGCCGACCAGGTCTTGACGGCGGCGAGGGCATCGACCATGGCGGAGCGGGAACGCAGGAAATTATCGGTTATCAGCAACAGGACCGTTTCCTCCGTCTCCTGGGAATAGTTGGCCAAAGGGGTGGGGGTAGGGTCGTTCAAGGCGGTACCGGAGACGGCGTAACCGAGGAAGGACAGGTCCGTGCGGATGACGTCTGCGGCATCCTGGTTTTCCGCTGCATATAGCAGGCGTAGTTGGTAGTTTCGCGACATAGCGTAGGATTTGTTCCCGGGCTTTTCACCCGGATGAGCGTTGAGGGGGCAACGGCAGGCGGGTCTAATCACCTGTCAAAGAGGTTACAAATATATCAAATTCTTTTTTAAATGATTCATATTCCCCTGTGGCGGGACCATAAAAGCCGGTATGGGTCCGGACGACGCGGTCGTCGCGGTCGAGGAAGAGCAGGGTGGGGAAGGCAAAGACCCGGTTCAGGGCGGGCAGGGCGGCGGCGGCGCCCGCTTTGTCGGAAGGGCCGGCATGCAGGATCTCGTAGGGCAGGTCGAGCCGTTCCCGGTAGCGCTGCAGCGCGAGGGCGACTGTTTCGGCGGGGGCTTTTCGTTCGAAAGCCAGGGCGATGACGGCCAGGCGGTCGGTTAGCGTGGGGTGTTCGCGCAGGTATTCGGCGAGGAACATCGATTCGTCGCGGCAGTTGGGGCACCAGGTTCCCATCAGCTGGATGATCTTGGCTTTGCCGGCATAGGCGGGGTCGTCGAGGGAGACGGGGGTGCCGGCGGCATTGGGGAAGGTGAAGGAAAGCCGTCCGGTACCCGGCAGCAGGGTCGTCAGGGAATCCGGATGTGCCAGCCGGAAAGTGTCGTCGCGGCGTCCTTCCCAGGTGACCTGGTAGTGTTTGCCGGAACGGAAGGCTCCTTCGAGGAGGGAGTCCCCCCGGATGAAACCTTCGAACAGAAAGGCATGGCTTCCGTCGAAGCAGGACAGGTGGAAGCGGTCGCCCTGAACGGTGCCGTCCAGATACCGGAAATCTCCGGTTTCGGTCTGGAAGGTGCCGCTGAGGCGGTTGCCTTCCTGCCGGAATTCGGCGATGGCGGGGAAGGGGTCACCGCCTTCGTCGAAAAGGCAGGCCCATTTTCCACTGATGTCCGCGGCGGGTGCCTGCCGCAGCGGGGTGAAGCGGTAGTCCTTTCCGTGTACGGCGACGAAGGGGATGGCATAGTTTTCCCGTGCATGGACCACCCATTCCCCCTCGATGACATGGCCGGCGTAGGCCGCCTGGATGTGGGAGCCGTAGACAGGAAAATCGATGCGCAGGGTGTCGCGTGCCCGATGGGGTCCGCGGCCGAAGCCGATGTCCGCGGCCGGAACTACAAGCCTTTCCTCGCCGTTCAGGATGACGAGGTGGAAGGTGGAGTCATTGTCATAGACCACTTCGAAGGTGAAGGGCAGTTCGAAGGGCTGTACATCCTCATATCGGAGCTCGAGTTTGTCCGGCAGGGGCTTGCCCTTCGGGTTGGGGGTGACCATGTCCGGCTGCAACTTGAGGACGGCACGCCAGGTCCCGGGCGGGAGCGCCTGGTATTGGTCGGGAAAGACCACACAACCGGCGAGGGTGGTGAGGAACAGCCCCAGGAGGGCGAAGTGGGCAATCAGCTTTTCCATGGCGGCAATTTTGTCGGACGGCGAGGATATAGCCAAGGATATCCGGCGGCAACTATCGAGGTACAGCCTATCCTTCGGCTGAGCCGTCCCCGGACTGCGGGTTGTGACACGGGGAGCGGCTGGCATGCGGGCAGTCGTTTCGGCTCCTGCCGGACTGTTCTCCATCAGAACCGCCGGCGCAGCGGAAGGTTCAGGATTTTTCCCCGACGAATTGGTCTTCTTTGTTTCGGAACAGTACATTGAAGGTGGTCAGGGAGCCGTAGATCCGGGTGATGTACTGCTGGAGGTCCACCTTTTCAGCATCGCTGAGCCGGCTGCTGTTGATGCGTTGCTCCATGACCCGGAGTCGGTCCCGGACCATGACGATTTTGTGGAAAAAGGTCTCGATGGGAATTTCCTTTGATTTGAGGGTGGTGTCGGCGGGCTGAAGGACCAGCGTGCCGTCCTCCCAGCGGTCGCCGATGGGCACCGTTTCGGTGATGCCGGACCAATGCCGCAGGATGCGGACCAAGGATTTCTCCGCTTCGCTGAAGGTGATGTCCGATTCGGCAGGGATATGCTCGATGACTTCCCACTTGTCGTAATCCTTCCCGACCATTTTCAGGCCGTGCAAAAGGAAGCAACACTCGTAGGCGGCAGGATGGAGCCGGATGATGACACCGTCGCCAAAGGCAGGGTGCCGAATCCTGGAGCCGACCCCCAGGTATCCGGCGAGGGATGTTTCACTCATATCTGTGCATTTTTGTTGCAAAAATCGCAGTAAAATTCCGATATTTCCACCAATCCGGGCATTAGGTATCGTAAAAGTTTGCCGGTGCACAGACCGGAATAGCGCCGCGCGGTCACCGCTCCGGAAACGTACGCTGACCGGCTTGTAGGATCCGATCCAAATTCGCTAAAATTCGTAGCCCGGCGCTTTCCGCGAAGCGGAGAGCAAGAACCTCCCATGAACAACCAATCCGCCATTCCGTCACCGCTTCAGCCGCGACATGACACATCAACTCAAATCAAAGCCGAACCGACAATTTGGTTTGCACCCGAAAGAAGCGGCCTCCGTCCTTGGAAACAATCCGCCGCCGCAGGGCGTCAATTCCCGGCTCCCCGCTTACCTTTGCAGTCGGACCGGTCGTTGAGGCCGTTCGTTCACTCACACCTACAGACCACCAGATGCAGCGAACTTATGATGCGATCGTCATCGGCAGCGGTTTCGGCGGTGCCATGGCGGCCTATCCCTTGGTACAGGCCGGAAAGCAGGTCCTGATGCTGGAGCGGGGCGCTTGGGTCACCCGCGGACCGGAGAACTGGGGGCTGCGCGGCCCTGTCGACCTCACGCCGCACTACGACAAGTCCTCCGCCCTGCGGGTGGAGACCGGCGGCAACAAACCCGTCATGGGCATGTACGCCTGCGTCGGCGGTCCTTCCGTGTTCTACGGCGGGGTTTCCTTTCGGTTCCGGGAAGCGGATTTCCGGCCGCCGGCGGCGGTCGTCGGTCAATCGGGCGCCGAATGGCCGTTCGGATACGACGCCCTCGAGCCGTATTACGCACAAGCGGAAAACCTGCTCCGCATCGCCGGCAACGACGAAAGGGACCCCACGGCTCCGCCACGCCGGAATCCTTATCCGCAGTCCCCCGCCCCCCTTGCCGGAATATCCAGGCGCGTCGAAGACGCCGCCCGGGCCCGCGGACTCCATCCTTTCCCATTGCCCCTGGCGATTGAATATGCACCCGGCGACCGTTCCTGTGTCCATTGCAATACCTGCGACACCTTCGCCTGTGCCGTCCGGGCGAAAAATGACCTGGCGACCGTTCTGCTGCCCGACCTGGTCCGCCAAGGCATGGAACTGCGTGCGGATACGGTCGTCAACGGCTTTTCCGTGTCGCGGGGTCTTGTCCGGGAGGTCTCCTTCCAGGATCGGAACACCGGCGCCGGAGGAACCGTTTCCGCCCGGCAGGTCATCCTGGCGGCCGGCGCGCTCGGCACCCCGCACCTGCTCCTGTCCGCCGGACTCGAGCGTTTCAACCCGGGTGGCAATGTGGTCGGCCGCTACCTGATGCGGCATACCAATACCATCGTGTTCGGTATCTTCCCCGGCAGGGCCGATCCGGAGCGCCGCTTCCACAAACAACTCGCCATCCTGGACTTTTATTTCGGACATCCGGACCATCCTGCCCTGGCCGGAAAAATCGGCAGCCTCCAGCAAGTGCCGACACCGCCCCGGGGACTGGTGCAGAACGAGGTACCCGGCTGGCCCGGCCGGCTGCTCAGCCAGGGCGTGGACCTGCTCACGGGTTTGCTGGCCATCGCCGAGGACCAACCCCGCTTCGAAAACAGCCTCTCGGTGGACCCCCGGCGGACGGATGCCTTCGGCCTCCCCCAACCGGTCATCCGGCACGCGTACTCCGAGCGGGACCTCCGCGCCGTCGGCGTGTTGGCGGCGGAGGCGAAGTCGATCCTCCGAAAGGCGGGTGCCGTCGCCACCTATGTTCATCCCATCCGGACATTCTCCCACACTGTCGGGACCGTCCGCATGGGAACCGACCCGGCCACTTCCGCCCTGGACCCCAACGGGAATTTCCGTGGCATCGACAACCTGTTCGTTACGGACGGCAGTTTCATGCCAACTTCCGCCGCGCTCAACCCAAGCCTGACCATTGCCGCCAATGCGCTGCGCATCGGGACCTTCCTGGCAGGACTGGCCTGACCGACAACCCCATCCTGCCATAACGGACCATCACCACCATTACCGCCATGACCACCTTCGAACCTGTACCCGAATCCCGCCCCCTGCGCATGGTATTTCTCGGCTGCGGCGGCATCACCGCCCGCCATGCCGGTCTGCTGCGGCGATGGCCCGGGGTCGAATGTGCCTTCGCCAGCCGGTCGGCGGACCGCGCCCGGACTTATCAGCACCGTTTCCGCGGCGCCGCCTGTTATGCGTCCTACCAGGCCGCCCTGGAGGATCCGGCCGTTGATGCCGTGTTCGTCGCGACCCCACCGGACAGCCACTTGCCGCTCGCCGAGGAGGCGCTGCGGCAAGGTAAACATGTCATCGTCGAAAAACCGCCGTTCTTGTCGACCGCCGATTTCGACCGCGTCGCAGCCCTGGCTCGTAACCAGCGCCGCCAACTCATGGTTGCAGAGAATTATTTCTACAAACCCCTGCGCCAGGCCTTGCTGTCCGTCCTTTCGCGCCCCGACATCGGAACACTCCGCTTCCTGGTCGCCAACGCAGCCAAAAGGCAACGCACCGGCGACTGGCGCGACGAAGCCGCCACCGCCGGCGGCGGCGCCCTCTTCGAGGGAGGCATCCATTGGGTCAGCCTGCTGGGTAACCTCGGACTCGAAGTGCGCCGGGTCTCCGGGTTCCGGCCAGGCCCCACCGACCCTGCCGCCCCGGAGCGGGCGATGCAGGTGGTGGTCGAATATGCGGACGGCCCCGTGGCAACCCTGCTTTACGCCTGGGACGTGCCCGGCATCCTCAACGGCCTCCGCCTCTCCTCCGTATACGGTACGGCCGGTGCCGTCACTTTCGAATCCAATGGCCTGTTCCTCCTGGTGCGGGGGCACCGCCTACGGCTGGTCTTCCCGGGGTTCCGCGACATAACCGGTGTCAGGGCCATGTTCCGGGACTTCCTCAGGGCTTTGCATACCGGCCTGCCGCCGGCCTACGACATGGATACGGCTCGCCGCGACCTCCTGCATGTGGAACAAGCCTGCCGCGCCGCCGATGAGACGCCCCACATTCCGGTCAGCCCGTCCCGAAAATAGTACCGCTGCCATCGGCCATTCGGCGAAGTTCCCTATCTTT
Source organism: Bacteroidota bacterium (assembly GCA_041163745.1). GTDB lineage: Bacteria > Bacteroidota > Bacteroidia > Chitinophagales > Saprospiraceae > UBA6168. The sequence goes on from JBEAQU010000079.1 coordinate 14,789, forward strand.
GCGGCCGTTTGTTGGCCGGGTACCTCCCTCACCGGGTTCCGACCCCGCAACAGCGCCGGATGTCAGCTTCCCAAGCTTGACCTTTCCCGGAAAAAACAGGGCTATGGATATACTCATCGTTTTGCTCACCGGCCTCACCGCCGGATTGCATACCTCCACCTGGGGTATGTACAAGGACTCCCCGCACGAAGGATTCACCATGTCGAAGTATCTTCGCAGCACGGTCGCCAGCCTGCTGTACGCTCCGCTCGTTTGGCAGCTGACGGGATTGTCCGTCGCATCCGCCGGTGGGGTGTTCCTGCTGTGGGGCTCCGTCTACCTGGCCGAACGGGCGACCATGGAGATCTGGAAGACCTTCCTCCGCACGGAGGACCAATCCAAATACTTCATCCCCATGCAGCTGCATGTGATGGGCCGAGTCATCGAAAGCCGCCGCGACCGCTATGTGGCGGCCTTCTTCTATGTAGGTGCCATCGCTTTGGTCGGATGGGGGCTGGTATCCCTGGAGCAGGGATATCGTGCAGGCTCCGTCCGGGTCAGCCCCTATCTGCTGCTGGTGCTGCTCAGCGTCGGCGGATGGATCTCCGCCTTCGGCGGTGCCTGGAAGGACGCGCCCATCGAAGGGTTCGAATGGTTCAAGTTCTTCCGCAGCCCCGCCGTGGCCTACTCCTGGGCTTGGGTGGCCGCCAACCTGACAGACAGTTTTGTCGTCATCACCATGTGTGGCATCGGCTTCACAGTGGCGACCATCGAGACCTACAAGACTTTCTTTTTCCCAAGCCGGCCCCGTGGGAAGTTCCAAGGCAAACCCATCCTGTTCCCCGACATGCTGCAGAAGCGGCAACGGGCCGTACCGGTCTTCGTGGCCTGCTGGCTGTTTGTCGTCGTCGCGGGGGTCCTGGGTTTTCTCGGGCCGCATGTCGGCTTGGTCTGATACCCGCTGGTGTCGGATCCCCCGGGTGCCCCGCCGCCGTAAAACCTTAGGATAAGGTCTGTTTATGATGAACGAAACCCCGCGACTGGCTATATTGCATGCTGCCTCCCGGCAGGACCGGACAGTCCGCTTATACGGCCTGACCGTGTTGGAACGGACCTTGCACGCCCTGCACCGCAGCGGCGTCGGCACGGTATGGGTGCATCCGGACGCACTGGCTGCGGCGGAGGAACTGATCCGCCGCGAATCCATGTCGATGACCTGCCGCGCCGTCGGACCGGACCTGCCGGCCGACCTCCGCAGCCACCCCGGTCACCTGGTGCTGTTGCCGGTCCCCGTCCTGCTGGACCCGGCCGTCCTGTCGGATGCGTTCCGCTCGGCGGATCAGGCAGGCAAGGACGCCCCGCTGCAGATCGCGCCGAACGCCGAACTGACCCTCGTGCCCACCGGGCGGAAGAACGATCTGCCGGACATCCTGTCGTGGCCGGGCGGCCGTCAGACCGAGGCGGATGCAACCGAGAACAGGCTGGCGACATGGCCTGCGGTCGAACTCAACCCGGCCGGCCGCCTGCTGATGGCCGTCCCGACGGAGGCCGACCTCGACCCGGCACGGGAAGCCCTCGTCCGGAGCCTGACCAAGCCGACCGACGGCTGGGTGTCGCGGCACCTCAACCGGCCCCTCTCCACCCGCATCAGCCGGCTGCTCGCCCATACCTCCGTCACGCCCAACCAGTTTACCTTGCTGACCGGCCTGGTGGGCCTGGCCACCGGGGTGTTCGCCGCTCAAGGCGGATATTGGAATTTTCTGGCCGCCGGCACCCTTTTCCACCTCACCTCCGTCCTCGACGGCGTCGATGGGGAACTTGCCCGGCTGAAATTCAAATATTCTCCGAAAGGACAGTGGCTGGACACCGTCGTCGACAACCTGTCCTACGTCGCCGCACTCATGGGTATCCTGGTCGGGATTTTCCGCACAGGCGTCACCTTGCCCGTGAAAGTCGCCGGCATCCTGGCCCTGGTGTTCGTCGTAGCCGCCTTGGGCAGCCTATATCTGTACCTGCTCCGGTTCAAATCGGGCGGCACCCTGCTCAATGTGAAGTACGGATTCCAGGAAGGAAACAGCCGCTTCGACCGGACCATGCAGGTCTTGGCGGCCTTTGGCAAACGCGACCTGTTCGCCCTCCTGTTCTTCCTCCTCGGGGTGGCCGGACAGCTGCCCATGGCCCTCGGATATGTGGCGGTCATGGCCGCCTTCGTCTTCGGCTTCAGCATACAGGCCCATCGCTTGGCGGCCAAGGCCGCCAAACGCAACGCTTGAGCACCCGTCGCCTGTACCGGCCCGCTGTGCTGCGAGGCCCCATGCAACCAATTTCGCCTGCCGAGCAGATCGGCGGCAGCACCATGGGGCTGGAGAAGGAACCGACGGGACGGACGAATCATGCGTGCTGCTGAAAAACGGACCGCAACATGACGCAAGCAAATGGACCACACAAGACAGAGCGCCTCCCGACCATCGCCATCCTTTCCAGCGAGCGGTATCCTCACCATGATACCAATACCCAGCAAATCGTCAAGAATGCCAGCGCCCTGCACCATGCCGGCCTGTCGGTCAGCCTCTGGGTTCCGCCCCAGGCTCCTTTCCTCGGAAAAGGCAAGGAACGGCTGATGCGGGCCATCCGGGATTACTACCATATTCCGGCAGGCCTGCCCATCCGGGTGATCCCCAACGTCCCGGCCTCGGACCTACGGCTCGAAAAATTCTTTCATTCCCTCGTCTCCACCCTGTTGGCGGTCGCAGACCGCCGGGTGGACCTGGTCTACACCCGAAACCGGTTCATCGCGCTGCTGGCCTGGGGGCTGGGTCAGCCCTTCATCTTCGAGACTTACCGGAAACTGGGAGACGAACATCCGCGGATCCTGCGCTTTCTCGGCCGCCGCACCGTCCATCCTGCTTTCGTGGGCTTGGTAACGCACAGCCAGGTGGCGGCGGACTCCATGCGGAAGGCCGGTATCCCGGCGGAAAAGATTCTGGTGTTGCACAACGGGGTGGATGTCGCCGACATGCGTCCGGTGCTGTCCAAAGCCGCCGCCCGCGACCTGCTCGGTCTGTCGCGTACGGCACAGGTGGTGACCTATACCGGCAATATGCAGCCCAACAAATGTGTGGAAACACTGATCGACATCGCTGCCTATCTCCCGGAGACGATTTTCCTGCTGGTCGGCGGCACTCCCGCGGAGGTGGAACGCCTGCGGGCTTACGCTGAAGCCCGTTCCGTCAGGAACATCCTGCTGCCCGGCCGCCAACCGATCGCAGCCGTCTCCTCTTATCTCTACGCCGCGGATGTACTGGCCATCCCGCCGGCCGCAGCTCCCCTCGAAACATTCGGCAAGACGGTCCTCCCCTTCAAGTTGTTCCCCTACCTGGCCGCCGGCCGCCCCATCGCCGCACCCGACCAGGCCGACATGCGGGAATTGCTATCAGACGGCCGGAACGCCCTGCTGTTGGAGACGGACCGGCCGGAACGAAATGCCGCCCGTATCAAGACCCTGCTGGCGGATCCCGCCTCCCTCGAGGCCCTCGGCGCCGCCGCATTGGCCACTTCCGAAGGTCTGACCTGGGAAAGCCGCGCCCTGCGTTTCAAGACCTGGCTCTCCCGACAGTGGGAACACCCGACGGGATGAATCAACCGTTTCCGGAGCGACGCAGACACCAGAGGAAGCTGCGTTCACATCGATGTAGGTCATATTTCCGGAGGAAGGTTGTCGGGCGTAAACCATACGGTCGAATCAAAAATCCATAGCAGATCAACCCGCTAAGCGAGGCGCAAGTCTATCCTGTCAACAAGAATCTGCCAAACACCCCATCCCCTCCCCGCGGCGCAGGGAGCAAAATTCCACTAATAAAAAGGCGAAGAAATACCCAATCCGCTTGTTATCAATAAATTAAAAAAAATCCCTGTAATTCGCCTAATTCTCTCAAATTCGCGTACCAGCTTCCCCGCGAAGCGGGGAAAAATACATCCGCTGACAACGAACCCGCCATTCCATCAGCCTTCGGCCGCGACATGACGCATTCACGCAGCCCAAAGCGGAACCGACCATTTGATTTGCGCCCCGGATGTCTTTCCTGGTCCAGTTTGTTCGGATTGCCGGCGGAACGTGCAGGCCGGTCACATCCGCAACCCGTTCAGGAAACTCGCCGCATCCATTCTGCGACGTCCGGCCGCCTGCAGCTCGAGCACCTCGACATAGCCGTCCCCCACGGACAACAACAGCTGATTCTTATCCTTCACCACAAAGAATCCGGCCGGATGACCGGCAGGCTTGTCACTGACGCGGGTTTCCAGAAGTTTGACCATGGATCCATCCGGCGCCTGGCCGGCAGGAATCTCCGCCGCCCAACGGAATGTGGTCCAGGCACCAGGATAGGGGCTCAAACCCCGGATGAAGTTGTGTACCGCGTGCCGGTCGGCGCCCAGGTCGATCTCATTGGTCTCATGCGACAGTTTCGGGGCGCTTGTAGCCAAGCGGTCGTCCTGAGGCTGCGGGGAGACCGCGCCGGCTTCGACCGCCTGGACCGTCCGCAGGACCAGCCGGGCGCCTTCCAGCTTCATGCGGTCGTGCAAGGACCCCGCTGTCTCATTCTTTCCGATCGGCAATCGGGTCTGGAACAAGAGGTTGCCTGTGTCAATCTCCTGCCGGATGAAAAAAGTGGTCAATCCTGTTTCCGTCTCGCCCCGGATGATCGCCCAGTTGATCGGGGCGGCACCCCGGTAGCGGGGCAGGAGCGAGGCGTGCAGGTTGATGGTGCCAAGGGGCGGCATCGCCCATACCACCTCCGGCAGCATCCGGAAGGCCACCACCACCTGGAGGTCCGCCCGGAGTGACCGTAGGGTGTCCAGAAAAGCCGGGGCCTTGAGGTTGCGCGGTTGGAGGACAGGAATGCCACGTGCCGCCGCCGCCCTCTTGACCGGTGTCTCCAACAGCGGTTGCTTCCTCTTGCCCGTCTCCTTGTCCGTCGCCGTCACCACCGCCACCACCTCGTAGCCGTGGTCCAGCAGGATCTCCAGCGAGGGGATGGCAAATTCCGGACTACCCATGAATATGATTCTCATGCTCGTTTTCTTTGGTGGCGATGATCCGATGCGGTTCCTTCAATACAATGCCATGTCGAAGCGGCGGCGATATTTCCGGGTCACTTCGCTGTCGTCGCCCCACCATTGGAACAGGGCGATGGCGCTGAGCCGGGGCAGGTCGCCCGCATATTGTTTCTCCACCATCACTGCCGAAATGATCTTTTCCATGGCTTCCTCCGGTTGGTCTCTCCGCAGCGCCTCCCGGGCGGCCGACAGGAATTCGGGTGCCCGGGTCACGGACGGTGGCAGCGGGTCCAGGGACAGGAGCCGTGCAATGACGGAGAGCCGGGCAGCTTCCTCGTGCTCGGCCTCGTCCACGGTGATGGCCGCCAGCAACTCCTGTGCTTCCAAGGGGCGCTCCAGCAACAGGTGCTTTGCCAGCAGGATCCTGGCGGCCGCTTTGTCGGGGTTCCGGTTCAGATAGTCGCGCAGGTGGTGCTCCAGGTCCGCTCCCTTGTAGGCTTGCTGCAGCCCTTCCAACAGACCGGCGTCCGGGTCGGGCAGATGTTGTTCCAACCACCGCTCGACCTGGAATTTGGAAAGGGCCCCGGTGAACTCGTTCAATACCTTTCCCTTGTGAAACAACTTGACATTGGGGATGCCGCTCACCCCGTGTTCCTGCGCAAGCTCAGGCTGTTCCTCCGTATTGAGCTTGACGAGCTCCCAACGGTCCGACTGTTCTTCGGCCAACTGTTCCAATACAGGGCCCAACACCCGGCAGGGCCCGCACCAGGGTGCCCAGAAATCCACCAGGACCGGGATGTCCTGGCTCCGTTCGATGACTTCTTTGTCGAATGCTACCATGTTCGTTCGCTTTTGGTTGCCAATGGTCCGGAATGGTTCCCGGAATTCTTCCTGTTAACAACCGCTGCGACCCGATGGTTCTGCCGCCCGGCTGCGGCCAGGCCAAAAGTTCTGGGGAACCCGCGGACAAACGGTTTACCGACTGCTTGCCTTCATGTCGCCGCTGTTGCCGGAGCTTGCTTCTTAGTGTTGTTTTATTAAACTATAATTATTTCAAGCATAATGGTTTGTGATAAAAGTTAGGCATTGTGCCGCCTAAACGAAGTGGTAAATACTTTTTGCAAAGCCTGAAATAGCAGGCATCGTCTCCTGCTGCGCTACATTTGGTTTCCTTTCTGTGCGGTAGTTATGACAATTCGTGCGCTCATCCTCATCATTCGTTTCCTTGGCGGGGTCTCGGTCCGGCGAAAGACCTTCTGCTGTTTCGGACGGACCAGGACGGGATTCGCCCTTGTTCGGAGCCATTTCTTCCGACGGTCGTCCGTTGGGTTTTCTGGACGAAGATACCCGGCCGGACAGTCGGTCGGACCGGCGCCATCGGTCTCCCGCCGGGATGCAACAGGATAATCTCTTGACACCACCGGTATACGAAATGTGCACCGTCCAAACAGTTTCTCAACGTACTGCAACAGGGTTCGCACCAAGATTCCGTCGCTTTCGTTTTCGAATACCGTTTTGTTCCCCCACCAACTTTTCCGCCGGTCGGCGCTGTTCCTTTCTGCATGGCTTTGGCTGGCAACCGCTGCCCAGTCGCTGTCTGCACAAACGGTCAACGGCGGCACCATACCCAATACGTCCGCAATGTTGGGCAACCAGCGCACTGCTCGTGGTGTCCTGTTCCCTCGCCTGACCACCACCCAGCAAGCTGCCGTCTCCACTCCCGACGAGGGGCGGATGTTGTACTATGTGATCACCAAATGCCTGGAGCTAAATCTGGGTAGTCCGGCCTCGCCGGTTTGGATAGCCATCAAATGCCAAGTCGGGTACATCGCTTCCTTCGACTGTTCCAACCCTGTCCATTCAGCTGTCCTCAATTCGGATTCCACAGCCAGCGGGGTGAGTGTGCTGGTTCCCTACCCCGGTGGGAACGGTGGGACCCACGCAAGCCAGACGGTCACCTCGACCGGGGTGACGTGCCTGAAGGCCATGCTCTCCGCCGGTAATTTCGCCGTGGGTGCGGACAGCCTGAGCTATGCCATCTCCGGCATACCGGATACGGCAGGCACGGTCTGCTTTGCGCTGAACATCGGCGGACAAAATCTCCTTGACGCTGACCGTGGAGCAGCTCTTTTCCTGTGAGAGCTCCGCCAAGGTGAGACCCACCGAACATGTATTCTTCTTGTGCCATAATCTGGCTTCCGCCAATACCAGCGCCGATCCTTACAACCCGCGCAGGGCGATCATCGGCGAATACTGGCAGCGGGGCCGCAAAGGTCCGGATTCCACACAGTGGCTGAGCAGCAATTCAACGAATTCCGCATCCGGACCGACCGGCCCAGATGCCGGGGACACCAACGACGGGACCGTTTCCGGCTTTCCCGGTTCCGTCGCCGCCAACGGCTCATGGTCAGAAGACACCAAGACCGCCAATGACCTTTGTCGGTCGGGCTACCGCATACCGACCCAGGCGGACTGGAACGGGGGGTTGGCCAAATTTTCCAGACTGTCGTCGGCAAATGGAGCGACAATGCCGCCAACTGCACAAGCGGACGTTTCTTCGGACTGAGATTCTCTCTCCTCGCTGCCGGTCGGCGCTCCAATGCTCCCAATGGAGAAATGGACAACAGCGGAAAGTACGGTGCCTACAGGAGCACGGAGAGCAGCGGCGTATCGACGGAAGCCAATTACCTTGATTTCGGGGAAACATATGCCGAAAAGAGCTCCTCCTCACGGACCTATGCCCAATCTATCCGCTTTATCGCGGCATATTCGGATTCCTTGG
>JBEAQU010000080.1:0-9479 GCA_041163745.1 Bacteroidota bacterium
AGCATGGGGAACGGGATGCGGGCCGGGAAGAAAGCCTTCCGGGCCAGCCAGGAGACCAGGATCGAATCCTTGCCGCCCGAGAAGAGCAGGACCGGGTTTTCGAACTGGGCCGCCACTTCGCGGAGGACGAAGATCGACTCCGCCTCCAATTCCTTGAGATGTCCGAGATAATAATTCAATCGCCTGCAGGGTTGTCACCGCCGGCAGGTCCGTCTAAGCGGATGAACGGCAGCAGTTGTTCCAGGATGGTATCAACGGAAGCGTCGAGCGATTGTTCCCCGGTGCGGACACAAATGTCCGGTGTCCGGGGTGGTTCGTAGGGTGCGTCGATGCCGGTGAAGGCCGGAATCTCGCCGCGGCGGGCTTTGGCATAGAGGCCTTTCACATCGCGGGTTTCGCAGAGGGCCAGGGGCGCGTCGACGAAAACCTCGAGGAAATCCGCCGGACCGATGATTCGGCGGGCCTGCTCGCGGATGGCGCGGGTCGGGCTGATGAAGGAGCAGAGCGTGACGACCCCGGCCTGGCAGAACAGCCTGGCCACTTCGGCGATGCGGCGGATGTTTTCCGTCCGGTCCGCATCGCTGAAGCCCAGGTTGTTGTTGATACCGTGGCGGACATTGTCGCCGTCAAGCACCTTGCAGAAGAAGCCGAGGGAAAAGAGGCGTTTCTCCAGGGATTGTGCGATGGTGCTTTTGCCGGAACCGGACAGACCGGTCATCCAGAGCACCTTGCTGCGTTGCCGCAGGAAGCGTTCGCGGTCCGCCCGGGGCAGGAGCAGGTGACCGATCGGATGGATATGGTGGGAAGAAGACATCGCAGGTTTCGGCACGGCTTCGCCGCCGATAGGTCGCGGAGGCCCCTATGCAGAAAAAAAAGTCCCTTGAAAAAAGCTGTCAGATCCGTCGGAGCAGGTTCGTGTCGACACTGATTTTCAATGAGTAGCCGACATTCTCCAGTTCCACGACCATTTGTTTCTTGCCTTGTTGGTCCACGAGCCGGCCCTGTAGGCCGGTCAGTTTGCCACCGATGACCTCGACGAGGTCGCCTTGGCGCAGGATGCCCGCTTCCGCCTCGACTTCCAGGTTTTCGCCCACGACCCGGCGGAGGATGTTGATTTCCGATTCCGGGATGGAGAGCAGGTTCCGGGCGAATCGGATGAAGCGGACGACATTTTCCGTCTCCATGACCGGCACATATTCCGAGCGGGTGATCCTGACGAAGATATAGCAGCTGATCAGCGGGATATCGTGCGTCTTGATCTTGCGGGTGTATCGCCGGGTGACCGATTGGATCGGCAGGTAATTTTCGATATTTTTCATGTCAAGCAGCCGCTTGACCACCTTTTCACTTTTGAACCGTGTGTAGACGGCGAACCAGCGTGCCTCCGTCGGGTGGAGGTGGTTTTCTGCGTCCGTGATTTGTTTCGTCTGCGCTGACATGGGTGCTTTGTAATCGGTTCGACAGTAGGTTTTGCCGGTCCTTGGGGCCGGCTTCAGAGCCGCCAATAGGACAAGCCCTGTTTCCGCACCGTTTCGGGCGGATAGATACCTTTCAGGTCCAGCAGGAGGCCGTCCTCCCGCATGAGCGATCGGAGGTAGGCCATGTCATGGCCCAGGAAATCGCGGTGGTTGACGGCGACGATGACCGCGTCATAGGCATTGCCGGGGGCGTCCATGAGGGTCAGGCCGTATTCGTGGGCGAATTCGTTCGGGGAGGCGTAGGGATCCACGGCATGGACGTTCACGGAGAACTGCATGAGTTCCCGGATGAGGTCCACCACCTTGGAGTTTCGTATGTCGGCGACGTTTTCCTTGAAGGTCACCCCCATGACCAGGACGCGGGCCTGGGCGGGGGATTTGCCGCGTTTGATCAGTTTCTGGACGAGGCGGCTCGCGATATGGGCCGGCATGCCGTCGTTGATGGTGCGGCCGGAGAGGATGACCCGTGGTTCGTAGCCCAGTTTACGGGATTTGTGCACCAGGTAGTAGGGGTCGACGCCGATGCAGTGGCCGCCGACGAGGCCGGGCACGAATTTCAGGAAATTCCACTTGGTGCCGGCGGCATCCAGCACTTCCCGGGTGTCTATGCCCATCTTGTCGAAGATGATGGACAGTTCGTTCATCAGGGAGATGTTGATGTCGCGTTGGGTGTTTTCGATGACTTTGGCCGCTTCCGCGACGCGGATCGAGGCGGCGCGGTAGACCCCCGCCTCGATGATCGAGCCATAGGTGTCGGCGATGGTGTCGAGGGCTTCGGCATCCGAGCCGGAGACAATCTTGAGAATCTTGGTGATGGTGTGTTCCTTGTCGCCGGGGTTGATCCGTTCGGGGGAGTATCCGAGTTTGAAATCCTTGCCGAGCGCCAGGCCCGAAAGGGATTCCAGGATCGGCAGGCAGTCCTCTTCGGTGCAGCCGGGATAGACCGTGGACTCGAAGACCACGTAATCCCCTTTCTTCAGGACGGACCCGACGGTACGGGAGGCGCTGAGGACGGGGTTGAGGTCGGGGACATTGGCATTGTCCACCGGAGTGGGTACGGCGACGATATGGAAGTGAGCCTGGCGGAGGTCTTCCGGATCGTGGGTGAAGAGGATGTCGCAGCCTTCGAAATCGGCGGCCTCCAGTTCGGCGGAGGGATCCGTTCCGCGCCGCATCATGTCGACGCGGGCCGCATTGATATCGAAGCCGATGACGCGGAACCTGCGGGCGAAAGCCAGGGCGAGGGGCAGGCCGACATAGCCGAGGCCGACGACCGAGATGGCTTTGCTTTTGTCGTGAAGATTGTCGAGCATGTGGTTTATTGTTCCTTGAGCCGGCCGGCCGCCGAGGGCGGCACGACCGCAGGGTGTCCCGGGGTCATGTCATTTCGACCAGAGCAGCAGCGAATGGCCGGCGTCATCGAGCGGGCCCGGATTGTTGGCGAATTCCGGTTCCGAATAGATGATGTAGCGGATCTTGCGTTGGACCATCCGTTCCGCCTTCTCGACCAGTTCCAGCAGATAGGTTTTCTGGACATCCCCAACGAAGACCAGGTCGATGATGGGGCTGTCGAGGCCCCGGGCGAAGTCCCCGACGAGGAAGACCTTTTCCAGGTTGCCGAGGCGTTCGACCACGGTGTGGACCACGGTGTCGAGGCCGATGGTCTTGCGCAGGATCTGGTGGATTTCGTCGAAGAGCGGGTAGCTGATGTTGGCGCGGTAGAGCTTCTTGTTGCCATCGAGGAAGGAGGTCAGCATGCCGGCCTCCTCCATCTTGTTGAGTTCCAGTCGGATGGCGTTGGTGGAATCCCCGAATTCCCCTTCCAGGCTCCGCAGGTATGCGGTGGTGCTGCTGTTGAGGAAAAACTTCATCAGCAGTTTGATCCTGGTCCGGGAGGAAATCAAGGCTTCTATCATCCGCGATCGGTATATGAGTAAGAAATTTACTCGTTTTTGATGCTTTGGCAAATGTAGCCCAGGGAAAGGAAAAAAGCAAACCGGAGGAGGAAATAAAATGATGAAAAGAGCGAATGTATGACAGAAAGGCGATCAGACGGACATTTCCGCCTCTTCGCGGAGGCGGCCGTTATGGCAACGGATGATCCGGGCGGGAAAATTTTCGAGGATTCGGTAGTCATGGGTGGCGAAGAGGACGGCGGTCTGGTGGTCGCGTGAGAGTTGCCGGAGGAGGAGCAGGATTTCGTCGGAGGTTTCCGGGTCGAGGTTTCCGGTCGGTTCGTCGGCGATGATGAGTTGGGGGTGGTTGAGGAGTGCGCGTGCGATGACGATGCGTTGTTGTTCGCCGCCGGAGACGGTATGCGGCATACGTTGGGCTTTGCCGGCGAGGCCGACGAGGTTCAGGACTTCGGCGGCGCGCCGGCGGCGGAGGGCGGCTTTTTGCCAGCCCATGGCCTGCAGGGCGAAGAGGAGATTGTCTTCGATGGAGCGGTCATCCAGCAGGTTGAAGTCCTGAAAGACGATGCCGAGGCGACGGCGGAGCAGGGGGATGGATCTGCGGTTGAGGGAGGGGAGGTCGTAGCCGGCGACGGAGCCCTGGCCTTCCAGCAGCGGCAGGGCGGCATAGAGGGTCTTGAGGAAGCTGGACTTCCCGCTGCCGGTCCGGCCGATGAGGTAGACGAACTCTCCTTGCCGGATGGAGAGGTTGACCTGGTCCAGCACCAGGTTGTCCTGCTGGAAGATGCGGGCGTCGGCAAGGGAAACGATGGTGGGGACGGAGTCATCCATGGTGTCGATGGTTTCGGGCTTAAATATAGCGGAAAATTCGGGTGCAACCAAAACCGGTTGGCATGGCAAGTGGAACCAGCCGGCATTTCCGATCCCGCCCCCCGAACGAACAAACATCCCGCACCTGATGGAGAACTTGCGTGCAACGGCTCCCGTCCTGTTCTCTGAAGCATCCCGATGGATAAGGGAGCAAATGTTCAGTCCCATCCTGGCCGGGTGACAGTGACCCGGAGTCCCAGGCGGTTGTTGTGCGACAGGGCGTTGAAAAAAAGAGGGCAAGGCGAGCCATCAGCGGACGATGCTGCCGTGTCGGACGAGGAAATGTTCGTAGGACAGGCCGTATCGGTCGGCGATGGCGGCGGCGCGGTCGGGGTGGGTGTCCGAGAGGAAGACCTGCCCGAAGGAGCCATCGGATAGCAAACCGATGAGTTGCAGGACGCGATGGTCGTCGAGTTTGTCGAAGAGGTCGTCGAGGAGTAGGATCGGCGGTTTGCCGGTCCTTTCGTGGAGGTACGTCGCCTGGGCGAGTTTGAGCGCCAAGACGAAGGATTTGAGCTGACCTTGGGAGGCGAAGCGTTTCAGCGGTTTGCCATCGAGGGAGAAAGGCAGGTCGTCGCGGTGTATGCCGTGGGAGGTCCGTTGCAGGAGCACATCCCGTTGGCGGTGCGTCCGGAGGAGCAGCGCGAGGTCGGAAGTCAGCAGGTCGGAGGCATAGGAGAGACCGACGGCCTCCGTATCGCGGCAGATGTCGCGGTAGAAGCGTTGGAAGACCGGCTGGAAATCGGAGATGAACTGTTGGCGCAGGCGGAAGAGGGTCCGGGCCGGTTCGAGGAGGAGTTGGTCATAGACATCCAGGAGCGTGGTGTCGGGCGGGTTGTGGCTGCCGGATTGGCGGAGCAGCGCGTTTCGTTTTTCGAGGACGCCGTTGTAGGCCAGGAGGGCTTCCAGGTAGGGGCGGTCGAGCTGGCAGAGCGTGTTGTCGAGGAACCGGCGGCGTTCCTCGGCGCCATCCATGGCGAGTGCCGTATCATCGGGCACCATGAATACCACCGGCAGGAGGCCCGTATGTTCCGAAATGCGCTGATAGGGGGCTTCGTTACGGGAGAGGACCTTCTGTTTGCCGGGCTGGACCTTGGCGACGATCAGTTCCGGCTGGTCGTCTAGCAGAAAGCGGCCCTCCAGCCGGAAGAAGGATTCCTGTTGGCGGACCACATAGCGGTCCTGGGCGGAGAAGTAACTTTTTCCGAGGCAGAGGTAATGGACCGCATCGAGGAGATTGGTTTTGCCCATGCCGTTATCGCCGGCAACCACGTTGAATTGCGGAGCGCAGCGGATCTGTTCCGCTGCGTAATTCCTGAAATTGGTCAGGCGGAGGGATTGCAGCAGCATGCGGACAAAAGTACGAAACAATCGGGGAGGGGCTTGGGAGGCGTAATAAAAAAAGGCAGCAGCAAGGATGCCACTGCCCTAACAACTTCTATTGAGATAAAGGCTTTCCGAAAGTAGGGGGGTCAGGTGTTCGTCACCGACCCGTTTTCCACGATGCGGCGGGCGCATTGCGGCATGGGGAAGATATGGTTGTCGCGGACGTGGAACAAGCGGATCTCGTAGTTGGAGCCGAGTTTCTGCTGGTTGTTGAAATAACGTACCGTCAGGGGTTTTCCGCGGTAGCGAAACCGATATCCGGCGTTGCTTGTCTTGCTGTCCGGAAATTCGGGGTTATGTTCGTTCATCGGTATCACGAGCATGTTGTCGAGGTCCAGCAACTGGATCATGAAGACCTCCCCCTCGAGCAGTTCCGGCTGCGGGTGTTGCAAGTCCAACGAGATCAGGGTGTATTGCCAGTTGCGCAGGTCCAGTCTCGACATATTGCTGCCGTTTTCGCGGCGGCGCAGGGCGATGTCGCGGTAGGCCGCCTTGGTCTGGGTGTTCACCAGGAACAGGCGTTCCTGCTGGTCGTTCGAGATGGCGGGTCCGTTGTTCGCAGCCGGTGCGGGTTTCGGCACCGGGGAAGCCGTTGGTTGGGGTGGGGTGGGGAGCACCGGGGTTTTCGGCGGGCTGTTGCGGGCGGGTGCCTGCAAGGCGGCCAGGGCGGCGGCATCCTTTTCCTGTTTGCGCAGGGCGGCCTCCCTTTCGCGGTCCGCCCGGATGCGAGCCTGGTCCAGTTCCTGCATCTTGGCCAGCAGCTGGTTGCGTTCCTGCTCCAGTTTGCCGATTTTGGTCAGGCGTTCCTGACCGGTCTTTTCCAGCCGGGTGATTTCCGCCGACAAGGACTTCACCTTCGACTCCAGGTCGCCGATGACCTTGCCGAGTCTGTCGATGCGGCTTTGTTGGGTGGCGATTGTCTCCGCCTGCCGGGCGATTTCCAGGTGCAGGACCTCGAGGCTGTCGCGCAGCCGGAGATTGTCCGTGTTCAGGTCCTCCACCATGGCGTTCTTGACAGCCAGTTCCCGGGTCGCCTGGTCGGCCCGGTCCGTTTCACCGGCCAGGCGGTGCTTCAGCTGCCGGACCATGTCCGTCTGGTGGACCATGGTGGCGGCGGCGGCGACGCCGGCGGCAAGGAGGGTGATGTTTCGTAATTTTCTCGTGATGTTCATGGGACGGGTTTGTTGAACGCGGTGATTTGGTTTCATTATCCCATATTAAAAAATTATCAATGTGTGGTATAACGAGACCGACGGGGTGAAATGTTTCGTTGGCAAGCAGGAAAAAATAAAAAAAATTATCATTCGTAAGTCCTCCGTTCCTAATTGCCAACACATGTATGATGTGCAAACATTATTCCATACGTTAAACTGACCGGCAGGTGCCGGGCGGTTGGCGGCGGTTTTTGAAAACAAAGGAGGCCTCCGGACCGTTGGGATACAAGTCGGTGACATCCTGCGTCCGGCCGTTCGGCGGCGGAGGGGGCCCGAGAAGCACAGCAAAATGGAACAACACAGCATCATCAGCACCCAGGACGGGTCGCCGACCCTGGTGTCGGACCGGTTCGGGGTCCCGTACCATTCCCGGTACGGAGCGGTACAGGAAAGCCGGCATGTCTACATAGCGGCGGGATTGTATTACAAATCGATCGTGCAGAAGCGGCTGCAGGTGCTGGACATGGGGTTCGGCACCGGGCTGAACGCCTTCCTGTTGTATCTGGAGGCCCGTCGTCTGGGGCTGACCTTGGATCTGACCTCGGTGGAAGCGTACCCGGTTCCGTTGTCGGTCGCCATCGCGATGGATTATCCGGGCATACTGGAAGCGGAATCGGAGCGGGGCGTTTTCGAGGAACTGCACCGATGTGATTGGAACCGGCCGGTGGAATTGGGTCCGGGTGTGGTGTTCGAGAAAAGGGAGGACACTTTCGAGGACTTTCCGATACCGTTGGGTCGGTACGACCTGATCTGCTACGACGCCTTCGCGCCGGTGGTGCAGCCCCATTTGTGGGAGCAGCCGCAGTTGTGTCGGTTGTACGACGCGTTGGTATCCGGGGGCGTGCTGGTGACCTATTGCGCCAAGGGTAGTTTCAAGCGGGCGCTGCAGGCGGTCGGTTTTTCGGTGGAGACCTTGCAGGGGCCACCCGGGAAACGGGAGATGGTCCGGGCGTCGCGGCCATGACCGGCGGAAGTGTTCAGACGAGGATGCCGGCGATGATGGCGGTGAAGAAGCAGGCCACGGTGCCGCCGACCATGGCCTTGAGGCCGAGTTCCGTCAGGGTTTTCCGTTGGTTGGGGGCGATGGCGCTGATGCCGCCGATCTGGATGCCGATGGAGGCGAAGTTGGCGAAACCGCAGAGCGCGTAGGTCGTGATGACGAGGGATTTTTCCTGGAGGCTGTCCTGGATGCCGGGCAGTTGGGAGTAGGCATAGAACTCATTGATGGCGGTTTTCATGCCGAGCAGCTGTCCGACGAGCAGGGTGTCCTGGGCCGGCACACCGAGCAGCCAGGCGATGGGGGCGAAGAGGAGGCCGAGGATATATTCCAGTTGGAAGACCTTGAACTGACCGCCGGTGGATTGCGCCACAAAATCGTTGAGGCCGGTCCAGGAACCGATGCCTTCGGCAAGCAGATGATTGACCAGTGCGATCAAGGCGGTGAAGACCAGGAGCATGAGGCCGACGTTGATGGCCAGCCGCAGGCCTTCCGTGGAACCCAGGGTGATGGCGTCGAGCACATTGGAGCCGAGGTTGTCCCTGGGTATCTCGAGTTGCTGTTCCTGGAGGGAGAGGGTTCTTTTCTCCGGGAGCAGGATCTTGGCGGCGACGATGGCGGCGGGGGCCGACATGATGGAAGCCGTCAGCAGGTGGCGTGCGAACTGTTGCTGCGTCTCGGGATCGCCGCCGCCGAGGAAGCCCACATAGGCGGCGAAGACGCTGCCGGCGATGGTGGCGAAGCCACCGCTCATCAGGCACATGATCTCCGAGCGGCTCATGCCGGCGATATACGGCTTGACGACCAGCGGCGCCTCCGTTTGTCCGATGAAGATATTGGCTGCCGCCGCCAGGCTTTCCGGTCCGGTGAGCTGCATGGTCCGGCTCATGACCCAGGCGATCGCTTTGGTGATCCATTGCAGCACCCCGAAGTAATACAAGGCGGAGGTCAGTGCGGAAAAGAAGACAATGATCGGCAGAATCTTGAAAACGAAGGAGTTGAGCGCCCCATCCACCGCGGCGGACTGGAAGGGGGTGAACAGGAAGTTGATGCCGGCGTCGGTGAACGACAGAAGGCTGATGAAGAAACCTGCCACGGCATCGAAACCGTGGCTGACCACATCCACCTTCATGACCAACCAGCCCAGCACGAGTTGCAAGCCGATCCCGGAGGCGACGAGCCGCCAGTTGATGTTCCGACGGTCGCTGCTCAGCAGGTACAGGATGCCGATCATGACGGCCATTCCCAGCAGGGCTCTCAGGTAATCCATTGGTTACAGTTGATTTTTCGTTTCGGTGGCAGGCGTAAAGGTCTTCTTTTTTTTGGAAAAAGCAAGCGGGCGCGGGTGGTCGGCTCATCGGCATGCGGAACGAGCCGTCGCATGCGCTCAGCAGCGCTTGTCGCATGCTGCGGGGCGCATATCAAATTGTCGCTAAGGCAGCCTCTTTGCCTCCCAATGGCCAAACCAAACGGTGAGATCACCAATCCGTAGCAAACCAGCCCGCGAAGCGGGATGCTCGGCCACAAAAAATCTGCCCAGCGCCGCAATCTCTCCCCGCGAAGCGGGGAGCAAAATACTCGTTATTAACGGACTTGTTGCGGCGGGGTCATCAAAGGGGTA
>JBEAQU010000081.1:0-187176 GCA_041163745.1 Bacteroidota bacterium
GTTGAGGCTGGTGCTGATGTTTTCGGCGCCGAGGCTCGGGCCGACCAGGGATTCCTGGATGATCTGGGTACGGGCCGGCAGTTTGCCGATCTGGAGGATGTTGGCGACGTCCTGGGCTTCCTGAACGGTGAAGTTGCCGGTGATTTGGGAATCGCCGGTCAGGATCGGGTTGATGACGCGGGGGGCGGACACCACGGTGCTGTCCAGTACGATCGCGATCTCGCGGTTGCCCTCGTTGTAGGCTTTCTGCGTCATGGCTCCCCAGATGCGGGCGCCTTCCGGATCCATCTTGAGGCTGATCGAAAGCTCACCGGTGGTGGGGTCCGGGCTGGCGAAGGATTCCGTGACCTTGTCGCCTTCGAGCGGGGCGGTATTTTTACCGGCATCCTTGCGGATGGCGTACAGTTCGTATGTATTGGTCTGTTCCACGCCTTCGGCGTCCTTGGCCGGTTTGCGGGACCAGAAGAAGACGACGTTGCGGGGGAAGAGTTCCCGGATGCCGGGGCGGTTGAGCATCTCTTCCACGGCGTTGCGCTTGTTCTTTTCGGCGGTCCCCATGACGGCGAGCCCCATGGAGCCGTCGTTCAGGATGAAGTTGTCGAAGAGCGGACCTTGAATGGAGGCGAGGGGATCCGCCAGGTCGGCGGTGGAATCCGCTTCCGTCGAGGTCACTTCCTGCCCGGTGGAATCGGTTGTGACCGGTGCGGCCGTGTCATTGCCGCCCGACATCTTTCCCAATTTGCTGTTCGCCTCGATGAAGGCGGCGCGGATGCCGCCGTCGGTGATGCGGAATGTGTTCCAGAATTCCAGTTTGGCGGCGGCCTGCAGGAAAGTCCTTGCCCGTTGCGGGTTGTCGACCCCGGGCAATTCGACCAGGATCAGGTCCCGGCTGTCATCCAGCGAGACGTTGGGGCCGATGACACCGAGCTTGTCTATCCGTTGCTTGAGCAGTTCGAAGGTGAGGCTGACCGTTTCGTTGGCCTTTTCCCGCAGGATGCGGGCCACTTCCGTATCGGAGGTCGAGGCGTTGACTTGGTCGGCCAGGGATTCGTTGCGCTTGAACAAGGTGTTGAGAGCCTGTCCACCCGATGCTTCCGACCAGGATTGCACGAACAGGCTGATGAAATCGGATTGTGCGGACTTCTGTTTTTCCGCGGCGGCGGCAAGCGCCTGTTCCAGGGTGGCGTTCTCTCCGTTCGTGGCGCCGGCCATGGTGCGGATGAAATCGGTCAGGTCGACCTGGAGGAGCACGCTCATGCCCCCTTTGAGGTCCAGGCCGAAATTCAGCTGGGAGTTCTTGAGGTCCTGGTAGGTATAGGAACGGAGCAGCGGGATGCGGAAGATTTTCTCGGTGCTCATGGAATCCAGGTAGGCGGCCCTCGCTTTCTTCAGACAGGCCTTGTCCGCTTCCCCCCCGTCAGCTCCGCAGGTCAGGGTGGCATATGCATCGGCCTCCCGTTCGACCCTGGCCGTCGGGAATACATACAGCAGTTGGATCAGGGAGACCAGCGCCAATGCGATGAGAAAAAACTTGATGATTCCTTTTCCTTGCATGAGAAGCTTGTTTTAGGTGCGGAGCGCTGGGGGGTACGGACGGGGCCGCCGACGGTCTGCCGACATCCGCTTGTCCGGTGGCCGCTTCACCCAGGCTTCGCTTTTGCTGAATGAATTTAGCTTGCTTGTTCGGTGAAATTCCTGGTTTTCCTGCAGCATACGCCGGATGGTGGTTGAGGGTCCCATCAAGGTTGCCTGTCAAAAAAACTGGGCAAATATACGCCTTTTACTCAAATCGGATTGTTTTGTTTCAGCAAAGGCGCTTCCTCGGGAAATATCGCGGAAGCCGCCGTCCGGCCCTTTCTCCGTGGACAGCTGTTCATCCTGGTGCGGCCTGTTTCCCCGTCAGGATCAAGGCCTGCCGACCCGGCCCACCACGTTGGCGGGGGTTCCGTTCAGGAAAGCGGCGACATTGTCGGCACATCCCTGCAGCAGTCGCTGCCGAGCGGTGACGGTCGCCCAGGCATGATGGGGCGTGACCAGGCAGTTCCTCGCTCCGATCAGCGGGTTGCCGCCGGCCGGCGGTTCCACGGACAAGACATCCAGACCGGCACCGGCGACCAGGCCCTGTTCCAGGGCGTCGCGCAGCGCCGGCTCGTCCACCAGCCCGCCACGGCCGGTATTGATCAGGTAGCTGCCCCGCCGCATCCCCGCCAGCCGTTCCCTGTTGATGAGGTGTCGGGTCTCCGCCGTCAGCGGGACGTGCAGACTCACCACGTCGCTGCTGGCCAGCAGCTCCTCGAGCCCGACAAAGTGCACACCCGGCAGGCCGTCCCGCTCCGGATGCCGATGATACGCCTGTACCTCCATGCCGAAGGCCTGCGCCAGCAGGGCGACCTGCCGACCGATTCTTCCCAACCCCACCACCCCCATGACGCGTCCTTCCAAGGCGACGATCTCCCGGGTCGTCAGACTCCAGCGACGGGAACGCTCCCATTCCCCCCGCCGGACGTCCTGGTCGTGCTCCGACACCCGGTTGGTCAGGGCCAACAGCAGCGCGAAGACATGCTGCGCCACCGAATGGGTCGCGTAATCCCTCACGTTGCATACCACGATGCCCCGCCGGTCCGCCGCCGGGATGTCCACCACATCGTATCCCGTCGCCATCAGGCAGACAAGCCGCAGGTCCGGCAGACGGGAGAAATGTCGGTCGTCCAGCACCACCTTGTTGGTCAGTGCCGCCACCGCTCCTTCCAGCCGCGGGATGACTTCGTCCGGCTTTGTCTCCGGATATGCCTGCAAATCACCCAGCCCGGACAGGGGACCCCACGACAGGTCGCCCGGATTCATGGTCTGCCCGTCCAGCGCGACGATTCTCGGTCTGTTCTCCATATGCTTCCTTTTTCTTTTTGTACAGGCAAAACTACGTCCTCCCGGTACGTTGGCCAACACCCGGGGCCAACGCCGCAACCCTTCCCCGCGAAGCGGGGAGCAAAATCCTCGTGATTAAAAAGGCGAAAAATTTACAACACACGGCCAATCATAAAATTACAGCATAAAAATCCCTGTAATTAGCCCAATTCTCTATAATTCGTAGACCAGCACTCCCCGCGAAGCGGGGAGCAAGCACCTCCCTTGAACAACCAATCCGCCATGCCATCATTCCTTCGGCCGCGACATGGCGCATCAACCCAGATCGAAGCCGAACCGACAATTTGGTTTGCGCCCCCTTGTGGTACACAACCTCGCAATTCCTTGGCCTTTCCTGATAAATTTTATCATCTTTGCCACCATCTGTTTCCAGCTCGCCGCAACATGACAGCAACCGCCAGAAAATTGTGGGCCATCTACGGTGCAACGGTGTTTTTCCTGCTTTGGTTGGTATTCTTTCCTTTTTATTACACCGCCTTCCTGTTGTTTCCACGCGCCTGGCGGAAATACATCATCTGGTTCAGCCATCATGTGTACACGCGGCTGTTCTTCGGACTGACACTCATTCGTTTCGATATCCGGGGACTGGAACGCCTGGATCCGGCGCAATCCTACATCATCGTCAGCAACCACCGGTCGCCCATTGATTTCATGGTCAATGCCCGGGCTTTTCCCGGGGTGTACAAGTACCTGGCGAAGCGGGAACTGACCCGCATCCCGGTCTTCGGTTTCATCGTCCGGAAGCTCTGCGTCCTGGTGGACCGTACCAGCCCCGCCTCCCGGCAGGCCAGCATCAAATACCTGCACGATACCTTGGCGGAAGGATATTCCGTCTTCCTGTACCCCGAAGGTACCCGCAACCGTTCGGCGGAACCTTTGTTGCCCTTCCACCCGGGGGCTTTCCGGGTGGCGGTGGAATCGGGCAAACCCATCGCGGTGCAAACCCTGGTGAACGTGCAGCAGGTGAGTGGCAAGGCCAGCGGCCTGGATTTGTGGCCGGGCCTGGTCAGGGTGGTCTGGAGCGACCCCATCCCGGTGGAAGGACTGACCGCCAGGGATGTGCCCCGGCTGTCCGAGCAGGTCCGGGAAACCATGCTTCGGCAACTGGAAGCGGCGCATGGACAGCATTCCGGTCCCGTACGGTCATCGTAACTATTTGGAAAAGCAATCAGCATGAGCAAGCAACCAGCCAGAAAAAAAGGAAGCCCCGAGAAGCGGGCAGCCCGGCCGGCACCCCCCCCGGTCCGGCCCGACATTTCTTCGCCCAGCGACCCGTTCTTCCGGAAATTGTTCGCCGGGTTGGCGGGTGCCGTCCTCTTGCTGACCGTCGTCCTCTCGCTCGGGAGCGGTATCAACGGGGACGACGAATACCAGAACGATTATTCCGCCCGCCTGGTCCGGTATTATTCTTCCTTCGGTGCGGATACCGCCGCCCTGGCGGTGGACACCATGGCCACGGACTTGTACAACAGGGGTAAGATGTACTACTACGGCGGTTTCTTCGACCTGCTGACAGGACTCGCCAACCAAGCGCTCGGATACGAGCAGGCGGATGCGGGCTATCATCATGTCCGACATGTGTTCAACGCGCTGTTCGGATTTGTCGCGATGTTGTTCACCGCCCTGCTGGTTCGGTTCGTCGCCGGTTGGCGGGCGGCCATCCTGACCTTGCTGCTGATGTTCCTCTCGCCCCGCTTCCTGGGTCACAGCCTCATGAACCCGAAGGACATACCCTTCGCAGCCGGTTACATGATGGCGGTCTGCTGTATGGTGCCCTTCCTGCGGCAGTTGCCCAGACCCGACCTCCGTTGGGCCGCCGGGGTGGCCGCCGGCATCGGCATCGCCATCGGAACCAGGGCGGGCGGCCTCCTGTTGGTGGCTTATCTCGGGCTCTTCGCCGGCCTTTCTTTCCTGCAGCAATACGGTTGGTCCGGTATCTTCCGCCATGCCCGCCAGGTGGGCGGGTACGCCGCCTGGACGCTCGGGGTCGCCCTGTCCGGATACCTGCTGGCACTCCTCTGCTGGCCTTATGCCCTGCAATCCCCGCTCGCCCATCCCCTGGAAGCCTTGGGAGAGTTTTCCAAGCTGGGAATCCGCATCCGGGTCCTCTTCAAGGGCGAGAATGTCATGTCCGACCAGACAGATTGGGATTACGCCCTCCAATGGGTCTGGCGGACCGTGCCCTTGTTCGCCCTGGCCGGGCTGGCGGTCGCCCTCCTGTATTTCCGCAGCCTGTGGCGCCGCTACCTGCCCCTGCCCCTCCTGTTGGTTTGTTTCTCCGGTTTCTTTCCTTTGTCCTACATCATATACAAGGATAGTGTCCTGCACGACGGCTGGCGGCACCTGACTTTCGTATACCCCCCCCTGTTGGCCTTTTCGGTATTGGGCCTGGTACGCCTCGAGGAACAGCTGCGGGAAAAAAAGACAGCCCGGTACGTATTGTACGGTGCCGTCGGACTGCTGATGTTGGAACCTGCCGTGTTCATCGCCCGCAACACCGCCTACCCTTATGTCTATTTCAATCCCGCCGCCGGCGGCGTCGGGCATGCCTTTGGCCGCTATGAAACCGACTACTGGGGGCTCAGTGTCCGGCAGGCGGTCGACTGGCTGGAGGCGTCCGGGCGCATCTCCCCGGACATGCAGGATACGGTCGTGGTCGGAACGTCCTTCTCCTTTCTGCTCGGGACATACGTCGCCAAGAAATACGATGGAAAAGTGCAGGTTCGGTATCAGCGATTCAACAACCGCTACGACCGGGAATGGGATTACGGCATCTTCCCTTCCCGCTATATAAAGGGTCCGCACCTGCGGGCAGGAACCTGGCCCAATGCACGTACCATTCATACCGTGGATGCGAACGGCGTGCCGCTGACGGCCGTCGAACAGGGTGGCGGGGCCATCTTCCGGGCGGAACAGGCTTTCAAGCGCCAGGACTGGCAGGCGGCCATCGCCGCCTATGAGGAGGAACTGCGTCAATATGCGGACAATGAAATTGCATGGACCAACCTCGCTATCGCTTACCTCAACAGCAACGACCTGCCGGCAGCGAAAAATGCGGCGGAAAAATTGCTGCAGGTGGCGCCGGACAATGCCAGCGGCCTGCTGTACCGCGGATTGGCCCAGCTGAACTTGGGGGATACCAACGCCGCGGAAGCGGATTTCCGACAGGCCGTCGCCGTGGAAGCGGATTTCAGCACGGCTTATTATTACCTGGCGCTGATAGAAAAACAGCGGCGTAACCTCTCCGGCGCCTTGTCGTATCTGCAACAAGTCCTTACCCTGGCACCTCGGTTCCGGGCAGCTTACGAACTGGCCGCCCAAATCTATGAGGAACAGGGAGACCCCGCCCGGGCCGCCCAGTTCCGACAGGCCGCCAACAGCATGTGACAAAAGGTCCAGGATGAACTACAAACTGTTATTCCCAACCTATCGCAACCGATACCGGTTTGTCCGCGACCACCTCCGAAGGCCGGCGACCGCCGATCTCTTTCCAGCCGCCCTCAACCTCGGCACCGGAGAGGGTGACTATGACCCCATGATCGCATCCGCCTGCCGCGAACTGGTCGCCTGTGACATCAACGACCATGACATCGCCTTCGCCCGCCGCATGAACGCCGATGTGCCGAACCTGCACTACCGGATCGAGAACGCCCTGGCACTCTCCTTTCCGGACAACCGTTTCGACCTGCTCGTTTCGGTGGATGTCATGGAACACGTCGGAGACCCGGAAGGCATGACCCGCGAAGTGGCTCGGGTTCTCAAACCGGGTGGCGTCGCTTTGCTCACCTTCCCGCAACGGTATTTCCCCTGGACTTACGATCCGGTCAATTTTCTCCTTGGCCGGCGCTTCCTCGCCCAAGGCGCCTACGCGTTCGGCCATGAATACCTGGTGGATCCCGCCGCTTTCCGGCAATGGTGCGGACGCTACGGCCTGGTGGTGGTCGCCGAACACAACCTCAGCGGATACCTCGTGGCCCTCCTGGAAATGTATTGGACCGGATGGCTGCAACGGCTGTTCAAGGAGAATGCCGGTAATGTTTCCGGAAGGAAGGAAAGGAAAATCAAATTGCGCCCCTCCGCAAAGGAGCCCCGGCTCGTCTGGCTGACCGATGCCATCATCCGGCTGGACCGACTGCTGTTCCGGAACGCCCGGCATTCCGTCGGAAAAGGCTTCGTCGTCAGGAAACCGACGGACGCAACCCGGCCCTATGCACGCCCTTCGGATAAGTCCGCCGCATCAACCCCATGAGTTGGTCGTAGGCCCGGCGGTCATGCCAAAAGGATACCCCCGTTACGTCAATGATGAGAATGGGTATGTCCTGCTCCGTCCTGAAATAGGTGAAGTAGGCTTCCTGCAGCGATTGCAGGTAGTCTTCCCGGATGTGTTTTTCGAACGCCCGGCCGCGGTGCCGGATGTTTTGCAACAGGTCCGGTACCGACCTGTGCAGATAAACCAGCAGGTCCGGGTTGGGGAACGTGCTGTTGAGGGTGTGATACAGCCGCTGGAACAGCCGGAACTCCTCTTCGTTGAGGTTGTTCCTGGCGAACAGGAGGGTCTTGACGAAGTAGTAGTCCGAAACGGTCATGTTCGGAAAGAGGGACGGTTGTGTCAGCGATTCCTGCAGCTGCTTGTGTCGTTCCGTCAGGAAGAACAGTTCCACCGGGAAGGCGTACCGCTCCGGATGCTGGTAGAAGTGGGGCAGAAATGGATTGTCCGTGAATTGTTCCAGGATCAGCCGGCATTCCCGCTCGGCCGCCATCATTTGGCAAAGCGTCGTCTTTCCGGCGCCGATGTTCCCTTCTATGGCGATGTACTGGTGGGAGAACGGTCGTTGGTCCGTTCCGTTGTCGGCGTTCGCCTGCCTTTCTTTGTTTTCTTCCATATGTTGCGGATGTCTGCTTGATGCCGGCGTGGGAGGACCTGCCGGCCTGGTTTCCGCAGGCAGCGTACCGTGACTGCCGCGCTGCTCAGGATGCTTCGGGTTCTCTCAACAAGGGGGCGGCAATCTTGTCACGGGCAGCGGGTCCTCCAGTTCTTCCCACAGGCTGCGTACGGTCCGCCCGAAGACCGGATGGACCAGGTCGGCGGCAATGTCCAGCAAGGGGGCGAGCGCGAACCGCCGTTCGTGCAGCCTGGGATGCGGTATGACCAGCTCCGGCCGGTCGATGACCGACCGACCGAAGAACAGGATGTCAATGTCAATCTTCCTCGACTCCCATCTTATCTTCCGCTGCCGCCCCAGCTTTTGTTCCACGGCCTGGAGGCAGACCAGCAGCGTCTCGGCGGACAGGGCGGTTTCCAGCTCCAGGGCCTGGTTCAGGTAGGCCGGTTGGTCCGACACCCCCCAGGGTGCCGTCTCATATAGGGCGGAAACCTGCCGGATGTGTCCGATGTCGGTGGCAAGGAGATGCCTCGCCGCCTCGAATGTTGCGAAGCGGTCTCCCAGGTTGGCACCCAACAACAGATAGGCGGTGTCATTCCGATCGGCCATAACCGGGGCAAATGTAAGAAACTGTCCGCATGTTGGGAGGTCGTCGGTCTCCGCTCGGTCTTTTGGGCACGATCGGTGCGAGGATTACAAAATCCGGTGATTTTTGCTAACATTGCCACGGTTTTCGAACGGGGGCGGCTCCCGGCCACTTATCCATCGGAGGGGTGTGGCCCGCTCGTCCCGCCCCGTCCGGAAGCCGGATCACCAACCTTCGACCAATGGACTTCGTAATGCCGGACCTGGCGAGCGCAGATACCTGGATGGCGCTCGTGACGCTCACTTTCCTGGAGATCGTCCTGGGTATCGACAACATCATCTTCATCTCCATCGCCGCCGGCAAACTGCCGCCGGAACAACAGGGACGCGCCTCCAACATCGGCCTGCTCCTGGCCATGGGCCTCCGCCTGGTCCTGCTCCTCGGCATCTCCGTCCTCGTGGCCATGAGCGAACCTTGGCTCAGCTTCTCCAACGGCCTGTTCTCGGCGGCCTTCACCGGCCAAAGCCTGATTCTCATCGCAGGCGGCCTTTTCCTGCTTTACAAGAGCACGGTGGAAATCCATCACAAACTGGAGGGCGGCGGTGCCGTGGGCGGGACCCGACGGGCGACCGCCTCCATGGGCCAGGCCATCCTCCAGATCACGGTCATCAATGTGGTGTTCTCCTTCGATTCCATCCTGACCGCCGTCGGCATGACCAACGGCCTGACGGGCGCACTGCCCATCATGATCCTGTCCATTGTGCTGTCCGTTGTGATCATGATGGCCTTCGCCGCCCCCGTCGGCCGCTTCGTCAACCAACATCCGACCATTCAGATGCTGGGACTGGCCTTCCTGATCCTGATCGGTTTCATGCTGATCGCGGAAGGCGCTCACCTGGGGCACCTCATGGTGGGGTCCGCCGAAGTCGGCACCGTCCCCAAGGGATATCTTTATTTCGCCATCACCTTCTCCCTTTTCGTCGAATTCCTGAACATGCGCCTGCGCCGTCGGAAGGAACCGGTGCAGCTGCACGACGCGGTGGAAGCCGCCAGGCAGGAAGGAGTTTGGGAGAACAATTCCTGATCGCATGATGTACGGGAAAAATACGGACCTGGCCCTGCTTCTGCTCCGCATCGTGTTCGGCGCCCTCATGATCGCGGACCATGGCTGGAAGAAACTGCTGAAATTCTTCGCCGAAGGCCCGCTCGAATTCGGGGATCCCATCGGCCTTGGGGCGCCGCTCTCCCTGGTATTGGTCGTCTTCGCCGAAGTGGTCTGCGCCCTGTTGATCGTCCTGGGCCTTTTCACCCGGCTGGCCAGCCTTCCCCTGATCATCACCATGCTGGTCGCCGCCTTTGTGGTGCATGGCAGCGACGGCCTCCCGAAAATGGAAATGGCCTTGTTGTATCTCACCGTATTCGTCGCGTTGGGACTGTCCGGCCCCGGTTGGTACTCGCTCGACCGGATGCGACAAAAGCCCGTCGGATGAAATCTGCTTCCTTCCTCCTCGCCTTCGCCGTGCTGGGCAGCCTGGCCTTGTTTTCCTGCCGACAGGACGGAAAAAGCGGCGGCTATCAGGTCGTCCAGGGACAGACCATGGGCACTTACTACCGCGTGACGTACCGCGATTCGCTCGGCAGGGATTTCTCCAGGCCGGTGGATTCGCTCCTGCTGGCCGTGAACCAGGAAATCTCCACGTACATCCCGGAGGCGACCATCTCCCGCTTCAACCGGTCCGACAGCACCTTCTCCCTGGAATTGTCCTTCGATGCCTATGCCGCCTGCGCGGAAGACCCGAAAGCCTGCATCGCCGTCCCGAACCGCCATTTCTATGCGAATTACCTGGCGGCGAAAGTCGCTCATTTCCTGACGGGAAAGGCTTTCGACCCGACCATCATGCCCTTGGTCAACTATTGGGGGTTCGGCTACGAACCGCATGTGGCGGTGCAACGGACCGACTCGGTCCGGGTCGATTCCCTGCGCCGGTTCGTTGGACTGGACAAGATCAGCCTCTACGACCGCAATGGTACCGCCGTCATGCGCAAAGCCGCCCCGGGTGTGCAGCTTGACTTCGGCGGTACCGGGCAAGGCTACGGTATCGACGTGGTGGCGGAACTGCTCGAACTGCATGGAATCCGGGACTACCTGGTCGATATCGGCGGGGAATGCCGCGCCCGCGGCCGGAATCCCTCCGGCGAATGGTGGACCATCGGCATCAACACCCCCCGTCCGGATGCCCCCACCACCGAATTCACCCAATTGGTTCGCCTGAAGGACCAATCGGTCTCCACTTCCGGGAATTACCGGAATTTCTATGAGGTGGACAACCGCCGATACAGCCATTTCATCAGCCCCTTCACCGGTTTCCCGGAACAGAGCAACCTGCTCAGCGTGTCTGTCTTCGGACGGGATTGTCTCATGCCGGATGCCCTGGGTACAGGCCTGATGGTGATGGGGCTGGACAGCGCCTACGCTTTGGTCAACCGATTGGAGGGCATCGAGGCCTTGTTCATCTACAGCGACGAAGCCGGCCACCTGCAAACCCGCCATACCACCGGTCTGGCGTCCGCCTTGGTGGCTGCTTCCGACTGATCCAAACGAAATGCCATGGAACTGCCTTTGAAAAAAGACCTTTGCTTCTTCGATATCGAAGCCACCGGGCTGAATGTCCTGCGAGACCGGATCATTCAGGTCGCCTTGGTCAAATTCCCTAGGAACGGCCAGGAACCGGTCGAACTGGAACTGATGGTCAACCCCGGCATCCCCATCTCTGCGGAGGCCATGGGCGTGCATGGCATCACACCCAAGGACGTCGCCGGAAAACCGGTCTTCGCCCAGGTGGCGGACCAACTCTTTTCTTTCATCGGCGATGCCGACCTCGCCGGCTACAATGTCAGCCGGTTCGACATCCCCTTGCTGATGGAGGAATTCGCCCGGGTGGGTCTGGATTTCAAGGTCGACAAACGCAGGATCATCGACGTCCAACGCATATTCTACAAAATGGAACCCCGCAACCTCCGGGCGGCCCTCCGGTATTACTGCCAGCAGGACATGGTGGATGCACACGATGCCATGGCCGATGTGCGGGCTACCATCCAGGTGTTCGAAGGACAGCTGAAAATGTATGAGAACAGGGACTTCGAAGGGGACGACGGTACCGTCCTACAGAAACCTGTCCGGCCTGATGTCCAGTCCCTCCATGACTTCACCCAGGACACCGGCGTGCTGGATGTCACCAACCGATTGAAATACAACGAGCAAGGGGAAGTGGTGTTCAATTTCGGCAAATACACGGGCGTGCCGGTTTTCAAGGTGTTCGAAATGGAACCGCAATACGGACATTGGATCCTCAGCAAGGAATTCTCCGTCCAGGTTAAAAGCATCATCCGACGGATGATGAAGGAGTTCGAACAATCCCGCCGGTCGAACGGATGACGCCCCCGACCCTGCATCCGCCGGACGGACAGGACCTGACCGGCGCGCTTGCACCGGATCCCGAACCGCTTGCCCGCCTCCTGGCCCCCGGACCTGCCGCTCCGACCGGTGCGCAACCGGCGTACCGGCTTTCTTCCCCCGACCATCAACCACCCAAACGATGATGATGCCGAACTTGCCACTGACGGAACTGTCCGACCTGCCGCCCGAAGGGCTGGACGAAAAAGCACTGAAAAAACAGACGGCCCGCTACCAACGACGGATCGGCGAACTCAATGAGATCCTGCGCGCCGACCGCCGCCATGGGCTCCTGGTCATCCTGCAGGGAATGGACGGCTCCGGAAAGGACGGGGCGGTCAAGCAAGTGTTTCGGAACTGCACGCATTTCAATATCAGCGTACACGCATTCAAGAAACCCACACCGGAGGAAATGGCACACGATTTTCTCTGGCGTGTCCATCAACAGGTTCCTGCCAAGGGGGAAATCAGGATTTTCAACCGCTCCCACTACGAGGATGTCCTCGTTCAACGCGTCCACGCCTGGATCACCCCGGAGCAGGTGGCCCGACGGATGGCCGCCATCCGCGCGTTCGAGGAGCTGCTGTCGTTCGACAACCAGACCGTCGTCTTGAAATTCTACCTGCACATCTCCCTCGCCTCGCAGGAAAAACAGTTGCGGGAAAGAATGGACGACCCCCGGAAGCATTGGAAACACAGCGACGGGGACTGGGAGGAACGCCGACATTGGGATGCCTATATGCGGGCTTATGAGGATGTCCTGCATCACAGTGGCCTTCCTTGGGAGCTGGTGCCGGTCGGAAAACGGTGGTATCGCGATTACCTGATTTCAAAAAAAATATGTGAAACCCTGGAAAGCCTTAACTTGGCCTATCCGTCCGGGGTATGAGCCCGGTGCTCGCCGGCAGAACCGGCAGCCGACAGAAACGGGCTTTTCCCGTCCTGTCTACGCTAAGTAAGCGGCATATGGAAAAAGTCAGGATAGACAAATGGCTGTGGAGCGTCCGCATTTTCAAGTCGAGGACCCTGGCGTCGGACGCATGCAGGGAAGGTAAGGTCCGTATCGGGGATTCGGTGGCGAAGCCTTCCGACACGGTCTCGGTCGGCGCCCTGCTGCAGGTGCGGAAGGAAGGTTTCCAATTCGTCTTCAAGGTGTTGAAGATCATCGACAAACGAGTCGGCGCCCCCTTGGCCGTGGAATGCTATGAAAACCGCACGCCGGAATCGGAACTCAACAAGTATGCGGATTGGTTCGTCGGCAAGAGCGGGGTGGAGATCCGGCAACGGGGAACCGGCCGCCCTACCAAACGGGAACGGCGAGACATCGATTCCTACAAAGGGGATCGCTTCGAAGCTCCCGGCTGGACGGGAGAATGAATCCTACGCTGCCGACACGCAGCCTGCGCCCCAAACCTTTTTCCGGCCCGGATGCCGCCCGTAGCCGGTCCCTGCCAATCGTAAAACCAGGTTTTTCCGCCGGACAGTCCCGCTGTCGGAGACCCTTCGTTCGTCGTGGCCTCCTACCGGTCTTCGTCCGTAAAACCTGTGCATGCCTATGTCCACGACCCGAGAGGAAGCCACTTTGTTATACCCCCAACTGGATTTCCAGGCAGCCGCGGAACGCTTGCGTCCGGTGTTGCGCCGGATTCCGCTGCAGTTCAATGAAAATCTTTCCCGGCGGTATGACTGCCAGGTCTGGTTGAAACGGGAGGACCTGCAGCTGGTCCGCTCCTACAAGGTCCGGGGGGCATTCAACCTGATGAGCACCCTCGACCGCGGCCAGCTCCTGAAAGGTGTCGTTTGCGCCAGCGCAGGGAACCACGCCCAGGGATTCGCTTATTCCTGCCAACGCCTGGGTGTACGGGGCGTGGTCTTCATGCCGGTCATCACACCACGCCAGAAAATCAACCAAACCCGTATGTTCGGACGGGATTTCATCGAGATCCAGCTGCAGGGGGACAATTTCGACGATTGCTCCGCTGCAGCACGTGCGTTCACCGAGAAGAACGACATGACCTTTATCCCGCCATTCGACCATCTCCGCGTCGTGGAAGGGCAAGGCACGGTCGGCCTGGAGATTCTCGCGGACCAACCCGATCCGGACTTTGTCTTCCTGCCGGTAGGCGGCGGCGGACTGGGAGCCGGGGTCGGTACCGTGCTGCGGCATCACAGCCCCGCCACCTCCGTCATCGGCGTGGAACCGGAGGGCGCACCCTCCATGTCGGAAGCCCTCCGCTCGGGGCACCCGGTCACCTTGCCACAAATCGACCGGTTTGTCGATGGTGCCGCCGTGAAAAGGGTGGGGGACCTGACGTTCGACATCTGCCGTACCGTCCTGGGGGATATGGTCCTGGTGCCGGAGGGACAAGTGTGCTCGACCATCCTGTCCCTCTACAACGAGGAGGCCATCGTGGCGGAACCCGCCGGCGCCCTGTCCATCGCCGCCCTGGAATCCTACCGGGACCGCATCCGCGGAAAACTGGTGGTCTGCGTCGTCAGCGGCAGCAACAACGACATCGACCGCATGCCGGAAATCAAGGAACGCTCCCTACAGTTCGAAGGCCTCAAGCACTATTTCCTGATCCGCTTCGCCCAACGCCCCGGCGCACTCAAGGAATTCGTCAACAATGTGCTGGGTCCTTCCGATGACATCACCCGCTTCGAATTTATCCAGAAGACCAACAAGGAAAGCGGCCCGGCCCTGGTCGGCATCGAACTGCAGCAACCACAGGACATCGAGGTGCTGAAACGAAAATTGAAGATCTATGGCATCGATTTCACGGAAATAAACCGGGATGACAAATTGTTCGGCTACCTTGTCTGATCGCCACCGGACAATCCGAAGTCCTGCCTCCCTTCCGATCGCTTGATAGATGCCTTCTGTTTTTTCTCAAATCATCTTACCTTTGATTTGTGTCCGGCCTCTCGCCGGACCGGTGAGGGTCTGCCGACGCACCACAGTCTCCCCGAGACCGAATACCCCATCGTCGCCAGGCAATATTCCTCCCCGGCCGGCGTTCTGTCCATGTAAAAGTTCAACCTATGCGCCCTTTCCTGCCCCTGTCGCTTCTAACCATCGGTCTGCTGTTCAGCTCCTGTCTGAAAGACGATGTCAACACCTACGTCAGCAGTTACTCCGAGGAGGAAAGGACAGTCTTGCAACAGGTCGTCCGCCTGCCGGAACACCTCCACGATTACAATGTATTCCTACCGGAACACCTGGGTGGATTCCAGGTGCACATAGACCCGCACCAGGCGGTGCTCGGTCGGGTCCTGTTCTACGACCGGGCGCTTTCCGCCAACGGCACGGTTTCCTGCGCTTCCTGCCATCGGCCGGAACTGGCCTTTTCGGATGACGAAGCTTTCAGCATCGGTGCGCTGGGAGAGAGAACTTCCCGTAATTCCCTGGGATTGGGGGCTTTCCCCAGCTTTGCCGACCAGTACAACGGAGCCACCGGCGCCCGGCTTTTCTGGGACGAACGGGCGGGCACGGTCTTCGAACAGGCACGCCAGTCCTTACTCAATCCGGAGGAAATGGGCCACACCTCGCTCGAGGACGTGGTGGCCTACGTAAGGGAGCAGCCCCACTACCAAATCCTCCTCCGTAAGGCCTTTCCCAGCCATGGTTTCCTCACCGACGAACAGAAATTGCTGGAAGCCCTGCAGATGTTCGTCCACGCTATCGGTAGCTTCGATACCAAATTCGACCGGGCCCGGCGGAAATCATCTTTCCCGGAAAAGCCTTTCGAATCCTTCACCAATCAGGAAAACCTGGGCAGGACCCTCTTCCGGAACCATTGCGAGAATTGCCATAACCTGGGCCCCGGGTTCCAATCTTTCCTGACCCTCGCCAACAACGGGCTGGACCTGCAATATGCCGACCAAGGCGTCGGCGCCGTCTCCGGGCTCGCCGCCGAAATGGGGGTTTTCAAGATCCCGATGCTCCGTAATATCGCCCTTACCGCGCCCTATATGCATGATGGGCGCTTTGCCACCCTCGAAGAGGTGGTCGAACATTACAACGCCGGCATCCAGGATCATCCCAATCTGCACGAACTGTTGCGCAACGGCGACAATCCCCTCCGGCTCAACCTGTCGGATACGGAAAAGGAAGCGCTGGTCAGCTTCCTGCATACGCTCACGGACGACCGTACGCTGTCGCAGGACCGTTTCTCGGATCCGTTCCGCCATTGAGCACGGCCGCTTGCCAAACTTGCTTCGGAAAATGGCGGACCGCCGCCGACACCGCTTTGCCGACTTAACGGTTCCCTCTGCCGGGAAGGTCTCTTCCGGTCGACTTGGAATCGCTCCCAAGTCCCCGGCCTGCCTTCGATGCCCCTTTCCCTTCCCCACCCATCGCGATCGAATGCAGGATCGAACGCCAATCCGTCGCCCGGAAGAACAAGAAGCCCCACACCAAGGAGGCGACAATCATGCCGGCCCCCATTTTCAAATGAAGAAAGGCACCTTCCGTGATGCGGAATGGAAGCCCGGACAGTTCATAGATGCCGACCGGAAACAAGGTGAAGTTGTACAGTAGGTACAGAAAGAGCTTGAGTCCGGAAAAGGCCTGCAGCAATCCCAGGCCGACGAGGATGCCCGGGAGTTTGCGACGGGTGGGTACCGGTGTCACGACAGTCAGCGAAAGGAAGAAGAGCCAGGGGAGCAGAAAAAATTCCTCGACTTTGATGTCGAATTGGTGGAGGTCCAACGAAGCGGTCGACATG
This sequence comes from Bacteroidota bacterium, assembly GCA_041163745.1. Classification (GTDB taxonomy): domain Bacteria; phylum Bacteroidota; class Bacteroidia; order Chitinophagales; family Saprospiraceae; genus UBA6168. Next base: position 16,576 of record JBEAQU010000081.1, read on the forward strand.
CCTTGCCGTTTGGCCGCCGCCAGCTGCTCCGTTACCTTCTCCTGGTTTCCGAATCGTACCCGAATCATGCCGGCATCGCCGGTAAGGGAGGGAACGGCCCGGTCGGAGACCAATGGTTCGTAATGAAGGTATGCTGCCGGCAGACATATGGCCGGTACCCAGCGGACGGTGTTCACAAGGACTGGCACCAGGCGCCGCTGGACGGAAGTGGTATGGACCAGCGAAAGCAACACCCCATAGACCAGGCAGAACAGGGCGAAATGTCGTATCAACCGGCTAACTGGTCTCATGCTGGCTGATTTTTTCCCGCTCCATCGCCCAGCCGGCCCAACCGGCCCACAACAGGACGGATGCCAGGGTGAACAGGGCGAATCCACCGTGAATGTGAAGCAGCTCGAATCCTTCCGGCCAATACGCTTTGGCCAGATAGAGCCCGGCGATCCGAATCATGTTGAGCAGGACCAGGAACAGCCCGCCGACCAGGAGGCCCGCCGCCCGGCTTTTTTTGGAAAAAGGCATCAATCCTACGGCGAACAGGAAAAGAACGGTCGCTTCCAATCCGTCGCAGCCTTTCGCGATGTTGAGGGAAACCGACGGACCGACCAACAAGGCATCGCGCACACCAGTCCCCGCGCCGAAAAGGTTGAGAATGAAACTGGCCACGTCCGCCTGCAAGGTGACAAAAGGTACCAACAGCGCTTGCTCGAACACATGGGTGCCATACAACAGGTAAAATACACCCAACAAGGCAATGAAAGCACCCAGGTACCGAAGGGATGGGTTCCACCGGCTGGACGGGGCAAGCCGGCTTTTTCCGGGTCGGCCGCCTTTTGTCTGTTTTTTTCTATCTCGGCTGTACATGTTTTTCTTTCTGCCGGCCGGTCACGCGCGCATACCGATTGATTGGTGTGGTTGTGGTTGACGCTGTTCCGTTCTGCTTCTTCCAGCGGGAAGGTCTCGGCCGGTTGTTGGACAAGTACGTCCGAGCAGCATCGGCCGGTCATGTTTGCAAAGACCGGATGATTGAAACAGCGGCTGCCTCCACACCAGGTTGAGACAGCCGCTGTGTCTTGGCCACGTCGCCCGAAGGCCGTTGTCGGGCACGGGTCGAACCGGGATAGGCCGTGCATGTTCCGCCGGCAGCCCCGGACGGGGGTCAATGGCTCTTTTCCCCGCTTAATTGGGTCAGCAACAGTGCGACCAAGGGGATGGCGAACAGGCTTCCCGGAATATCCGCCCCGGTCAGCTCATATCCGGTCAAGGAAATGGCCAGGAAGAACAAAAGACCGATTCCGAAGCCTGCGAGCAAGAGATACCGGTAAAAGGCGGTACGGTCGAAAGGCAAGGAATACCAAGGAATCGACTGGGAGGCGGGCATGCCTGCCAGAACCAGCTGCCGACGCCGTTGGGTGAGCAGTCCGATGTTGGCCATCAGGAGGAAAAGCAGGATGAGACCCCACTGGGACAAGGTCGGCACCGCCGTGATGGCACCGGCAGCCACCTTGCCGGTGGCGGCGGTATAGGTTACGCAGATTTCCTCGTTCGGTGCGGTGGTCGTGACGCTCCAGTTGTCGGCACCGACGTTGCGGCTGCCGTCGGGTTGCCAGGAGTCCCAGGCGCCGCAAAGGGTTGGTTTCCACTGGTAGGTGCCCGGGGCAGGGACCTTGTAGCACCAGATGCCGTAGCCTTTGTCCTCCATGGCGGCGGCGTTGTTCCATCCGGAAAAGTCACCAGGTGCGCAGATGGTGGCTTGGTGACCGTCGATGGCCTGGACTTCGCCGGTGGCGCTGTGGAATCGGAATGTGACGGTTCCGCCGGAATGGATGTACCAACTGTTGCCGCCGCCCGGATGCCAAGTGTCGGTCAGGGCATGATAGATCTTGAATTCCTGTCGGCCGATGGGTGTTGTGCCGTAATCCAGCACCAACTCGTATATGCCGTCTCCGTCCGGATCCTCCAACTCGCAACCGGTACTGAGGTTGTTCCAGTCGCATGGCCCCGCCGTGCCTCTCAGATAATATCCGGTAGGCGGAGCGGGCGGTGTGACACGACCGGAAAGGGGGTCGTAGCTGACGCAGACCTGCTCGTTGGGCGTGGTGGTGGTGACGGACCAGTTGCTGCTGTTGACGCTGCGTTCGCCATTGGCGGGTTGCCAGGAATCCCAAGCGCCGCAATAGGTCGGCTTCCATTGGTAACTGCCGGGCGACGGGATGGTGTAGCACCATTCGTTGCCGCCGGTGTTGGTCATGTTGGCCGCATTGTTCCAGCCGGAGAATTCACCGGGGGCACAGATGGCGAACCCACTTGTTTCCGCCGCCTCGACCTGGTTGCTGGAAATGTCGAAACGGAAGGTCACGGCACCGCCTTGGTGCTGGAACCAGCTGTTGGCAGACCCAGGCCACCAGCTGTCCGAACCGGCATTGTAGATCTTGAATTCCTTGCGACCGATCGGGGAAGCGCCGAAATCGAAAACCAGTTCATAGATTCCGTCGCCGTCGGGATCTGTCAGTTCGCAGGAGCTGCTGGAGTTTCCCCAGTCACAGGGAGAGGCTTCACCCCGGAGGTAAAGCGGTTGTGCCGCGAGCCAGCCGGAAAAAAGCAGGAGGGCCGGCAGCAGCAGCGGTAGTTTTCTTTTCATGAGATGATAATTTGTAAGACAGATACGTTCGATGATATCATGGCATGCTCCGCCGGTGGCGGATACGTCATGCTTTGTCAGGCGGTTCCCTTCGCAGGCTGCCATACGATCCGGCCCTGTTCGCTCTTATGCCGGATGGTCTCCTGGTACGGGCGGCACTCGAATAATCGGACCGGGACGACCTACCGGCCGGCGCGCCCGAATTACCGGTCGGGGAACCGATTTCTTATCATTTAGCGGGTCTGTATTCCGACGGCCAACGAAATGCCGGAAAAAATGCAAAATTCCAATATTTTTTCCAATAAGGCAATGACCGTCCAACGCTTTCCGGCCTTTTCCTGTCGGTTTTCCATTCCTGCCTCATGGGAGCAATAGTACCTCTCCGCGGACCAGTTGCTGACGGCCGTCCACCAGGATGACCGTGGCGGTGAACAGGTAGACGCCGGCCGGCATGCTGTCACCGGACTTGGTGCCGTCCCATCCGGTTTCGGCGTCGGGGATGCCACTGTCAGAGAGGTCCGCGACCAATCCACCCCAGCGGTCGAATATCCGCAGCGATTTTACGGACAGGACCTGAGGCCCCGGATAAAGCCGGAATTGGTCGTTGATGCCGTCGCCGTTCGGGCTGAATACATCAGGGATGTAGAGGCGGAGGCGAGGGTCGACAGTTATCCGGACGGCGGCGGTTTGTTCACATCCGTTGTCGTCCATGACCGTCAGTTCGTATTCGGTGGTCTCGAACGGTTTCGCCACCGGGTCCGGACAATCGCCGCAGCTGAGGGTGCCGCTGTCGGTCCACAAGTACAGATAGGAAGGCCCCGAGAGGTTGGCCGTCAGTTGGACGCTGTCTCCCAGCAGGATCGTTCGGTCCTCCCCGACAAACAGGGTCGGTGGGGTCAGGGCGGTGACGGTCAGGGGCTGTTCGAACGTACAGCCGGTGGCATTGACTACCGTGAGGGTGTAATGGCCGGCATACAAGCCGGAAAAAACGGGGGAACCGTTGAAGGCCGTGCCGTCCAGGGCATATGCGAAAGGTGTTCCCGTACCGGTGACGGACGTCACTTCGATGGATCCGCCGGGCCTGCCTTCGCAGGCGGCCGGTGTCACGTCAATGCTGACGGCGCTGATGCCCGGGTCGACGGATACGTCGACGGTGGCCATGGCACTGCAGCCGTTGAACAGTTGGGTGACGCTGAGTTGGTAGGTCCCTGCGGCCGGAACGGCCGGGTTGGCGGAGGTGCTGTTGAACCCTGCCGGTCCGGTCCATTGTACGGACAGGGGGCCGTTGGCCTGGAAGACAGGTGACAAGGTGACCGTGGCGGACTGGCATCCGATGACGGCTACCGCCGGCAGGTCGATGACGGGCGGGGTGGTGTCAGCGGCTACTTCGTACGTTGTCGTGGTGGTGCAGCCGTTGCTGCCGTCGGTCACCTGAAGCAGGTAGGTTCCTGCGGCGTCGGTCTGGATGGCGGGTGCCATCGGATCGGTCAGCAGGTTGCCGTCCTGGGTGGTCCAGGAATAGGAAGGCGCGTCGACCGCATTGGCCAGGGAGGCGCTCAGGGCGGCTACCGGGTTGTAGCAGCTTAGTTGGGTTGGACCCAGAATGGCGATGACCGGGGCGACCGTGTCTTGTATGATCGAGGCAGTGGCAGTTTGGGTGCAACCGTTGAGCTGGTTGGTGACCGTCAGCACATATGTGCCGGGTTGGCTGGTCAGCAGGCCGGCTTGGCCCGCACCCGGCAAGAGGATTCCGTCGGCCGTCCAGGTGTGGCTGTAGGAGCTTCCGAGAGAGGAAGCGGACCCATCGATCCAGACCTGCTGGCTGTCGCAGGTCAGCTGACCGTAACTGCTGAGCTGAGCGGTCGGTGCGAAGGTGTCCACCGAGACCGACACGCTGGCAGGCAGAGAGCTGCAGCCATTCTGCTGGCTGGTGACGGTCAGCTCGTAGACACCGGGGACGGTCACGACAGGCTGCGGGAGGCCCGCCGTAATGGGTGTGATGCCCGGTCCGGTCCATTGGAAGTCCACCTGCACAGGTGAGGCGCTTCCCGTCAGCAGCACCGACGGCTGGATACAGGTCAGTGTCTGGTCGGGACCGGCGGATGCTTCCGGAACGGCGAGGTCTTCCGTTAGTTGCAGGGTGTCGGTGGCCACACAACCGTTCGATTCGTCCGTGACGGTCAGGATGTAGGGTCCGGGAAGGGAGGCGCTCAGACTGCTGCCCACCGCGTTGCCGCCGGGGCCCGACCAATTGTATTGAAGGGGGCCTGCCCCCTGGGAAGTACCTGCTTCCAGCAAGCGGAAAGGATGCTGGCAGGTCAGGGTGTCGTCGGGACCGGCCAGTGCCAAGGGAGGGATGGTATCCTGGTCCACCGCGACGGCCACCGTATCGGAACAGCCGTTGGCCGTTCCTGTGACAACGAGGCGGAAGATGCCCGGTACCTGGACGAACAGCGTGCTATCCGGTGACAGCAGGGTTCCCGCGGCATCCAACCATCGGAACTGGACGGGAAGGCCGGCCGGTTCCGCGCCGCCGATTAGCTGGACCGCTTGGATGGTGCAGGTGAGGGTCTGGTCCGGCCCGGCAAGGGCTTGAGGGGGAAGGGTGTCCAGGAACACCCGGACCGTATCGGTCATACTGCAGCCGTTACCGGTGTCCTGTACCGTCAGCAGGTATTCACCGGCCTGTAGGACGGTGGGTTGGAGGCTGTCTGTATCCAGGTTCGGTCCGCTCCAATTGGCCAGGAATCCGTTGGCGGAAGCGGCGCTTCCGCTCAGGACAGCACTTTGGACGGTACAGGTCAGGATATGGTCCGGACCGCCGGCGGCGGTCGGCGAGACGGAATCAGCCGTCACCAGGACGGAATCGGTGGCTATGCAGCCATTGCCCGGATGGGTGACGGTCAGGGTATATTGTCCGGGCAGCTGCACCAGCAGGGTGTCGGTTTGTCCGACGGACAAACCGTCCAGCCGCCAGCTGTACAGAAAGGCCGTCCCGGCGGCCGCTGCGGTCCCCAGGGTGACGGATGGGTTTGCACAGGTGAGCACTTGGTTCGCACCGGCATCGACTCCTGGTGCGAGTGTATCCGCCGACACGGTGACGGATTCTTCCGAGCTGCAACCGTTGCTGGTGTCGGTGACGACGAGCGTGTAGGTGCCGGGTATGGATACCAGGGTGGCGCTGCTGTCGGAAACCGGTCCGTCGGCATCCATCCACTGGAATGTGATGTGCGGGCCTTGGGAGGAGCCGCCACCATCCAGCCAGACCGCCGGTAGGGCGCAGGTGAGGTTGGAAGGGGTGTTAATAGTGGCCACCGGGATGAGCCCGTCCGAGAGGACGGTTACGGTATCCTGGCTGCTGCAGCCGTTGAGGAGGTCGGTGGCGGTCAGGACATAGGTGCCGGGTATGCTGACGGTAGGCTGCGGATCGCCGGATCCGCCGGGATCGAGACCGGGACCGTTCCACTGGATGGCGGTGCTGTCGTTGGCGGCGGTTTGTCCGCCGAGCGTGACAAAGGGCTGGCTGCAGGACAGCACCAGGTCATCTCCGGCGGCAACGGTTGGGGCCAGGGTATCCAGGGAGATGGTGACGGAGTCCGTTTCTGAGCAGTTGCCGGTCGATACGGTCAACAGGTATATGCCGGGATGGTTGGTGCTGACGGTCAGGCCGGTGCTGTCTCCGGCCAGTCCGGGGCCGGCCCAGGTGTAGCTGGTGGCCGGACCACCGGTGGATCCGCTGGCATCGAGGGTGACAAGCGGCTGGTTGCAGCGGATGGTCTGGTCTGGCCCTGCTTCGGCGGCGGGTCTGGGCGTGATGGTGAGCAGAAGCGTGTCGGGCAGGATGATACAGTTGCCGTTGCTGATGATAGGTGTGAAGACCAAAGTCACGGATCCGGCCGATTCGTCGGACGGGCCGGGGAAATAAGAGCCGCTGGCTGCGGTTGGCTGACTGAAGGAGCCGTCGCCGAGGGTTGACCAGATAAGGGAGTCCGCCTGGCCGAAGCCGGCGGCCGACAACAGGGCGGAGTCGCCGGCACAGATGGTCTGGTCCGGTCCTGCAAAGGCCTGTCCGGAACTGGAGACGGTGATCAGTTGGGTATGGGAGACCATATTGCCGCAGGCATCGGTGTACTGCCAGGTCCGCGTGATGGTTTCCGGGTTGGAAGCCCCATTGCTTTGGGAGGTTCCGGCGACGGTGCCGGTGCCGTCGCAGGCGTCTGTCCAGGTGAGGTGCTGCATCGGTGGTACGTCACCGATGCAGACGGATAGGTCGGCAGGCGGGGCGACGAACTGCGGAGGCTCCTCGTCGGCGACGGGGATGACCTGGATATCGGTCACGGTGTTGCCGTTGCAGTCCGTGGCGGACCAGGTCCGGCGGATTTCGAAGGAGCAGCCCGAACCGAGGGTGTCGGTGGCCAGCAGGACAAGGGAGGGGGAGGGGTCGCAGTCGTCATGGACGGCAGGCGGTAGCTGGGTGGGAGTCGGGACGTTTCCGCAGGTGAATGTGGAGGCCGTGGGGAAGGTCAGTACGGGTGGACTCGTATCGGTCAGGGTGATGAGTTGGGTGATGACCGCCGTGTTGGCGGAACAATCCGCCAGGGTCCAGGAGCGGACGGCAAGGCCGGTGCCGCAGGCTGTGAGTCCTGTCAGGTCATCGATGGGGGGTGAGGATTGCTGGACTTGGGGGTCACAGAGGTCGGTGGCCCCGATCGGGAGACCGGGCGGAAGGTTGCCGCAGGAGATGCTGAGGTCTGGCGGGGCAGGTCCGGTCAGCACAGGAGGGGCCAGGTCCGCAATGGTGATGAGTTGGGTGGCGGTTCGGATGTTGCCGGCGCAATCGGTGGCGGTCCAGGTACGTTGCACGGTTCCGGTCCCGCAGGGGCCCGGTCCGTTGAGGTTGTCGGTAGGGAAAAGGGTGGAGGTGAGGGATAGGTCGCAGCCATCGGCAGCCTGCAGGGGCATTGCCGGCGGCAGGTCGATGTTGCAGTCGATGGTCAGGTCGGCCGGAACGCCGAGGATGTCGGGTGGCGTCAGGTCGATGATTATGATGGTCTGTGTTACGGAGGCCATGTTGCCGTTGCAATCGGTGGCGGTCCAGGTCCGTAGGATGGTACCGGTTCCGCAGGGTCCCAATCCGCTGAGGTCGTCGGTCGGAAGGCTGGTGGCGAGGAGGGTGGCGTCGCAGGCATCGGTGGCGGGCAGGGCCAGTGCAGGGGGTAGGGGCTGTTGGCAGTCGATGGTGAGTTGGGAGGGCATGGGAGGGGAAATGGTCGGGGGGCTGTTGTCGATAACAGTGATCAGTTGAGAGACGGTGGTGCTGTTGCCGGCGCAGTCGGTGGCAGTCCAGGTCCGTAGGATGGTACCGGTTCCGCAAGGGGACAGCCCGCTGAGGTCGTCAACAGGCGAAGCGGTAGTGGTCAGGGTGCCGTCGCAGGCATCTTCGGCGGCCAGGGGTCCGCCGGTCGGAATATCCTGGCAGGATACGGTCAGGTTGGGAGGCACCATGCCGGTGATGGTGGGCGGCTCGGTATCTGTCAGGGTGATGGTCTGGGTGGCGGTGGTATTGTTGCCACTGCAATCGGTAGCGGTCCATATGCGCAGGAGGATACCTGTTCCGCAGGGACCGATGCCGTTGTTGTTATCGGTGGGCAATCCGGTTGAGGTCAGGGTCTGGTCGCACAAGTCGGCGGCGTCCAAAGGAACCGGGACCGGCAGGTCGCCACAGTTGGTCGTGACGGCGACGGGGACGACACCGGTTATCTGCGGCGGTTGGTTGTCCAGGATGGTGATGGTCTGCACGGCCTCGGCGCTGTTGCCGGCGCAGTCGGTGGCGGTCCAGGTGCGCAGGATGGTGCCGGTTCCGCAAGAGGACAGCCCGCTGAGGTCGTCGGCAGGAGGACCGGTCGTCGTGGTGACGTTGATGTCGCAGCCGTCTTCTGCTGCCAGGGAAATGGCGACAGGGAGAGGCGCGGTGCAGGATAGGGTGATGTCCGCCGGGACAGGATCCAGGATGAGGGGCGGTGTCTGGTCGGAAACGCCGGGGTCGCCGAGGCCGGGGCAGAAAACGTCACAGGTGTTGAAGCAAAAGGGGCCTTCCGTCTGGATGGCGCCTGTGACGGTCAGCCAGCGGTTGTTGTTGTCGGCAGGATTGGTACAGGCTCCGCCGAAACCGTTGAATTCCCATCCTGCGGGGGCGTTGCCGTTGACGAACTTGTATTGGTAGAGGCCGGCCGGAATATCGGCGAAACTGAGCTCCCAGATGCCGCCGCCCAGGTCGCACATGGGCTGGAAGGTCCAGTTGGTGTAGCCGATGGAGGAAAGGAAGTTGCCGGCGACGAACATACCGCTGGCGGCGACCGTGATGTTGCGGGTGTCCACCCGGAAAGTCACTTTTCCGGTCATGGTCGTTGAAGCCCGGACCGGACGCCCGTCGACGGGATGGCTGTTGCCCGCTCCGGACACCAAGGTTGTGAAAAGGATGCACCATGACAACAGCATGGGCAGGTGTCCGTATTTTCCAGGTCTGATGGCGCGAAGGCTTGTTTTCATGATGCTGCCCAATTGGTGTTACGGAAATAAAGGTTATTTTTAGGTACGAACGGCACCGGACCTTCCGGAACCCGGGTGGCATTCCCGGTGACCTCGTTATTCATCACCAATCTATTTCACATGCGACATTGGCTGCCGTGTATGTTGTTGCTGCCGGCTCTGCTTCGGGCGCAATCCGTGCAACCCGCCTCGCGTGACGAATTCGTCGGGCAGGTTTCCGTTCACTTCGACTTCGCAGCCTATGTGTTGACACCGGATGCGGAAAGTCAATTGTTGGCCTTTCACGACAGTTTCCCATTGCCGAAGGGTGGATTCCTGGTGGTGCAGGCCCATACGGACAGCATCGGTGGCACGGCCGACAACCTCGAATTGTCCCGACAGCGGGCTGTCTCCGTCCGGGATTTCCTGACGCGCCATGGTGTGCCGGATTCGTTGGTCCTCCTTCAGGCCCGGGGAGAGGAGATGCCACTCAGACCCAATGCTTCGGATGCTGGCCGCGGGCAGAACCGCCGGGCCACGGTCTCGCTCTTCCGACGGATACCCCAGTTGCTGCTGTCATGGCAAGTGGTGGACGACATCTCGGGGCTGCCGCTGTCGGAGGTCCTGGTGGTCCTGCACAACAAGGACGGAAGGGATACGCTGTATACCGACCACGAAGGGCGTTTTCAACGGATGTTTCCGCTAGGCATGGTCACCGGCGTCGACGTGGCTGCCGCATGCTACTTCCCCTACTCCGAAATGGTCAAAGTTGATGAAAAAATTCCAGCCAGGCAAGTGCGGCTAGAACGGGCCCGTACCGGCGCTGCGGCAGACATAAAGCATCTCTTCTTTCAAGGAGGACTGCCCCTCCTGCTGGAACAATCCCGGCAGGAACTGCCCAGGATACTGCGCTTCCTGCAGTTGAACCCGGCCATCTCCATCGAAGTGGCCGGACACGTCAATGTTCCCAATGAAGGGCCCGTCCCGGAAAACCACCGGGACTTCCGCCTGTCCGTCGCCAGAGCCAAAGTGGTGTATGATTTCCTATCGGGGAACGGCATCGCGCCGGACCGTATCAGCTACCGTGGCTACGGAAACGCCATGATGCGATTTCCTAATGCCGTTTCTGAGGCGCAACAGGCGGCGAACCGGCGGGTGGAGATCCGGGTGGTCAACTCAGACTGCCGCTGGGATTGACAGGGAACTGCGCCGGCGGTGCGAACCGCCCGGGCCTGTGAAACCGTCGCCGCACGCCGGGAACTGTTTTTTTGCATGAAACTAAGGGCTTTCTAATTGTCTTTCATGGTATTTTTCCGGCCTGTTTGCGAAATTTGTTGGACACCGGAGGCCATGCCGGTCTTGGCAGATGCCGCAGTATCCGCTGATGCGGGTTTGCCCGCCGGAGACCTTGTCGGGCAAAATCGGTCATCCTGTTCCGGGCGGCCTCCCGGACCGGGCATCATTTCTTCATCACCCATAAATAAACTGTTATGCGTTATCTGAACTTCCAGCCATTCCTGCTGCTGTGGCTGTTCCTGCCCTCGGCCGGCAGCCAGGTCCTATGGACGGAACCCCCGTTCCCCACGTCCAATGAGCCTGTCACGGTCTACTTCGATGCGGCGGAAGGGACGGGCGGATTGGCAGGCTGCAACTGTGATGTATACCTCCATGCCGGCCTGATCACCTCCAACAGTGCTTCCCCCAGCGATTGGAAATATGTCTTCACCCAATGGGGCGTAGCCAACGCGGATTGGAAGATGACGCCGGTTTCAGGACAGCCGGATGTCTATCGCTATGAAATCAGCCCCAGTATACGGGCGCGGTACAATGTCACCAACCCATCCGAGGAAATCCTGCAGTTGGCTTTCGTTTTCCGCAATGCCAACGGAAGCCTAGAGGGTAAGGACGTCGGCGGCTCCGATATCTTCTATGATGTGTATCCGGACAACCTCGCCCTGTCCGCTATCATTCAGGCGCCTTCCAACGCCACCCTGTTCACCAATTTGGGCGCCGTGATCCCCTTCCAGGGGGTCGCTTCCCAGCCCGCCACCCTACGGCTTTACGACAACGGCACCCTTGTCACCACCGCCACTGGCACCCAGCTCAACCACGCCGTGCCCGTCAGCACCGGCGGGGTGCACCTCGTGGAGTTCCAGGCGGACAACGGCACAGAAACGGCCAGCGCCACCTTCACTTATGTGGTGCCCGCCGGTGTCGTGACCGAAGCCCTGCCCCCCGGCACGGACCTCGGCATCAATTGTCTCAGCGATACCTCCGTCCTGTTCGCCCTGTATGCGCCGGACAAGAGCAACGTGTTCCTCCTGGGTGATTTCAACGACTGGCAATTCCTGGACGAATACCAACTCAAGCGGACGCCGGACGGCAATACCTGGTGGACGGAAGTCTCCGGACTGCTGCCCGGCCAGTATTACGCCTTCCAATACGTGGTGGACGGGAGCATCCGCATCGGCGACCCTTATTCGGAACTGATCCTGGATCCCGCCAACGACGGTTGGATCCCGGAGGAAAATTTTCCCGATATGCCGCCCTATCCCCTCGGTAGGACCAACGGTATCGTCTCGCTCTTCCGGACGGCAGCCCCCGATTATCCCTGGTTGGCGACGGATTTCCAGCGCCCCCCGCAGCAGGAACTCGTCATCTACGAACTGCTGATGCGCGATTTCCTGCACACCCGCAACTACCAAACCCTGGCCGACACCTTGGATTACCTGCAACGCCTGGGCATCAGCGCCATCGAATTCATGCCGGTCAATGAATTCGACGGAAACCAAAGCTGGGGGTACAACCCTACCTACCACTATGCCCTGGACAAAGCCTACGGCACCCCGGAAGACTTCCAGGCGGTCGTGGATGCCTGCCATGCCCGGGGAATCGCGGTCATCGTCGATGTGGTCTTCAACCATGCCCACGAAAGGAACCCCTTGTGCATGCTCTATTGGGATGAGGCCAATTTCCGACCCGCCCCGGACAACCCTTGGCTAAACCCGCTGCCGAAACACGATTTCAATGTGTTCTTCGATTTCAATCACGAAAGCCCCGCCACCCGAAAGTATGTCGCCAAGACACTTCGCCATTGGCTGACCCGCTACCGGGTCGATGGTTTCCGGTTCGACCTTTCGAAAGGGCTGACCCAGAATGCCAACGGCCCCTGGGATGCCGGCGCCTACGATGCGGCCCGTATCGCCATACTCAAGGAATATGCGGATTCCGTCTGGTCCGCGAGCCCCGGCGCTTATGTCACCCTGGAACATTTCGCAGCGAACAACGAGGAAAAGGAACTCACCGACTACGGTATGATGACCTGGTCCGGGTTCGGCCCCCACAACCAATATATCGAAGCGGCCATGGGATACCCCTCCAACCTGTCCGGCATTTCCCACAAGAGCCGCGGCTGGGGCAACCCCCATCTCATCGGGTATATCGAAAGCCACGACGAGGAACGCCTGGTCTACAAATGCCTACAGTATGGAAACGCTTCCGGCAACTATGACATCCGGAACCTCTACACGGCCCTGGACCGGACGGAACTGGCCAACGTGTTCTTCTATGCGGTCCCCGGTCCGAAGATGCTCTGGCAGTTCGGGGAACTGGGCTACGACTATTCCATCAATTGGTGCACCAACGGCACGGTCAATGGTTGCCGGCTGGATCCCAAACCCATCCGATGGGATTACCAGGGGAACCCGGAACGGCTGGCGGTCTACCAGGTCGTCCGCTCCTTGCTTCACCTGCGGAACAACTACCCTACGTTCCATACCGGCAATTTCGTCATGAACGTGAGTGGCTTTCAGAAAACCATCCATCTCAACCACCCGGAAATGAATGCGGTGGTCCTGGGCAATTTCGGCATGCAGGTTGCCAACGTCGTTCCCAATTTCCAGCATACCGGTACATGGTATGAGTATTTCACGGGCGACACCCTCACCGTCGGTACGACCAACACGCCGCTGCTGCTGGCCGCCGGGGAATATCGCCTCTACACAGACCAGCCCGTACTCCCGCCCAGCCCTTTCACCGATTTGTCGGAACCGGTGTCAACAGGCGACCCATGGTCGGTATTCCCCAACCCGTCTTCCGACGGACTCGCCTCCGTCGGGTTGTCCTTGCCGGATGCTTCCTCGGTGCGGATGATGGTCGTGAATACCCAGGGACAGCCGGTCCGCACTTTCCCGCCGGTCTCCTTGCCCGCCGGTTCCCATCGGCTGGACCTGGGAGCCGCCTTGCCGCCCGGTGCATACTTCGTTTGGCTGGAGCTCGACGGCCGCCGGGATGTCAGGAAATGGGTGGTCACACATCCCTGACGCTCCTGGCAGGGTGGACACCGCTCTTCAGGGCCGTCCGCCACCTCATCGTCCGCCCCGTTCGGCGGTGGGTGGGCAACGAGGTCGTTCCTCCATGGAAGCCCGACCAATTTGGGTGGGTGAACGACTTCTTTCATCATGCAGTCATTGCGACCGGTTCCTGACGGCGGATGGGGACCGGTCGCTCGCTTTACCGTGGAATCATGAAGAATCTGTTGGAAATCGCCGGCATCCTGACCCGCAGGAAGGTGGCTAAAATTGAGATCCTCGACGGAACGGTCCTGGAGGGGCAGCGTAGCAAGTTCGGGGAATTCTATGCGGCATTGCTCGAAGGACGCTTCCGAACGGACCAGGATGCGGCGGAACACCTGTACGGATGTCTTCCGACCGATGACAGATACCGGAAGTTGAAATCCAGGTTCCGGAAGCGCCTGCTTAACACGCTTTTCTTCATCGATGCCAACCGGCCGGGAACCGGGCATATCGAATCGGCTTATCATAGTTGTCAAAAAGATTGGGCCTTGCTGCAGATCCTACAGGCGAACGGAGCGGACAATACGGTGTCCCAGCTTGCTCGCCAGGTGCTGCAGACCGCCCTGCGATTCGGATTTACGGACCTGGTGCTAGGCGCTGCCCGCATACTGCGTCGGTCCGCTGCGGATGCAGGCCAGGAAGTACCTTTCCAGGAATACGACGCCCTGGTACGTCACCACAGCGGTGTGTTGCAGGCCGAAATCTCAGCGGAAGAAAACTACCTGGGCGTCCTGCGCTTGTATCAGGACGCATCGGCCGGCATCGCCGGCCGGTATGATGCCCTATCCGCACACTGTCAGACCTTGGTCCGGTTGTCGGAGTCGTTCGATACCCCCTCCGTTCATTACCTGATGTACCAGGCCTGGTTGCTGCGGTATGAAATGGAGAAGGATTTCGAGGCGATGCTTCAGCTTGCCAACCGGGCTTTGGCATACACGACCGCGCATCCTGATTCTTTTTCCGCCGATAAGCAGCGGCCTTTCGGGCTGAAACAGATGTTGGCTTGTCTTCACCTGGGTGATTTCCAGTCCGCCGCCCAATATGCCGGACCGGTGCTAGACCTGCTCCCCCCAGGTGGCGAATGGTGGTTCCGCTACCTGGAATGGTATCTGTTGCTGGCCATCCGTACCCACCAACATGTGCATGGCATGACCATCCTGGAACAGGTGAACACCCATCCGGCGTTCCGAAGGTTGGAAGCGGTGGAAAAGACGAAATGGCAGACTTTCGAACGGTACCTGTTCTATTTCCTGTTGGAGGGGGAATTTCCGGACGCCCTCAAGGCAAAAGTGCTCAAGTCCTTCCGGCTTTCGCGTTTCCTGTCGGAACCGATCGTCCACCCCCGCGCGCTCCGACTGCTGACAATGCATCAGGTCATCGCCCAAGTGCTGTTTCTGCTCGACAAAGGCATGATGGCGGAAGCAGCCGAACCGGTGGACCGGCTCAAGACACTGGCTGCCAGGCAACTCGACCGCGACCGGCATGGCAGGATGGGCGGGTTCGTACGGTTGTTGGTGCAACTCCGCAAGGCGGACTTCAAACCGGACAGCTTGCCGGCTGATTCGCTGTCCTATATCGCTGCGCCGGATACAAACGCCGCCTACAACGGTACCGCCCTCGATTCGCTGGAAATCGTACCTTTTGAACAGCTATGGTCGCATCTGCTCGGCAAACTCGATCATGCCGGAGCGGCCGATACCATGTAAGGGCGGTTCCCAGGGGCTGTCTAATGACAAGCCGCCATATGGCCGCCGTGTTCCGCAAGCATCGCCTGCCTCATCCGCGATCCTTCGTCAGCAAGGTAGTCCATGTCCTGCCGTCCGGGAAAACAAACGACAATACATAAACACCCGCCGGTACCGACGGGAGGGTGAAAGTCAGGTCGACACCGGGAAGGAAGGTATGCTGCCTGTCCAGCATCGCACGCCCTTGGGGATCGCTAAGCCGGATGGTCGTCAGTACCTCCCTGGTTCCGGACATCCGGATGGTCAGCCGGTTCAGGAAAGGGTTGGGACTGATTTGTATCGAGCTTACTCCGGCGGGAAATCCCGACGTGGCGGTGGACCCGGCGAAAACCGGTTCCCCTTGGCTGCTGCATCCTGTTGCATTGGTGACGACCACATGGTAGTTGCCAGCGACGGTGGCCGTCCAGGCGGGGCCGTCGGCTCCCGGCAGCACGGCGCCGTCCAGCAGCCATTGGTAGGATGCGTACACATCCGGCACGGACAGCAAGGTGTCGTCCGTGACCAAAATCTGCGGGACAGGAGGGGCTTCGTACTGGGTGGCGACGGTGACGGTATCCACCCACTGGCAGCCTTCGTCGGCGGTGATCGTGACCGGATAGGTACCGGCCGACAGCCCCGTTCGTTCGAAACCACCGGACCCGTCCGGCCACAAGGCGGTGGCGGGTTCCACGTTGCCGCTCAGCAGCAGGTCGGCCGTGCCGTCCGCCGCACCCGGGCAGGATTCGTCCGTGACGGCGGCCACAAGCTGGATGACCGGCGACAATGCAACGGATTCCTGTACAGTACATCCGTTGTCGCCGGTGATGGTCAGGTAGTATGTTCCCGCTGTCAGCTGGTCGGCCTGCGGGCCGATGGCCCCATGGCTCCAGGCCAGGGATGTGGGCATCGCTCCGTCGGTGACAGAAAAGAGGATGCTGCCGTCGGAATCCGCCGGACAGGTCGGCGGGGTGCTCGTCAGGTTGTAGGAGAATGTTTCGGAAGTTTCCTCCAAGCGGTATATGATGCCATTGCCAAGGCCTGCCAACAACAATTCCCCGCGGCTGTCCTCCCCGAAGGTGACAAATTGGAAGTCCGTCAGGTTGGCCAGCTGCGTCAAGGCGAAGCCGCCGCTGCCGTCCGGCAGGAGAGACCAAAGTATGCCGCTGCAGTAGTCCGTGAATAAGTAGTGCCCGTACAGTTCGGGAAACCGGCAGCCCCGGTAGACGGTCCCGCCGGTGACGGAACAGCCGCTGCCGAAGTTGTTGGCATATTCCGCAACCGGCGGTATCATGTCGGCGATGCCCATGCAGCCGCCGGTGTTGTACGCGTGTGTTCCTTCCAGGCAACGCCATCCGTAGTTGCGGCCACCGGTCGCACCGGCGGGCTGGAAGTTGATCTCCTCCCAGGCGTCCTGTCCGACATCGCCGATCCAAAGGTCGCCGGTCTGCCGGTCGAAACGGAAACGCCAGGGATTGCGCAGTCCCAGCGCCCATATTTCATCCAGGGTGGAGGCATCCCCGACGAAGGGATTGTCCGGCGGGACTCCATAGGGCGTTCCGTTGTCCACGTCGAGCCGAAGCATCTTGCCAAGCAGGGTGGTGCGCTTTTGTCCGTTGTTCTGCGGGTCCCCCCCGGCACCCCCGTCGCCCAAGCCGATGTACAGGTAGCCGTCCGGCCCGAATTGCAGGCAGCCGCCGTTATGGTTGCTGTAGGGTTGGTCCACTTCCAGCAGAACCAGGGCCGATGCCGGGTCCGCCTGGTCAGGATTGTCCGTCTTTACCTCGTACCGCACCACCCTGGTATCTCCGTTGTTGTCGGTGTAACAGACGAAGAACCGGCCGTTGTCTGCATAGGAGGGATGGAAGGCCAGCCCCAGCAGGCCTTGTTCGTTGCCGTTGGAGCCAACCTGCGGGTCGATGTTCAGGAAGGGTGTCGGCAATTTGTTTCCATCCTTGTCCAATATCCAGATGACACCCCTTTGCTCCACGACGAAAAGCCGGTCGTCGCCGCAATGGGCGATGTCGAGAGGTTTGGTGAAACCGCCGGCGAAGGCGGACAATCCGATGGTTGGCTGGGCGGATGTCACCCTCGCCAGGAGGGCGCATGACAGGAAGAGGAGGTTTAGTTTGACCATGCTTGTCTTTTGTTGTAAATTATCCCTTACTTTGTACAAATATAAGGTGCTGCAACGGGACGGAAGCCGGCTTCGACCCCCAACTTTCCGTGCTTTCCGGGTGGCCTCCGGCTAACTTCAAGCGGCAACCTGCCGGAATGTCGGAACGTTTGTACAATCGGTGGACCGGAACGCATCCTCTTTTTCGGAAATGGTCAGCCCGCAGACACAAACCGCCGTCACCCCGGTTCCATCGGATGGCTACCGTTTGCAACGACCCTTTCAATTCATCGCAATGACCCGAATCCTGTGTTGGCTATCCATGTCACTGCTGCCGTCCGCCCTTTGCGCCCAGGAATTGCCTCGTACAGCCGTGTATCTTTTCCACTTGTCCTGGCAGGACTCCTCCCTGCATTTCTCAGATCCCAAATACCTGACTGCCTTCAATCCCAACGGGTACAACAACCAACCCAGTTTCGTCAGTGACGACGAACTGTTGCTGACCGTCGGCATGGCCGGGGAGGAACAGACGGACATTTACCTTCTGGACCTGAAAAAAAAACAACAGCTACAGCTCACAAAGACCGCGGAATCAGAATATTCCCCCCAAATCATGCATGACAAACTGCATTTTTCGGTGGTACGGGTGGAAAAGGACGAAGAGCGTACCCAGCGCCTCTGGCAGTATCCTCTCGACCGAAAGGGCAGTGGCAAACCGGTCTTCCGATTGCTCCGTGGCATCGGGTATTACCATTTGCTGGATTCTTCCCGATTCGCGGTCTTCAACGTGGCAAATCCAAATTTCCTGACCATCGCCGATACCCGGGACGACGCGACGCAATACCTCAACTCCGATATCGGACGCTGCTTCGGGACGTCTCCCAACGGGAACCTGGTTTTCGTACACAAAATTACCGAAGAGCGACACGTTATCAAGACCATGGACCGTAACACCCTGGAGGTACAGGAAATCTCCCTGGCCCTGCCTGGTTCGGAGGATTTCGTCATCCTGGAAGACGGCTCCATCCTCATGGGCAAGGGAAGCCGTGTCTACCGGATGCATCCGCTCGTGAAACGGGATGCATGGAAGGAAGTGGTCGACCTCAAGACCATCGGTGTCACTCAAATCACCCGCATGGCGCTCAGCAGGGACGGTAAACTTGCCGTCGTGACCGGCGGATTCTGAGTCGCCACTCCTTTCCTGTACGTTTGCCTTCCGTGCCCTTCCCGGACAATTTGTCCTTTCCAGCCTGTTATTTTTTCTGCCTTCCGATCGTTGCTGGTGACAGAAAGTCACTTTTATTGGCATGGCACGAAACGTGATGTTTGCCAATCGCCGGTATGGTGCTGCAGGTATTCCACCGACACCGCACCGCCCGGCAACTGTTGGTCACATATCACAATAATTAACAAAACGTAGATGACTATGAATTTCAAGCCTATCAACGATCGCGTTGTCGTAAAGCCGGCTCCGGCCGAAGAAATGACGAGAGGGGGCATCATCATCCCCGATACTGCGAAGGAGAAGCCACAACGGGGACACGTCGTGGCGGTTGGCCCAGGTAAGGAAGGCAATTCCCTGACGGTGAAGGAAGGCGATGTCGTCCTTTACGGCAAGTACGCCGGCCAGGAACTCTCCTACGAAGGAGAGGATTATCTCATCATGCGGGAAGACGATATCCTGGTCATCCTGGGATAATCATCTTTTGCATTGTTAACACCTTTTTATTTACAAATCAAAAAAATAACATCGACATTATGGCAAAAGTAATTTCTTTCGATAGGGAAGCCCGGGAAAAACTCAAGCATGGAGTGGATGCCCTGGCGAACGCCGTGAAGGTGACCTTGGGCCCGAAAGGCCGCAACGTCGTCATCCAGAAAAGCTTCGGTGCTCCTTCCGTCACCAAGGACGGGGTCTCCGTCGCCAAGGAAGTCGAACTGGAGGATCCGGTGGAGAACATGGGGGCGCAAATGGTCAAGGAAGTGGCTTCCAAGACCAGCGACCTCGCCGGTGACGGTACCACCACCGCCACGGTCCTGGCCCAGGCCATGATCACCGCCGGCCTCAAGAACGTCGCCGCAGGCGCCAACCCCATGGACCTGAAGCGTGGCATCGACGCCGCCGTCCGCGTCGTGGTGGCCGACCTCCAACGGCAGTCTGAAACCATTGGCGACGATTTCGAAAAAATCCGCCAGGTGGCAGCTATCTCCGCCAACAACGATGATGAAATCGGTCATCTGATCGCCGATGCCATGAAGCGTGTCTCCAAAGACGGCGTCATCACCGTGGAGGAAGCCAAAGGTACCGATACCTTCGTCGAGGAAGTGATCGGCATGCAGTTCGACCGCGGTTACCTCTCCCCCTACTTCGTCACCAACACGGAGAACATGACGACGGAGTACGACACGCCCTACATCCTCATCTATGACAAGAAAATATCCAACCTGCAGGAAGTCCTGCCCGTCCTGGAAAAAGTCGCCGGCAGCGGCCGCCCGCTCCTGATCATCGCAGAGGACGTGGAAAGCCAGGCACTCGGTGTGCTTGTTGTCAACCGCCTCCGTGGTGGACTCAAGGTGGTGGCCGTCAAAGCCCCCGGCTTCGGTGACCGCCGCAAGGCCATGCTCGAGGACATTGCCATCCTGACCGGCGGTACCGTCATCAGCGAGGAAAAGGGTTACAAACTCGAGAATGCAGGCCTCCAGCACTTGGGAACCTGCGAAAAAGTATCCATTGACAAGGATAACACGACCATCGTCAATGGCAATGGTTCCGAAGAGGACATCAAGGCCCGGATCGCTCAGATCAAACAGCAGATCGAAATCACCACTTCCGATTATGACAAGGAGAAACTGCAGGAGCGCCTGGCCAAACTGGCTGGCGGTGTGGCGGTCCTCAATGTCGGTGCACCCACCGAAGTGGAAATGAAAGAAAAGAAGGACCGCGTCGATGACGCCCTGCACGCTACCCGTGCCGCCATCGAGGAAGGTATCGTGCCCGGTGGCGGGGTCGCCCTGGTCCGCGCCATCCAGTCCTTGTCCGAAGCCAAAGGCAAGAACGAAGACGAAACCATCGGTATCGGCATCGTCCGCAAATCCCTGGAGGCACCGGTTCGTGTCATCGCCGAAAATGCCGGCGAGGAAGGCAGTGTGGTGTACCAGAAGGTGGCGGAAGGAAAAGGTGCTTTCGGCTACAACGCCCGTACCAATGTTTATGAGGACATGAAGGCCGCCGGGGTCATCGACCCGACCAAGGTCACCCGTGTCGCCCTCGAGAACGCCGCTTCCATCGCCGGAATGGTGCTGATGACCGAATGTGTCATCAACGACAAACCGGAAAAGGAAGCGCCCGCACCGATGCCTCCGGGCGGCGGTATGGGTGGCATGATGTAAGAACCACCTCCTGTTTCCCTTTGGGGAATGCGGAGCGAATGAGTCGGAAAGCCCTTCCTCGGAAGGGCTTTCCCCTTTTAAAACGTCCTCCGCTCCGTCGGCCAGTCCGATTTTCTTTCAATCCGCATCGATATGTATTCCGATACGTTCCTGAAAATCGTGGAGCGACGACGCTCCAACCGCAGCTTCAACCCGGATGTTCCCGTTCCGGATGAGGTGATTCGCGCAGCCCTGGAATGTGCCGTACTGGCGCCTAACAGCAGCAATATGCAACTGTGGGAATTCCATTGGATCCGGTCGCCGGAGGTGAAAGAACGGTTCGTGCCGCTTTGCCTTGACCAATCCGCCGCCCGGACCGCCCAACAGCTGGTCGTCTTCGTTACCCGCCGGGACCGATGGAAGGAGAGGGCCCGTTGGAACTACGAACGGGTACAGGAAGGGATTCAGGGAGAACCGAACAAGTTGCAGCGCAACGGCTTGCGCTATTACGGACAACTCGTCCCCTGGATGTACCGTAGTGACCCTTTCGGATTCATGGGGGCTTTCCGTTACCTGACCAGCTGGTTCATGGGCCTGCTGAGACCGTTCCCCAGACTGGGAGGCAGCTGCAGCCAGCGGGTGGTGGTGCACAAATCATGCGCGTTGGCAGCCCAGCAGTTCATGCTGGCCATCGCCGCCGCTGACTTCGATACCTGTCCGATGGAAGGTTTCGACGCCCGTCGGGTCCGGCGGGCACTCGGTCTGCCCCGCGGAGCGGAAATCAATATGGTGATCGGTGTTGGAAAGGGTACGGAAAGAGGTGTGTGGGGTCCCCGGTACCGGGTACCTTTCGACCATGTGGTCTTCCGGCACTGATCGTCCTCCCTGCAACCGGCATGCCCATGTCCCGGTGACCGGCTGTCCACCGCTTTCCCGGGTGACGCCCGCTGATCACAGGCGCCGCCGACTACTTGGTGTCACCGCCGTACTTGACGTTCAGGGATATCCATATCGACCGCGCAAAACGGAATATCCAGACGAACAGGATGGTCAGGGTGATCAGCAGGAGTACAAAGGATGCTTGCCAGGACAAACCCGCCACCAGCATCAGGAAGCCGACGAAAAACAGACAGAACCATCCGGTCAGGATGTAGGAGATGAACATGGCGCCGTAGTAGAAGCCCGGTTCGAGGAAATAAGCCTGCCCGCAGGACGGACACTTTTCCGGCATTTCGAAAGGCTTCCGGAATTCGAACGACCCGGTCTCGAACAGATCGCCTTCCTGGCATTTTGGACATTTCATCTTGAATATCCCATATGCTTTCGTTCCCTTTTTTATCATTCCCATATTCTTCTTTTTCTCTTCAGCAGCATGGCTTCGCTCGTACCTGTCTGTCATTACGTATCGGTCTGCAGCCTACACCAAGCTACCCGAATCCGCTTGCGTTTGTTGCTTTCTATGGAAAGAACGTGATATTCCGTTTTCCCTTTCGGTAAGGTATAAAAAAAATAACCGCCGTCATTTACTTCCGGTTCTTCAGATTCCTTTCTCCTCGATTTCCAGGATGGCCGCCACATGGGCATCCGCGATGTGTTGCCGGAAGTCGTCCTGCATCAGTTTGGCCGCTTCCTCCTTGTTGTTGTAGAAACCGCATTCTGTCAGAATGGCAGGCATGCGGGTTCTCACGAGGACTGCCAACTGCTTTTCGGCGGTCGATTTGAGATTCCGGTTCTTCATGCCAGTATGCTGTACGAGGTGTTTCTGGAAAACGGCGGCTATCTTCATTCCTTTCCGGCTTCCTTGGGCATGCCAGGTCTCCACCCCGTTGATCCGGGGGTCCACCCAGGTGCTGTCGTCCCGTGCAGGCCCGGCATTGGCGTGCACGGACACATATATCTTCGGCAGAAGGGTGGCTTTTTCATTGGCCCGGCGG
The DNA here is from genome assembly GCA_041163745.1 of Bacteroidota bacterium. Lineage (GTDB taxonomy): Bacteria > Bacteroidota > Bacteroidia > Chitinophagales > Saprospiraceae > UBA6168. Next base: position 39,237 of record JBEAQU010000081.1, read on the forward strand.
ATTCTTTCTTCCAGGAAACTACCGACGCTGCGGTAATCCGGAACGATGTCGTAGTACGGGATGCCATGCCGATCCAGCGCTTTCATGATACGTTCCACGATGTCGCGGTTGAATGCATATTCGAAAAAACGGGTGGTGCCGTCATCAAAGAGCGGAGATCTTTTTCCTGGTTGCAGCTTGCCATGGCCGTTGTCCAGACACCAAAGGTACCGGCCGGTACGGTCGGCAGGAGCCGGTTCCGCGGAAGATGTCGTGGGAAAATCCGGGTCGTCCGGGATAGCCGGGGTCTGACGGTCTATGGTTTCGAACAGGCCGTCCATGAACAAATCCAGGTCGTTGACGATGATGACGGAATCTTTGGGTAGCTCCGTATTGTCGCCGGCCAGCGGCGGCGGAGCCGGAGGGAGGTCGGCGGGCCGTCCCGGAACCGCAGGCGGACCTGGCCGCCTGCCGGTCCCCGGCAGCCAGGAGAACAATCTCAATAGGAAGGCGATGATTTGCTGGAACATGGGTCCGATGTTGGTGTGGGTGTGCTTCGCATACCGGGCATGTAGCGGGCAGGATACAGCCGGTGCCGTGCCCAGGGACAAGTTAAGCGGTTTGCTGCGAATGCCCAATTCGGTTGCCGCTTCCTGCCGGTTGCCGCGTCTTTCCGTTTCCGAAGGCAAAGGCGGTGATCCTGGCAGTCCGCAGGGGGACGGTCAGATGGCATCCATGGCCTGCTGCAGGTCTTCCGTGATGTCCAGGATGTCTTCTATCCCGCAGGAGACCCGTATCAGCCCGTCCGTGATTCCGTTCGCCTGGCGCACCGATGGCGCCACATTGCGGTGGGACATGGAAGCGGGATGGAGAATCAGGGTATCCACGTCACCCAATGTCGGTGCGAGGGTACAGAACCGGACGGCGTTCATGCAGCGGAGCCCCGCTTCGAGGCCGCCTTTGAGCTCGAAGCTCAACATGCCGCCGAATGCGTTCATTTGCCGGCTAGCGACGGCATGGTCCGGATGGGAGGGTAGACCGCAGTAGTTTACCCGGAGCACCCGGGGGTCGTTCTCCAGGTGACGGGCCAAGGACATGGCGTTCGCACTATGCCTTTCCATCCGAAGGGCCAACGTCTTCATGCCGTTGTGCAGCAGCCATGCATCCCAGGGGCTTGCATTGGTGCCGGTGAGCTTCATGGTCGTCCAGATCCGGCCACCCGGCTCCAGCATATCCCGATGGGAGGTGATGATCGCTCCGCTGATGGCGTTGCCATGGCCGTTGAGGAATTTGGTGGTGGAATGGATGATGAAGTCGACCCCGTACCGGAGCGGTTGCTGTAGAACAGGCGTGGCGAAGGTGTTGTCCACGGCGCTCCAGGCACCGTACCGCCTGGCGAGCTCGCTGAGCATCCCGATGTCGACACAAGCCAGGGTCGGATTGGCCGGCGTTTCGAAATACAGCATCCGGATGGTGGGGTCTTCCTGCAGCATCGCTTCCACAGCCGCTGTATCCTGCAGGTCGGTGAATAGGGTCCCTATGCCGTGCGGTGCCAGCACCTTTTGGAATAGCTCGGTCGTCCCGCCGTACAGGTTGCCTTGTGTCAGTATCTTGTCCCCCTGCTGCAGGAGCGAGAGCATGAGGGTGGAAATGGCCGCCTGTCCGGAGGACAACAACAAGCCCTCCGCATCCCGGCCGGTTCCGGCCGCCTCCAACTGCGCCAGCTTCCTGGCGACCGCTTCCATGGTCGGATTGCCATACCGGCCGTAGACGTGTCCTTGCTGTTCGCCGGAGAAGATCGAGATGCCTTCGTCGATGGAGTCGAAGGAGAAGGAGGAGGTCGCATACAAGGGCAGCACATGCGGCCGGGTAGTGCGGGGATCTTCCGTTTCCCTGGCACAAACGGAAGCCAATCGATAAGTTTGCGGTGTAGCCATGTTGCGGGTCGTTTGTTGTAAGGCTGAGCGAATCTTCCTTTGGGACTTCCGGCCGCCCCTGCCATGTCGCAGGAAGACGGTTTGGCGGAGGCCATCCCGCTCCTGCGGGCGGGAACGGCCGCATGTATTCCGACGGCCGGCTGAACTATGTCGCCGCGAAGACGTTATATGAATCGGATTTGCCGCCACCGTTGGTAATGCAAAGTTTGCATTATCAGTGGGAATTTCTAACCAAAAGAAATAAATTTAATTTGATTCGCCCCCGGCAGGTGTGTCCGCTTGTTACGTCGGGCCGTTTGTCCGGAAAGCCCGGTCGTCTTTCGCCCCCTCACGTACAATTCAGCCGGATGGGTGGCTCTCGGGCCCGGCACCCTTCAAAAAAATCAAGCAATGCCTACCCTTTCAGCAGATTTGTTGGACAAAGAGGAACTTTTTGAAAGGCACCTGTTCATGGCAGATCCCCAACAGGGGCTGATGCGACTGGACAAGTTCATCACCGACCGAATGTTCAAGGCTTCGCGAAACAAGGTCCAGAACGCCATCAAGGCCGGCTTGGTCAAGGTCAATGAGCTGGAACAAAAGGCGAATTACAAAGTACGGCCGGGTGATCGGGTGGAGATGACGCTTCCCCGGCCCTACGACGAGGCCTGCAAGGTCATCCCGGAAGAAATCCCCCTCGAAATCGTCTACGAGGACCATGATGTGCTGGTCATCAACAAGCCGGCCGGTATGGTCGTCCATCCCGGCGTCGGAAACTATCGCCGTACCCTCGTCAACGCCCTCGCTTATTATTTCAAGGACCTGCCGGTCATGGAAGGGAACCCTGACAACCGCCCCGGCCTGGTCCACCGGATCGACAAGGAAACTTCCGGCCTGCTCGTCATCGGAAAAACGGAGTACGCACTGTTCCACCTGGGTGCCCAATTCCAGAAACACGCCATCCACCGCCGCTATCACGCCATCATCTGGGGGGAACTCGAGGAGGAGGAAGGCACCATCCGCAACTATCTCGCCCGGGACCCGCGCCAACGGCAAAGGATGACCGTGGTCGACGACGGTACCGGCAAATGGGCCTGTACGCACTGGAAGGTCCTCGAACGGCTGTATTACATCAGTCACCTCCAACTCCACCTGGAAACCGGCCGTACCCACCAGATCCGGGTGCATATGTCCCATCTGGGGCACCCGCTCTTCAACGATTCCAAATACGGGGGAAACCGCATAGTGAAAGGAACCGTGTACAGCAAATACAAAGCCTTTGTGGACAACTGCTTCAAGGCGCTGCCACGCCACGCCCTTCACGCCAAGGAGCTCGGCTTCATTCACCCCACCACAGGCAAGGAAATGTTTTTCGATTCGGCCATTCCTGACCGAATGATAGACTGCCTGAACCGCTGGCGGACCTATGTGTCCGACAGAAAGGCCAAACTGGCCCTGGAGGACGATCACTGACCAGCCCCGCTCATGCCCAACGTCGCACAGATGAACCTACAGGAAAGACTCGATGGCCTGGCCCGTCTGGGTGATTGGATACGGAACCGCTCAGACGAAAGATTGGAGGCCGTCATCCATCGCGCCCAGTTCCACAATCCTTGGTTTACGACCGAAAACCAAAGGCGGGCACTGGATGCCATCGCAGACCATCTGCTGGATCGGGACAAACTCGCGGCCTGGGCCGCCCGTTACGCCGTTCCGGAGCGGCCCGCACCCCTGACCGTCGCCATGGTCATGGCCGGAAACATCCCGCTGGTTGGCTTTCACGACCTGATCTGTACTTTTGCCGCCGGTTGCAAGGCCTCCGTCCGCCTGTCCGATAAGGATGCCTACCTGCTCCCATTCCTCCTGCAGCAACTCGAACACCTGGCTCCGGGAAGCGCCGGCTTTTTCGAAACAATCCCGGTCCTTCAGCATTTTGACGCCGTCATCGCTACCGGCAGCAACAACTCCTCCCGCTACTTCGAAGCCTACTTCGGAAAATATCCCCATGTCATCCGACGAAATCGGAACGCCGTCGCCGTTTTGGACGGACAGGAATCTGCTGACCAACTGCATGCCCTGGGTAAGGACGTCTTCCGGTACTTCGGTCTGGGCTGTCGGAACGTGTCCAAGATTTATGTCCCGCAAGGCTATGATTTCCAATTGCTGTTGGAAAAGTTGCACGACTACCGGGAATTGGTCCTGCACCCCAAATACCTCAACAATTTCGAATACAACCTGGCGCTCGTGCTGCTCAACCAGGTGCCGCACTTCAATAACGGTTGTGTGGTCCTGACGGAAAACGAGGCCATCGCCTCCCGTATCGCCATGCTGCATTTCTCCTTTTACCATTCCAGGGAGCAACTGGCCGGGGAGCTGGGTGCGCATGGGGATGAAATCCAATGTATCGTCGCCCGGCAGCCGCTGCAGGACCTGCATACCATTCCTTTCGGGTCGACCCAGGAGCCCGGCCTGCTGGATTATCCGGACGGTGTCGATGTCATGGCTTTCCTTTTGTCCTTACTGTCCCCGTCCGATTGATTCCGCCGCCTTTGGGCATTCCGGCGCATCGGGATGGTCCGTGCTACCATCCGACCCGCCGGGCGGCATAAATGCTCCGCCGATGCACCTGGATGAACAACTGTTGCTTTCTGTCCATGGTTTTTCCTTGTCCTTACAAGGAGATGACGGCCAACCGGTGTCTGTCCTCCGCGAAGTGTCCTTCGAGGTGCCACGCGGCGAGACCCTCGGACTGGCCGGTGCTTCCGGCAGCGGCAAGACGATGTGCATGCTCGCCCTGCTCGGTCTGCTGCCGGCGCCTATCCACTCGATGGAAGGGGAATTGAAGTTCCGGACAGCCCGGGGAGAGGTGCTGGACCTGGCCCGTCTTCCGGAGCGGGAACACCGCACACTCCGCGGCAAGGAAATCGCCATGGTGTTCCAGGACCCGCACGCTTCCCTTAATCCTACCATGCGTTGCGGTGAACAGGTGGCGGAAGTGTTCCGGTATCGGCAGGGGCTCAGCAAGGCCGCCGCCCGCCGGTCGGTACATGACTTGTTCGAACGGGTCCGCTTGCCGGACACCGACCGGATGTTCCGTTCCTATCCTCACCAGCTCTCCGGCGGCCAACGGCAACGGGTCATGCTGGCCGTGGCCCTGGCCGGCAGACCCGCCCTGCTCATCGCGGACGAACCGACCAGCGCCATTGACGTCACAACCCGGCAGGCTCTATTGTCCCTCTTGCAGGAACTTCGCTCGGACTGGGGCGGAACCACCATCTTCATAAGCCATGACCTGGGTGCCATCGCACAAGTGGCCGACAGGGTTCTGGTCATGGAAAAGGGTACGGTAAGGGAGGAAGGGCCTACGCATCAAATCCTGCATACCCCGGTTGACCGTTATACCAATATCCTGCTGGAAGATTACCGACGTCGCTTCCAACCGGTCGTCGAGGCGCCTCCGCCTGTCAGCCCGGCAGACGCCGGTCGGATACCATCTCCCCTGCTTGCCGTGTCTGAACTATCCGTGTCCTACGGCCGTCGGTCCATGTTCGGTGGCTACAGTGCAAACACAGCCGTCAAGGCCGTCGACCAGGTCAGTTTGTCCCTGCAGCCCGGAGAGACACTCGGCATCGTAGGCGAATCCGGGAGCGGTAAAACCTCCCTCGTCCGTGCCTTGCTCGGGTTGCTGCCGATACAGGCAGGGACCGTCCGATTCATGGGTGAGGAATGGAGCGGGGGGGGCGGCATACCATCCGGAAAAAAAGGGATGCAGGCCATTTTCCAAGATCCTTACGCTTCCCTGAACCCCCGGATTCCCATCGGGCTGGCCATCACGGAGCCAATGCGGGTGCATGGGTTGGGAGATCGGGAATCAAGCCGTCGCGAAAAAGCGGTGGAATTGCTGGAACTGACCGGCATCGGCGGGGATGCTTTTTGGCGGTACCCAGCCGCCTTCTCAGGCGGTCAACGCCAACGCATCAGCATCGCCCGGGCTTTGGCCACCCAACCCGCCTGCCTGATTTGTGACGAATGTCTTTCTTCCCTGGATGCGACGGTTCAATGGCAGGTCCTGGACCTGCTCCGTTCCCTCCAGCAAAGCCAAGGTATAGGGTACCTGTTCATTTCCCATGACCTCCCGCTCGTTCGACACATCAGTCACCGCATCGCCGTCATGCAGGCCGGCCGGTTGGTTGAAATCAATACCACACAGCGCATCTGGCGGAATCCCGAACACCCCTACACGAAATCGTTGCTGGCCGCGCTTCCGCCGACACCCGGCGGGCAATGAAGTCGGCATCCGGCAGGGCTCAGGCACCGTCGCCCCGAATCAAGCCTGTCTTCTCTCCGAAATATTGCACAAACCGCTGCATGTCAACAGCCAGTTCCCTGTTCTGGGTAGCCTTGTAATAGGTGTCCGCCATGCTGCGAAGCGTCTGAAAGAAAAAACGGTCCATTTCGTTCACCTGCATATCCACTGTCCAGAGGTCTATCTTGATGGTGTCCAGGGTCTCTCTTTCGAACAAGGACAACAACATCGCCTTGCAAGGCACCGGTTGGCTGCCCGGTGCGCGGTCGTCCGCATCCCATTGCAGGTCGACCGGAAGGTTGTCTTTGTCGAGGCCTACCGCCACCCGCAATTGGGAGGTTTTTTCGATTTTTTCCATTTGATCTGTCATTTTTTGCCGTTGCCCGATGGGCATCGTCTGTTTCGCATCGGAAACCCGGTTCTGCCAACTTATTCCTGACGTCCCGGTTATCCGACGGGGTAGACGGATTGATTTCCTCCGTCGCGGTCACGGTCGTCTGATGAAACTGCCTTCGAACAGCCGGTCGCCTTGTCTTCCGAACACCCGGTACATACCGGCCGGCCAACCGGCGACCGGAACGTTGACCGTTGCTCCGGCGTCGCGCACCTGCTCCCTATACCATTGCTTTCCGTCGGAACCGATGACAACGAAATCCAGCCGTTTGTCCGGAAGGGCGGACGGGAACTGCACTTGCAGCAGTGTCGTGGCGGGGTTCGGGAACAGCCGGATACCGGTCGGTGCCGAATCCGGCCGGTGGAGAACCGCCACCGCCGTGTCCGGTGGGACTGTCTGTAGCAGGGAGTCGACCGGATAACTCAGGATGGAGCGGGCGAAAGTGCCGGCGAAGACGGTTCGTCTCTCCGGGTTCCAACCTAATTCGAACACCGGGACATAGGGTAGGTTGGCCCCCAATCTTTCCCAGCTGACTCCTGCATCGGTAGAGGCGTAGACGCCGGCATCGGTGGCTGCGAAAAGAACCGAATCTGCATGCCCTGGCAACACCAACAGGTTGTTGACGGCTATATTGGGAAGGTTCGCACTGATGTCCGTCCAGCTCTGTCCTTCGTCCGCCGACCGGTGGACGCGGGGGATGAATTCGTTGTCCCGATAGCCGGAATGGGTGACGTACAACCAGCCTGCCTGGGAAGGGGAGGCGGTGACACAAGTGACGTACCGGTCCGGCAAGTCACCCGTGATATCCGACCAATCAAAGGCGGGCGCTTGGGCTTTCCATACCTTCCCGTCCGCCGTGCCGACGTAGAGGCGGCCTTGCTGCAGGGGGGATTCGCTGATGGAGCTGATGTTGTGGTGGCGGGGATGGTAGACGATCCCGTCTGTCAGGTCTCCACTGACCGGCTGGAAATCGGGTGTCAGGGAACCTTGGCTGCGGTACATCCGGTAGGTGCCGGCATAGAAGGTGGTCGGATCGTGCGGACTCATGATGTAAGGCATGTCCCAGTTGCGACGGTCCGCGCTGTTGATACCGCCGTTGGCGCTGAAATAACTGTTCCCCCCGTTGGTGGTGCCGGCGATGCCGCCGTTCTGGGTTTCGACATAGAAGACCTGTGGCTGGGTCGGGTGGAAAACACACCGGAACCCGTCTCCGCCGTAGATTCTCGGCCAGCTGTCGATCATGGCTGCATTTCCGCCGGTGGTGCCGTTGTCCTGCGCGCCACCGAAATACCGGTCCGGTTGGTGTGGGTTGAAGGCCACGCGGTAGAATTGGGTGGTGGGGATGTTTTCGAAGTCGGTCCAGGTCGCTCCCAGGTCGGTCGACCGGTATAAGCCACCGTCGGTGGCGAGATAGCAGGCACCGGATGCGGAGAAGACAAGGTCATGTTTGTCGGCATGGACGGCATATTCCCACCAAGGGGGCGTGGCGGGGGTCCAGGAACTTCCGTCGGCGTTGCCACGCCACAGGTCCACCCCGAGTAGGTAGAGGTCGTCGTCATCGGCGGGGTTGATACGGATCTTGCCGAAGTACCATCCGAAACCACCCAGGGCGGATTCGAGTCCGTTGATGCCGATAGGTGCCCAGCTGTCCCCACCGTCGTCGCTCCGGTAGATGCCGGCCAATTGGGCGTCCGTACCGACGAACATGGCGTACAGCCGGCCGGGAGTCAGTCGGGAAACGGCCAGCCCCGTCCGACCCAGGTCTCCGTCGGGCAGCCCGTTGCTCAGTTCCTGCCAGGTGGTGCCGCCGTCCGTCGACCGGTAGACCCGGGCACCCGGCCCGCTCACCAGGCTTTCCTGGTTGTTTCGGACGCGGTCCCAGCCGGAGGCGTACAGGATATCCGGGTTGAAGGGGTCCATGACCAGGTCGGTGACACCGGCCTGGTCGCTGATGAACAGGACCTGTTCCCAGTGTTTGCCGCCGTCCGTGGTACGAAAGAGACCACGGTGTTCGTCTCGTACGAAAGGCAAGCCCATGGAAGCGGCGAAGAGGACATCCGGTTGGTCTGGGTGGAGGACGATTTTGGAGATGACACGTTGTTGCGGGAGACCGATGTGGATCCAGGTATCCCCGCCGTCGGTTGAACGGTAGATGCCGTCGCCAAGCATGGGGTAGAAGGTGATGTTGGGGTCTCCGGTGCCGACGTAGAGGATGTCCGGGTTTTCCTGGTCGATGGCGATGGATCCGATGGAAGGCCATGCCTGGTCGTCGAAGACCGGTTGCCAGCTCGCCCCTGCATCGGTGGTCCGCCAGAGTCCGCCGTTGGAAAAGCCGGCGAACACAATGTTTTCGTTGGTCGGGTGGACGGCCACCACGTTCGCACGGCCACCGATGTTGCCGGGGCCTTCCACGGTCCAAAGGCCTTGCAGTCCTCCGCTTTTGGACAGCGCCATGCTCCGGGCCTGCTGCCATCCCTTTTCGATGGCGTTGATATCGGGCTGTTGGTCGGGATAGGCACGTTGCAGGAAGAAATGTTCATAAGGTGCCTGGTGCTCCTGCAGGAGCCGGTGACGGTCCGGTTCGGGTGCCTGGCAGGCGGACATGGCAAGGGTCCATCCCGCCAGGACGGAAAGCAGAAGGGTGCGCATCTTTCGGAAGGTTGAAGTGAGGGTGTAGGAAGGATGGATATGGATGCCTTCGGCACCGATGCAGGCTGCTTCCGTCATGGCGGCGGCAACATCGTGCGCGCTGACCGGGACATAAGGATTCCTGGAATAGGGAAAGGCCGCACAAAGGGCTTGCAGGATGCGGCCGACAAATTGCTCCGCCGGGCGGGGGACAGTGCGTCGGCCAAGCAGTACGGAGGGACGGAACAGGTGAAGGGTTCCGAAGCCGATTTCCTGTAGGTCCGCTTCCAGCATTCCTTTGACTCTGGAATAAAGGATAGGGGAGCGGGCATCGGCACCGACGGAGGAGACCAGGAGGAATTGACGGCAGCCTTGGCGATGGGCGATACGGGCGGCCGTCAGGGGTATGCCATGGTCCGTTTCGGTGAAGCGGCCGGCGCTGCCGGCCTGCCGGCGGGTGGTGCCGAGGCAGCAGAAGAAATCATCTCCCCTCAGCAAGGCTGCCTGTGCCGGCAAATCCCGGAAGTCGACGATATGCTGCGTCAGTTTGGGATGCTCGATATCCAGCAGGCGTCGGCTGAGCAATACCACCCGTCCATAAGCGGGTGTTTGCAGGAGTCGTAGGACGAGTTGCCGGCCGACCAGTCCGGTGGCACCGAGAACCAGGGCGGATTTTCCGGAGGAAGCTGTTTTTTCCATAGGATGGCGAAAGAATCCGGGGTGGGCTGTCCGGCGGATGCCCGCGACCGGCAGGTCCCGGGTGGGACACACCCATTCCGATGGGCCCGTTGTCATTCCTGGAACAGGATACCGGTGGTCCGGTAGACCTTGCCGGCGGTCTTCACTTCAAAAATATACAATCCTGCCGGAAAACCGTCCAGGCGGACAGGAATATTGGGATGGTCTTCGGCCAAGGAATGGGTTTGACGGTGCATCCGTTCGCCCCGGAGGTTGTAGACGGAAAGTTCGGCGGTGGATGGTGCTTCCACGGGTACCATCAGCTGTGCGTTATGTCGGAAAGGATTGGGTGCCAGCCGCAGGGTTTGGCCGGTGGGCCGGTAGGACGGGTTGGTGGCGGTGGAAAGGGCGAAGCTGAAGTCCGTGACCTTTGGCAGGTGGTCGGATGCCTGGCCGGTATCATCCTGACTAAGCCCGTAGAAGGCCAGCCGGTCGGCCGGCATGGATTCCGTACGAAGCGTGAAAGAATGTTCGACGGTGAGCACGCTGCCGCTGGCGATGTGGTAATCGATTCGCGAGGGCGGGAAGGCACTGCCCGGATTTCGCCAGGTGAAGGTCTGCCGTTGGTCGGTATGCCGGGACAGGATGTCCACGAGTTCGGAGCCGTCCCAATCGAGGGGGCCACCTGCTCCGAACAGGTTGTTATGGACGATCTGACCGGTTTGAAGGGTCTGCAGGGGTTGTTGCCAGCCGACGAGATTGAGGTCGCCTGAAATCACGAAAGGGGTGCCGTCCGGAAGGTCGACCGACCCGCCGGGCTGGCGGGCGTCGAGAAGGAAGGCGGCGAGGGCGTCGGCTTCCAGCTGCCGGAAATATTCGCCGCCCGTGCAACAGCGCAGGTGGGCATTGATGACAAGCAAATCCCGTGCGGAGATTTCGTCCGGGAGATCGATGAGCGAGGCTGTCAGGCGGTGGCCGGGATAGAAATACCAACTCTGCAGGATGGGGTAGCGGGAGGCGGTGACGTTGCCGTCATCCAGCTTGACGGCCTTCCAGCTTTGGAAATTGCCGAGGGGGAGGGCCTGGTTGAGAAAGGTGGCGACCTGACCGGCGGTCATGTCCCAACATTCGTTGAAGGTCACGACATCCGGAACCATGACTTGCAGCAGCCGGCGGAAGCGGGGGGCGCGGTCCAGGTCGTCCAGCCCGTCGGACAACGTGTTCCAGGTCAGCAGGCGCAGGTGCTGCGGGGATGTTTTTTCCAGCGGCAGCGGCTCAGCGGGCGACAGCACGCCGTTGTCGAAGACGTAGGGAAGAGTCTGGCCTGCATCCGGAAGTAGGTCGCTGTTTCCGTATCGCAGCGCCAGGCGGATGGAGTCGCCGGAAAAAAGAGGAAGGCTGCCGGCGACGACGGCGGAGCGGGCGATGGCCAGCTCGAATCGGTTGCTGCCGACGGTGGGTTGGTGATAGAATTGAAGGGTTTGCCAGCTGGTGGTGTAGGTGTTGTTTCCTTGGAAATATCGGATGTCCAGTCCGTCGAAAGCAATTTCGAGCTCCGCACCGATGCCGTTGAAATACTTACCGGTGGTGGCGTCGTAATCTGTGTCCACCAACAGGTACAGGTCGTTGGCGCCCGTCAGTTGTATGGCCTGGTCCAGGCGGATGTCCAGGAACAGGAAATCCTTATCGTTGGCAGCGCCCAGGTGCAGTAGGTCGACCGTACTTGCGTCACCTTCGCCGTCTTCCCAGGACAGGGCCGGTGGCGTCCAGTCATCGAATCTGCCGTCCACCAGGATCGGCAAGAGCTGTGCCGGCAGGGAGACCGGAACGAACAGGAGCAACAGAAATCCGAAGCGTCGCATATCCACTTGTTGAAGGACCGCCCGGAAGATGGGGCGGTCCGTTTCCGGTCTGCCCGCCGGTTTCCGTAAGGGGTCGGACAAGCCGTGTATCTTTTTTCCGGGCCGGAACGGCAGCAGCCCGGGTTGGGGGTAGGTTCTGTGGTGCCTATCGAATGGTCGCCCCGGCAGCGATATGCCCCCCCTTCGGATCACAGCTGCGCCAGTTCGGCTTGCGTTCGGACGACCCGGACCCGGCGCAACCGGACGGAGGAAGGCCGGTTCGCAAAAATAAGGGTCTTTTACTTGGAATGGGAGTCTCCGAGTTGTCGGGAGGAGCGGATTTAGGCGGCTTGTCGGGAAGCGGTCAACGGATTTCGTAATACATCATGGAAGCACGGGCTGGCGCTGTAAGGGCGAGTCGTTCCCCTTCCGCGACCAGGTAGTAATGGGCCCCTTTCGCCCGTTCGATGGTGACGCCCCAAAGGCCGTCCCCTGCTTTTTCGTCCCCATGTTTTCCATCGTCATGCATCGCCACCATGCGGAAGGGTTCCTTCGGATGCCGGCGGTAGGCGAGCCAAAGGGTTTGGGTGTGGGCGGCCGAAGCGGTGACCAAGGCGTCCCCCCGTTCGGACAGGTTGTGTAGGCTCGACTGTATGGCCGGCAGGTTGCCTTTGAAAAGGGGATGGGCCAGCAGGTATTCCGTCCGGGACTTCATCAACTCCGCCAGGCCGATGGATTGGGTGGTTCCCATGTTTACGGATTGGGTGAGGTTTTGGTGAAAATCCTCGTAGGAATAGAATTTGTGCGGGTCGGTCCGGACAGCCTCGTCGATGAAGGCCTGGGTACGCCGGGCGAAATCAAGGTATTCGCCGTTGGCGAAATTTTCCTGGAGCAACGTGTGGCAGTGGCCGATGTAGAGTTTTCGCCACAGCGGGACCGCGAGGAGGTTGGTGATCAGCGGCCGTTTGGGATTTTTCGTCTTGTAATGGGCGAAAAGGCTGAAATGCCGCAGTTCCTCATCGGTCAGGGCACCCTGTTTCTCTCCGTCGTAGCGGAAGCCGCCGAAAGAGATGTTCATATCCCAGAGGATGGGGGTGAACAACCCGTCCGGTGTCCGGTACAGATAATAGTTGTGGCTGAGCCTTCCGGTGTAACTGTCCAGGTTGACAAGAACGGCGTTGAAGGCATGCATCCAAAGGACCATGTCCACATTCAACAGGCTGTCTATCTTCTCCGGCTGTTGCTGCAGCATCCGGGTCAGCCGGATGAGCTGTTCCCACTGTCCGGGTTCGTCCGCCTCCGCCTCGTACCAGATTTTGTAGCAGGCCGGGTCTTCCCCAAGGTACATCAGGGACGACTTGTCGCCTTCCGGACAATTGTCGCCGGCCGCGTGTACCTCGCTCCATTCCGGATCGCATTTGAACAGGACACCGGAATATTCACCGAAGTGCCGGACCAGGAAATCCTGGTCCACGGATTCCGTATTGTTGTAAAGGCCGACATACTCCCCGTTGATGTAAACTTTGGCGAAGTTGCAGCGGGGAGCCTTCATGTATTTTCGGGCGATTTCGTAGGATAGCACCTCCCGCAGGAAACCGGGATCCTGAAAGACATTGGAGAGTTTGAGGGTTTTGCCACCTTGTGCGAAGGTCTGTCCCTTGACAGTGTGGTCCGCCTTGAGGTTGAGCGGAAGTTTGAGGCTGCCCCTGGAGCGGGGGTTGTTGTAGGAACTGTTGCCTTTGAACCGCACGCCGACGCCCTGGTAGGTTCTTCCGTCGACCTGAACGGTGGCGGCGAGCCGTTCCTTGGTTCCCAGCTGCTTCAGGGAATCCATCCGCTCCCGCCAATCGGCTTCCCGGAAGGTGATATGGACCTCGGTGAGGTGGTCTTCGGCATACAGGCTCGGTTGGGCGGGCATCATGCCGGGCAGCAGGATGCCGAGACCGCAGGCGACGACCCGGAGCCAGTGTCCTGGACGGAAAGGAAGAACGGTATCCGCCTTCATCGGTTGATCTCGTCGAGGCTGGTGCGGTGTAGGGACCACATGTAGTCGGCTGGGCTGTAGCTTATCAGGGCCGCATTCTCCGCCACGATGTAGTATTCGATGGACTGTTCCCCGCCGGCAGGTTTGACGATGGCGCCGTAGACCCCGTTGGCGGCCGTCCCGTCGTCCGTCCTTCCGTCGTCATGCATCCGCATTTCTATGAAGCCGTCGGCTCCGTCCAGTCGGTAGTACAGGACGACCTTTTTCGGATACTTGTCGATTTGGGCGGTGATATGGAATTGGGTGAGCTTTTGCTGGGCCATGGGCTGCCGGGAAGCCACCTGCACCTGTGTAATGTCCGGCGGATAGACGGAGAGGTCCGGATGGGCCTTCAGGTAAGCGCCGCGCTTGCGCATCAGCTCGAGAATGCCGGGGATTTTGCTCTTGCGACCGATGGTCTCGTCGAGGCTCCGATCGAAATCCGCCAAGGTGTAATACTTGCCCGGATCCTGGTCCATTGCCTCCCGGACGAGTTGTTGGAGTTCTATCGCTCTTTTTTCCAACTGGCCGCCGATGACCTGCTCATGCAGCATCGTCCGTAGGTGGGAAAGATATTGCTTGCGCCAGGTTGGATTCTCCAACAGCTTGCTGACCAGGGGTTTGGTGGGGTTGTCGTCATAAAGGAGGGGGTCGAGTTCCTGTAGTTGCTTGATTTTGAGGTCGGAACCGGCGCCGGTGTTCTTGAAGCTTCCGAAGGCGAGGTTAAGGTCCCAGATGATCGGTACGAACCGACCGTTTTGGTCCTGGTAGAGGTAATAGTTGACGCTGTGTTGTCCGGAATAACTGCTCAGGTTGACCACAAGGTTGTTGAAGGCATGCATCCACAGGGTGGCGTCCACATCCAGGTGGTCGGGTAGGGTGGCGGGGGCTTGGTTCAGCGCCTTGGCGAGCTGGATGAGCGCACCGGTACCGTGCGCAGACAGCTTTTCGAAGTTGTAGTCGTAGCAGGCGGGACTCTCGTCGTATTCCAGGGAGCCGTAGATGTTGTTCTTGCAACCGGCTGGAGCCTTTTCCTCCTGCTGTTGGTTAGCTTTGAAGAAACCGTGTCCGGCACCGCCGAAATATCTTTCGAGGAACGGCGCTTCCTCGACGGATTCGATGTTGGCCATCAATCCGTAATATTCGCCGTTGACATAGACACGGGCAAAGTTGGCCAGGGGAGCGGGCATATACTTGCGTGCGATCTCATAGCCGAGGACTTCCCGGATCATGCTGGGGTCCCGCAGGGTGTTTGACAGCTTGATGTGCCGGTATCCCTCCAGGTGTCGGGAAGAATCCGTGTGGTCCAGGGAGATATGTAAGGGGTTGCGCCGGGATCCCGGGGCGAAGGATTTGCTGCCCCGGTACCGGATGCCCGCTCCCTCGAAAACGGTCCCGTTGATTGACACCGATCCTGAAAGCAGGCTGTTTCCGTTGAAACGAAGGGAGTCCAGCAGGTATGACCAGTTCGAAGCATCGAAGGTGATCCGAATGTCCTGTACGACGTCGGTACGGTAGAAATCCGGGGAGGCTGCCGGCTCCTGCGCACGGGAAACGAAGGGCAGCAGGTATGCCAGGAACAGCAATGGGAGTATGGTGTTAGATTTCATGAAAGTCACGCTTTGTTCGAAAGGTCCTACATTAGAATGTCTGTGGTGTTGGATCGGATCCGGCACCGGATGCGGGTCCGTGATTAACCGCTGCAATGATAAAAAAAAAGTGCCGGATAAGCCCATCCTTCCGCCCGGTGTTTTCCATGGTTTGAATACCTGGACGGACAAGTCATGCGGTGGGGTCCAGTTCCTCGAAATAACCCGTCCGGACATTCTTCCGGACATTGTTCCAAGGGAAGTACCGGCCGTTCATGGCCACATACACTCCCGGCGGGAGCGTCTGAAGGAAAGCCAGGGCGCTGCCGAGATTGAAGAAGCCGTCCGAGGAGGTACCGAAAGCGTAGGGAACCAAGGCACCTGTCAGGACGATGGTCTTGTCCGTCAACGATTCCTTGGCCAGATAGGTGGCCGTCTGGACGATGGTGTCGGTGCCGTGGGTGATGAGAATGCGGTCGGTGTTCGCCAAGCGGCAGTTGTGGGCGATGATGGCCCGGTCTGAGTCCGTCATGTCCAGGCTGTCCACCATCATGAGCGTCTTGAGATTGTAGTCGATGGAACAACGTCCCCGCTCCAACATGGAGGGGACATTGGTATCCTTGAAAAACAGCACGCCGGAGATGTAGTTGTAGGCCTTGTCGAACGTCCCGCCTGTAACGAATACCTGAATCATGGTCGCAACGGAATAAGATGCAAAGGTAGGTAAAAGCCCTCGCTCGGACGGTAAAATGTTGCGGGCGGTTGTTCCTGCGACGGCTTACGGTGTGCCTGGTGGAAAATCTCTTACGAACGGGAGACGGCGTTCCCGGTAACGGTCCAGACCGAGCAACTCCCGGAAGCGGAGCATGGATTCGAAGGGGCCCTGGTCGGCCGCCAGGTTTACCATCCAGGCAGGGATGTTGCCACCCGGGTCGGATTGGAGGTAATAATCGACCTGCACAGCGCCGTCCCGGCCGGGACGGAAGGTCCAGGAGAAGTTCGCATCCTTGATCCGGACGATGTTTTCCTTCTCCGGCAGCATCCAATGCCGTGACCAAGTCTGGGAATGGATGGCATAGGTCTTCGGATCCTGCCAGAAACGGGAGTAGAGGACAAGGTCCCTGTTCTCGAAGGGCCAGGGAAAATCCAGTTCGGCATAATAATACACCTCCGTCTCCGATACCCGGTCGATGGTGCGGGAGACCAGCGAAGCGTATACCCAGTCGTTGTAACCCTCCACGTCTGTCAGCAGCGCACCGATGGCTTGGAGGGAAGCCTGCAAGGTGGTGCTGAATTTCAATTCCTTGATGGCCGATCCCTCCTGTTCCCGGATGTATACGTCGATGCCGTCCTTCCGTTTCTTCAATTCCCAGCCGTCCAGGTCCGACCCCGCCGGCCGCCGGCTGTCGGAAAGGAGGGGCAAGACCAGCATCAGCAGGCCAGCCAGGTGAATCTGACGAAAGTTGGATATGGTTTGCATGGATTTGTTGGCAAGTGAGGGAATCCCGGAGCTACGCTTAATTAAACCGCACGCAGTCCTGATTGTTTCGCGATGCCGCTGTCGTGTCGGAATATTTTGGGTCGCCGACGGGCCGTCCGTATGCGTGGCGTATGAAATTATCACCCCCACCCTCGGTCGTCCTGTTTATTTCCTTAATTTTGACATGCGCGGGTCGGGACGGTCTCCGTTTGGGAGGCCCGCCGCCTGGAAAATCCAACAAGCCGACGCCCTATGCATCAATACCACACCCTGCTGGAACATATTCTGTCAAACGGGGTCGACAAATCCGATCGCACCGGAACGGGTACCCGCAGCGTGTTCGGTTACCAGTTCCGTTTCCGGCTCGCCGACGGATTCCCACTGCTCACCACCCGGAAACTACATCTGAAATCCATCATTCACGAGCTGCTCTGGTTCCTCCGGGGTGATACGAACATCGCCTATCTCAAGGATCACGGCGTCAGCATCTGGGACGAATGGGCGGACCAGCACGGAGACCTCGGTCCCATCTATGGCAAACAATGGGTTGCCTGGGCGGCGGCGGACGGAAGGACCGTCAACCAGGTCGCCCAGGCTGTCGACCTTATCCGACGGGACCCCGACAGCCGCCGTATTGTCGTCAGCGCCTGGAATGTGGGCGACCTGCCGCGGATGCATCTCAGCCCCTGTCATGCCCTCTTTCAATTCTATGTGGCGGATGGGGCGCTGTCCTGCCAACTGTACCAGCGCTCGGCGGATGTTTTCCTCGGCGTTCCGTTCAACATCGCGTCCTATGCCTTGCTCACGATGATGATGGCGCAGGTATGCGACCTCGTGCCGGGTGACTTCATCCATACCTTCGGAGACGTCCATATTTACGACAACCACCGGGAACAGGTCCGGACGCTACTGGCCAGGGAACCCCGACCATTGCCCACCATGGAGATCAATCCGGCGGTCAAGGACATCTTCGGATTCGCCTATGATGATTTCCGCTTGGTCGGATATGACCCGCATCCGCCGATCAAGGCACCCGTGGCGGTCTGAGGTCCCCGCACGGAAGGTCGCAACAGGCGGTACCGCATGATGAAACCAGTCTAATTTGTTTCTTATGAAATCAAATCACGAAATAGATTACACCCTCCACGGAGAAGAGATGCAATTCGTGGAAATAGAACTCGACCCGCAGGAAAGCGTCATTGCGGAAAGCGGCAGCTTCATGATGATGGATGACGGCATCCGCATGCAGACCATCTTCGGCGACGGCAGCCAGTCCCAGCAGGGCGGTATCTTCGGCAAATTGCTCAGCGCCGGAAAACGGGTGCTGACAGGCGAGAGCCTGTTCATGACCGCTTTCACCAATCACGGCGTCGGCAAGCGGCGGGTAAGCTTCGCCGCGCCCTATTCCGGCAGGATCATCCCCATGGACCTGTTCGAACTGGGCGGAAAGGTGATCTGCCAAAAGGACGCTTTCCTGTGTGCGGCGAAAGGGGTCTCCATCGGAATCGATTTCCAACGGCGGCTCGGCACAGGTCTCTTTGGTGGCGAAGGGTTCATCATGCAGCGGCTGGAAGGGGATGGAATGGCTTTCGTCCATGCCGGCGGAATGACCATCGAGAAACAACTGGCGCCAGGGGAAGTGCTCCGCGTGGATACCGGTTGTGTCGTGGCCTATACAGGCCAGGTCAGTTTCGATGTGGAATTCGTCGGGGGCATCAAGAACACCATCTTCGGCGGGGAAGGGCTATTCTTCGCCGTGCTGCGCGGACCGGGCCATGTCTGGTTGCAGTCCTTGCCCATCAGCAGGCTGGCCAGCCGTATTCTGCGGTACGCCCAACCTGGCAACAGAAAGGAGGAAGGGAGCGTGCTCGGCGGACTGGGCAATCTGCTTGACGGCGACGGATACTGATCCGTCGCCATCACGACACCGGAATTCGCCGCTTCACACATGTCATACCTTGCAAACGGTTCCGGTGCGGTCGGAATCCCTTGTCAGTGACGCTGCATGGGGCGGTAATTTCGCTGGTAGGTGTCCCATGGCACCTTCCGGTGGTTGTTCTCGCCGAAATAGGTCAGGATGGTTTCGAACTCGCCGGCATCCCGATAGCCTGGGATGGATTGTATGACTTCCAATCGCTCGTCCAGGAACACGATGGTGGGATAACTCAACCGTCCCTGGGTGATCTCGGCAGCCAGTTCATGATACCCTCGCATTCCGTTCTTGACGAACTGATAGTTCCTGCCTTTGAACGATAGGTCCCCGCGCTGCTCGGCATCGAACTTGACGGCATAGTAACGCTCGTTGACATACCGGGCGATTTCCTGCTCCGCAAAGGTCGTGGCGTCCATCCGCTTGCACCAGCCGCACCATTCCGTGTACACGTCCACGACGACTTTGCGCTCTTCCGTCCTGGAACGTTCCACCATTTCCTCCCAGGTCAGCCATTGGATGCCACCCGGTCCGGAAGGCGCCGTCGAATCAGTGGTGAAGGCGAGGAAACCAACTCCGGCCGTCAATATTCCCGTCAATAAGATTGATTTTTTCATCTGCCTGCGTTTTTCAACTTGATGCTTCCATCGATAAAATTACATTGCTGAAACAATTGCGCGTAAACCAATTTGCCAGCTGCCGCTGATTTTATCAAAAGTTTAACGGTGTGCCGCCGGATTGTCGAACAGCAACAGCCGGTCCTTCCCCAGCTGGTGCAGCTCCGTCAACCGACCGTCTATCCGTGGTGCAGGGATTCCGCCGGAACCCGTCGCGACCGAACCGTCGATGATCAATGCCTGGTCCCACAAACCCTGCGCTGCGAATGACCGAAGGATCTGGCCACCGCCCTCCACCAACAGGGAGCTGACCTGCCGCAGGTACAGGGCTTCCATCAGCCGAGCCAACATGTCCCCGTCAAAAGGCATGGTCATGTACGCTGCCGCCGATGCCCCCCCCGGCGGTGGCGGATTTTCCGTGATGACCAGGGTCGGGTGTCCGTCCCGCAGCACCCTCGCCGTGTCAGGTATCCGCAAACACCTGTCCAGCACAATCCGCAACGGATTCCGCCCCCCCCAGTATCGGTCGGTCAGCGCCGGGTCGTCCGTCAGCACGGTCTTTGTTCCGACCAGTATGGCGTCATACCGGCTGCGCAAACGGTGTACCCACCGCCGGGTATACGCATGGCTGATGGCGACCTGCTCCCCCTCCCGACCCAGACAACCGTCGACGGAACGTGCGAATTTCAACAGAACGAACGGCCGGTTCCGCTGTACAAAGGTCTCCCGGATCCGACACAAGGCCCGGCCCTCCTCCTCGAGGATGCCGGTGCGGACCTCCACCCCCGCTTCGCGCAACTGTCGGATCCCACGGCCGGACACCGCCGGGGAAAGGTCCGTGCAGGACACGACCACCCTCGGTATGCGATGCCGGATGATCAGGTCGCTGCACGGTGGGGTTCTCCCATGTACATTGCAGGGCTCCAGGGAGACGTACAGGGTGGACGACCCGACCAGGTGCAGGTCGGCCTCGCGGACACTGGCCAAGGCGTTGACTTCCGCATGCGCCTCACCATACCGACGGTGCCAGCCTTCCCCGATGATCCTGTCGCCATGCACCAACACCGCGCCCACCATCGGATTGGGAGATACCGAACCCGCTCCCAACCGGGCCAGCTCGAAACACCTGCGCATGTATTTTTCTTCCATATCGATTCGTCTGAGAAGTGGTTCCGAAACGGCCGGTCGCCCGCCCGCCGACATCCTGCCCTCCGATGACATGCCGTTCGTCCATACTTTCCTGCCGCCGGTCTATGAAATTACAGTTCGGCGAAGCCGCGGATTTTCTTGCAATGTAATGCGAACCGGCCTTTTGTCGGCCGAACCGTCCGAATTTTTTAACCGGCGGTTGGTGCCGAGCGCCTGTCGGTATCTTTCGAGATCCGGTGCGAAGCGGCCTCGCCGGGTTCCAAATCACGGTCCGGCGAACCTTTTGTCACGCGTTGCGTTGATTTCTCATGTCATCGCACCCCGTGCGGAAAACCTTTGTCCTGGCTATCTTCCATCATTCATCAATTCATCGAAAACGTCCATGAAAAAAGCATTTCTGGCACTGGCAGCCCTGCTCCACCTGGTGGTGCTGGTTTCCGCCCAGCAAAACAAAATCTCGTTCGAGGAATACGACCTTCCCAACGGCCTGCATGTCATCCTTCACCAAGACCACGCCACCCCGATCGTGGGTGTCTCCGTCCTGTACCACGTAGGTTCCAAGAATGAAAAACCGGACCGGACCGGCTTCGCTCATTTCTTCGAACACCTGCTTTTCGAAGGATCGGAAAACATCCAACGCGGGCAATTCGACGATTACATACAGAACGCCGGCGGCACAAACAACGCCAATACCTCCTGGGACCGCACATTCTACTACGAAATCCTACCTTCCAACCAACTGGCCCTGGGCCTGTGGCTGGAGTCGGAACGGATGCTCCACGCCAGCGTCGACGATAAAGGCATCGAGACACAACGGCAGGTCGTCAAGGAGGAACGGCGCCAAAGGGTCGATAACCGACCCTATGGCAGCATCATGGAGCAATCCATGAAAAGGGCCTTCTCCGCACATCCTTACCGCTGGCCGATCATCGGCTCCATGGAACATCTAGATGCCGCGCAGGAAGCGGATTACAAGGATTTCTACGCCCAGTTCTATGTGCCGAACAATGCCGTGCTCTCCATCGCAGGCGATATCGACATCCCGCTTACCAAGAAGCTGGTGGATCAATATTTCGGCTCCATCCCCGGGAAAGCGGAACCATACCGGCCAAGCGTGCAGGAACCGGCCCTGAAAGGAGAGGTCCGTGACACCGTGTATGACAACATCCAGTTGCCGGCCGTGGTGCAGACCTATCGCATCCCCGCCCAAGGCACCCCCGATTATTACGCCGTCAGCATGTTGAGCCAACTTTTATCCCAAGGAGAGAGCTCCCGCCTGTACCGGACCCTCGTGGACGAACAACAAAAGGCACTCTACATCGGCAACTTCACCCTCGGTCTAGAGGATCCCGGCGTCTCCATCGCTTTCGGTATCTGCAACGCTGGCATCGATCCGAAGGATATGGAAGCCGGTATAGACGCGGAAATCGACCGGGTACGACAGGAACTCATTTCGGAAACGGAATACCAGAAGCTGCGCAACCAGGTGGAGAACGATTTCATCACCGCCAACGCCTCCGTCATGGGTGTCGCGGAATCCCTCGCCAATTACCATACCTACTTCGGAGACGCCAACCTGATCAACACGGAAATCGAACGCTATTTCAAGGTGTCCCGGGAAGATATCCGGCGCGTGGCTCAACAATACTTCCATCGCGACAACCGGGTCGTCCTGTATTACCTCCCCAAACCAAGCCAACCCTGAAGTACATACCGCTCCGGCAGGAGCTTACGCCTGACCGCCCCGCGCTCGACCCGCCCTTGAATAAACGGATTCCGGCAAAGGGGAATCATCATCCAAGCAATCGTTCCATTCTTATGAAAAGCAATATCCTAATCCTCTCCGTATCCTTCCTTTTCCTGGCTTTCCCAGCCTTACAGGCCCAACAGGACTTCCGCAAGAACGCACCGGCACCTGGCCCGGCGCCTAAGATCGAATTGGGGAAAGCCTCCTCCTTCTCCCTCGACAACGGACTGCGGGTGTTCGTGGCCGAAAATCACAAGCTGCCCAGGGTCGCCGTCCAGCTGTTCGTGGACATCCCTCCCTTTCTCGAGAACGAATTCGCCGGCGCTGCGGAAATGGCCGGACAACTCCTCAGCAAAGGCACCGCCAACCGAACGAAAAGCGAGATCGACGAAGAGGTCGATTTCATCGGCGCAGAACTGAACAGCTCTTCCAGCGGCCTGTTCGGCAGCTGCCTTACCCGACATAAGGACAAAATGCTCGACATCATGTCGGATGTCCTGCTCAACCCCTCCTTCCCCGAGAGCGAATTCGAGAAAATCCGCAAACAGACCATCTCCTCCCTAACCCAGTCCAGGGATGATGCCAGTACCATCGCCGCCAATGTCGCCGGCGTCCTCCGAAACGGTAAGCAACATCCTTACGGAGAGGTGATGACGGAAAACTCCGTCGCCAACCTGACGCTCGACCATTGCCGCGATTTCTACCGGCGATGCTTCAAACCGAACATCTCCTACCTCATCGTGACCGGTGACATCACCGAAGCGGAAGCCATGTCCCTGGCCAACCGCTACTTCGGTTCCTGGCAGCCCGGCCAGGTGGATAAAACAGACTTCCCCGCCCCTCAACCACCAGACAATACCCGGGTGAGCTTCGTAGACAAGAGCGGGGCCGTCCAGTCCGTCATCAGCATCACCTACCCCTTGGACGTCAAACCCGGTTCCGAGGAGGCCATTCGCTCCAGTGTGCTCAATACTTTGCTGGGGGGCTATTTCGGAAGCCGACTCATGACCAACCTGCGTGAGGACAAAGCCTACACCTATGGCGCCCGCTCCTCCATGAACGCTGATCCCGTCATCGGCTTCTTCAACGCCGGCGCCAGCGTCCGCAACGAAGTCACGGACAGTGCCATCGTCCAGTTCCTGCTGGAAATGGAAAAACTCCGGACCACGGAAATTCCCGCCGCCGAACTGGATATGGTCAAAAGGGTCATGACCGGCAGTTTCGCCCGCTCCCTGGAACGTCCGGAAACCATCGCCCGCTTCGCCCTCAATACCGCCCGCTTCAACTTGCCGTCGGACTATTACGCCAACTACCTCGAAACCCTCAACCAGGTGAATGCCGCGGAATTGTCCGACCTCGCCCGCCGATTGCTTCTTACCAAACGAGCCCATATCCTTGTCGTCGGCAACAAGGACGCCGTCGCGGACAAGCTGGCAGCCTTCTCCGCGGATTCGACCGTCCACTTCCTGGATGTCTACGGCGCTCCCGTACCGGAAGCCAATCTGACGGTACCTGATGGGGTGACGGCGGAGACAGTGCTGCAGGACTACCTCGCCGCACTCGGCGACCCGGCGTTACTCGACAACCTGCAACGGCTCAAGATCGAGATGTCCGCATCCGTCCAGGGCATGACCATGGAGATGACCCTTTTCAAACAGACGCCCTATCAAATGGCGGTCGTCAACAGCATGATGGGAAATGTCATGCAAAAATCGGTGTACAACGCCGGTCAAGGAGTCCATTTCCAAATGGGCCAGCAACAGCCGATGTCCGAAGAGGAACTGGCCGACATGAAATTCGAATCCTACCTTATTCCCGAACTGGGCCTGCTGAAGGAAGAGGTTCCGCTGGAACTCAAAGGCATGGAATCCGTCAACGGCAAACCGACCTACAAACTGTCGGTCTCCTTCCCTTCCGGATCCAACAAACTGCTCTATTTCGATGCGGCCACCAGCCTGAAAGTCCGGGAAGTGGAACAACGGGGCGAGTCCACGGTCGTCAACGATTATTCCGATTACCGTCCCTTCGACGGAATCCTGTTTCCCATCGCCGTCTCCATTTCCGGCGTGGCTCCTTTCCCGATCTCCATGACCGCCAACCTTGTAGAACTGAACGGCCAACTGGCACCCGAGATATTTTCCATCCCCTGAGACCGGTGGGCGAACGGGAAGCCCCCCGACCGACTGCCCGCTAATCCGCTGTGCCCGCGACGGTATGTCGAATATGGGCCGAAGGGTCAATCCTTCGGCCCATATCCTACCGAGCTGCTGGAGGTTTCTCGTCCGAAGTAGCGCTCTCTTCCTAGGGTCAAGCCACTCATGTCATACCCTGCCTTCACCGAAGTAACCTCCGACGAAAAGAGAAGGGTGGCCGTCAGGAGCGGACGGCGAAGGTGTCCGGGAGCTTCCGATTGCAGCGCGAGATGCGAACACGCGTTCTCATCTCCCGGTTCAATCGAAAAAGGGGGAGGGAAGACCTGTCGAGACGGGGCTGGCAATCAGTCGGAGAGAAACTGAAGACAGCCTTCCGGGGAAACGGGAGGTTCGCCTGAACTAACCATATATGTTTAGCTGGTAGCTTGTGGCCGAGTGACCCTTTCTGCGAACGGTCGTGAACAGCTGCCCTGGTACCTGGCAACAGGCGATCTTCTTTCCTGCAGGTAGGGACGATGGAAATGGCGGCCCGCCATGGCGTTCTTGAGGAGAACGCCGTGGCAAGCGGCTACCAGGGACAACATCCATAAGGGCATTCGAGGACTTCCTGAACGGGCCGCGGCATCTCCTGCCTGTGGCCGGAGGACAACTGCGGACCGGTGACCGGATTTCCGGGTTCAATTCGAAGCCGGCAGCAGCGTAAAGGTGACCCTTCTGTTCAGTCGACGGCCCGTAGCCGTGTTGTTGTCCGCAATCGGACTGTTTTCACCATGTCCCATGTAGGAAAGCAGGCTGGGAGGCACGCCGATCTCAACCAGATAGTCATGGCATGCCCGCGCCCTGTTTTCTGAAATCTGCTGGTTGGTGAAATCGTTGCCGACATTGTCGGTATAACCGTCGATTCGAAGGGTAAAGCCCGGGTAACGGGTGACAACCTCCCCGATCTGGTCCAGGATGCGGTAGGACGAAGGCAGAATTCGCGCACTGCCGCTTTCGAATTGTACGGCCCGCATGGCCAAATCCAGGATCCGTTTGTCTTCCATGCTGATGTCAGGACATCCGTCGTTCTCCGGCAAGCCGGCCAGCGTTGGGCATTTGTCCTGTTTGTCTGAAATACCGTCATTGTCGGTATCCGGGCAGCCCTTGAATCGCAGGAGTCCTGGGTGACCAGGACAATCGTCATCCGCATCGCGGACGCCGTCATTGTCTATATCCGGACAGCCTTTGTGCTCAGCTGCGCCCGGTTCTTCCGGACATTCGTCCACGGCATCCGTTATTCCGTCCCTGTCTGCATCCGGACATCCGTTCATGGCGGACAAGCCTGCCACGGTGGGGCAATTGTCCTCCGTGTCTATAATTCCGTCCCCATCGGTATCCGGGCAACCGGAAAAGCGCCGGAGACCCGCTTTGTCCGGGCAATCGTCCATATTGTCCGCAACACCGTCCCGGTCCCTGTCCGGACACCCGTTCATCCGGAGGTCTCCCGGTTCTTCCGGACAACTGTCGTCGCGGTCCGCAATGCCGTCCTCGTCCGCATCCGGACAGCCTCCCAAGGTGTACAATCCTGCCTGGGTCGGACAGGCATCTTCTTCATCCGGGATGCCGTCGTCATCGGCATCACGCTGCCCGAAGCGGAATCCCAGCACGACCCCGCCCATGTAGTAGGCATCGTTGAGGTCCGGGTTTCCTTTTTGCTCCGAAATGCCGTCCAGGGCATCACTGAAGGAAAACCGTCCGCCAAGTTCCAACCCGACATGGGTTCTGGAATTAAGGTCGTACCGCACCCCACCGCCCAACGGAATCGAAAAATAGGTGTTGCTGTAATTGATGGTTTCCCCGTTGGTTACCTTCGGACTGCCGAAGGCCGCTCCGAAACCACCGAATAAATAAGGGGTGAAACCGGGTCGGAAGGTGGCCGTCCCTTTTTGCTGGGGAAACCGGAACAACGAATATTCCCCCATCAGCGACAACTCCACCAATGGTGACTCGAAACTGGCGTTGCGCGCCGTGTTGTATCCGTAGTAGCTGTCATCCCCTTTTATCTTGCCGTACAATAGATTGAAACGGAGCCCCATCTTGTCGGACAGGTTGTTCCGCAGCATCAACCCGAAAGACGGACTGGATTGGGCGAAGGTGAAGACCGGTTCTACCAAATCCCCCATATAGTTCGAATAGCCCAGAAAGAGACCACCCTCCCAGTTTTCCTGGGCGGACAAGGCCATGGGCAGGAGGAGCGTCAAGATGATGGACCTGATTTTTTTCATGTTGATTTTATTGTTGTGGCATATCCAGACACAAAAATAGATACAGTTGTCTTTTGTTCCCAGAAGCCCTTGAGGACACCTGGTCCCCGTAGGAATGGGTCAGCGCTGATGGCTGCTTCTTCCGTCGGACCCGGAAGGCTGTTCGACATTTGAACCCGCAGCACTCTCGAATGGCTTTTCGGATTGTCCGGGAGATGGTTGCCGAGACACCACGGACAGGACGTCCTGTCCTTTTTTCCTGATTCCATCGGCTTACGCAGGCAGTCGGATAAGGTTACCCGTGCCATACAAACGAATCTCGTTCAGGTTCTACTACCGAACATTCATGGGATTGCTGGGCGTGTATGGTCAGTACGACGGAAGTTTTGGTTAAAGGAAGCGGACAGGTCGGCGCTTGCGGCGAATCTCTTTGGATGAAGGCGGAAGCCGGCAATGGTTTCTGCCCCTGTTCAACTCAATGGTCATGGTTTGAAGGCAAAGATGATAATAATTTGATTAATATGGATATTCATGACCTTTTTTTATCATATCTCTCCGCTGCCCCCGGTTTTTCGCCGTCGCGCTGAACGATTCCTGCACACCAATGTTTACTCGTTGTTCGTATGCTCGGCGGATGAGGGCCGCCCGTTCGAACATCGCTCCGACAACGGTCCTCAAATTCCTGTAGACCAAAGCGCTGTAACTCAAAGAACAAATTGAACCAACGTATTATCATACCCTAACAATGGCCAGAATATCCATAGACCTGAAACAGGGGGACATCGCCGCTCCGGCTGCTGCGGAAGAGATCATTGTCGGTATAGACCTGGGCACCACCAACAGCCTGGTCGCATATGTGGACCGGGGAACACCGGTGGTGCTCAAAGACCCGGACCAACGAACGACCCTGGTTCCTTCCATCCTGCACTTTCAATCGGACGGCACCATTCTCGCCGGGGACCCGGCCCGTCGGAAACTGGAGACCGATCCCCAGCGTACCATCTACTCCGTCAAGCGGCTCATGGGAAAATCCTATCGAGACATCGCCGCCCTGTCGGAAGATTTGGGATACCGCATCCTGGACGATGATCCGGACGCCCTCGTGAAAATAGCAGTGGACGGTCGTTATTTCACCCCCATCGAACTTTCCGCCCAAATCCTGCGGACCCTTCGTCAAAGGGCTTCCGATGCATTGGGAAAGCCGGTTTCAAAGGCGGTGATCACCGTGCCGGCCTATTTCAACGATGCACAACGGCAGGCCACCCGTGACGCCGGAAAACTGGCCGGCCTGGAGGTGCTGCGCATCGTCAACGAACCGACCGCCGCCAGCCTGGCGTACGGACTGGGCAAGGAGGATGCACAGACCATCGCGGTTTACGATCTAGGCGGCGGCACCTTCGACATCTCCATCCTGCGAATCCAAGACGGTATCTTCGAGGTCCTGGCGACCCATGGTGACACCTTCCTGGGAGGTGACGATTTCGACCGTACCATCGTGCGCCACTGGATCGAACAGGCAGGTCTGGACGCTTCGTCCTTCCTGGCGGACAAAAGCAAGGGACAGGCCCTTCGGTTGCTGGCGGAATCAGCCAAACGTGCGCTCGGGACGGACGACCGCTTCCAGGGGACGCTGGACGGGAGGGAGTTTCGTCTTTCCCGCATCGATTTCGAATCGATGGTCCGCCCCCTGGTGGATCGGACCATCGACAGTTGTCGCCAGGCTCTCCGCGATGCCCGTCTGGTACCGGCCGACATCGACCATGTCGTCATGGTCGGCGGCTCCACCCGCGTGCCGCTGGTGAAGGCGGCGGTCTCGGATTTCTTCGGCAAACCTGTTTTTGACAAGCTTCATCCGGACGAAGTGGTCGCCCTCGGTGCCGCCGTTCAGGCGGATGTGCTCGCCGGCAACCAGCAGGATGTCCTGCTGCTGGATATCACACCTCTTTCGCTGGGCATCGAAACGGTCGGCGGCATCATGGATACCATTGTTCCCCGCAATACCAAAGTTCCCGCCCGTGCCGGCCGACAATACACCACTTCCGTGGACGGTCAGAAAAACCTGAAGGTCGCTGTTTACCAAGGTGAACGCGACCTGGTCGCCCATAACCGGCAATTGGGGGAGTTCGTCCTGCGGGATATCCCCCCCATGCCAGCCGGACTCCCGAAAATCGAGGTCCAGTTCATCATCAACGCGGACGGTATTCTCAAGGTGAAGGCAACCGAACTTCGTTCCGGAACGGAGCAGTCGATCGACATCCGCCCGACCTACGGAATCTCCGAAGACGAAATGGCCGCCATGCTCATGGATTCCGTGCGTTTCGCTGCTACCGATATGGAAATGCGAAGCCTACAGGAAGCCCGTAACGAAGGCAACCATATGCTGCTTGCCGGCCAGAAATTCCTTCGTCAACACGCCAGCCTGCTTTCAGCGGCGGAAACCGGTCGCACGGAAGCGCTGCTGCAGGCCCTCCGAGATGTCCTCCCTACCACCGACCGCCATCAAATCAACAAGGCCATCCAGGATATCAACGATTTCACAACACCCCTGGCGCACCGCGCCATGGATGCGGTGGTCGCCCAAGCGATGAAAGGCACGAAAGTCTGATCGACATGCAAACTACCAAACTGGAGTACGACCAGGTCCCCCTCCTCTCCGCCAGAGACCTCGCCTATATCCGCGAAGTACCCGCCCTGCGGCCTTTCTACCAGTACCCCGTCACCCTGGCGGCTTTCCGCTCGGCCATGGAGGACAAAGCGAAAGACTCTACCGACCGGGAGACCCTCGTCCGGGTTCTGTCCCGGCAGTACCAAGGCCTGCCTGAGACAGCCGAAGTGACACGTAATATCGAAAGACTGCGGGATGCCGGCACCTTCACGGTCGTCACGGCGCACCAACCTTCCCTCTTAACCGGCCCGCTCTATTACATCTACAAGATCGTCTCCGCCATAAACTTGGCCAGGCAGCTGAACGAAGCCTACCCCGACCGTTATGTGGTGCCGGTCTTTGTCAACAGTGGCGAGGACCACGACTTCGCAGAAGTGAACCACCTGCATCTCTACAACAGGTCCGTGTTTTGGGAAAATGGTGGTGAGACGGGTGCGGTCGCCATGATGCGTACGGACAGCCTCGGGGAAGTACTGGCCACCCTTGATTCCCTGCTGGGTGACAGTCCGTCCGCCCGACAACTGATGGACATGCTCCACGCAATTTATCGGCCAGGCCGTGCATATGGAGATGCCGCCTTCGAGCTGGTCCATTCCCTTTTCGGGCATACAGGTCTGGTGGTGTTGAATACCGGAGACCCCGAACTCAAAAGGCGCTTCATTCCGGCTATTCGGGAGGAAATCCTCAACCAGCCTTCCGTGCGTCTCGTCCATGCGACCATCGATCGGTTGACCATTGCCGGGTTCCCTTCCCAGGCCACACCCCGCGACATCAATTTCTTCTACCTCAAGGAGCAGTTACGCGAACGAATCGTATCGGACGGAGACGGCTTCACGGTGCTGCACACGGATATCCGTTTTTCCCGGGATGAAATGGAAGCGGAAATAGAGCGGCATCCGGAGCGGTTCAGCCCCAATGTGGTCATGCGCCCGATTTTCCAGGAATGGATTCTTCCGAACCTCGCTTACGTGGGCGGCGGGGGTGAATTGGCGTATTGGTTGGAGAGAAAGGATCAGTTCGAACACTTCGGCGTCAATTTCCCCGTGCTTGTCCGCAGGAATTCCGCACTCTGGGTAGACGCACCCAGCGCCAAGCGCTTGGGGAAACTCGGCCTGTCCCTATCCGACCTCTGGGATGACACCGATACCTTGGTCCGACGTTACCTGGCCCGCTCCCAGGATTCACCTACCTTCGAATTGGAACAGGAAAGGAATGCCCTCGAGCCGGTCTTCTCCGCCATCGCTGGCAAGGCCTCGGCCGTCGATTCCACACTCGTGAAATCGGTATGGGCGGAACACGCCCGGCTGATGAAGTCTTTGGAACAACTCGAAACCAAACTGCTGCGTGCCGAAAAACAGAAAAATGACGTGGCGCTGCAACAGGTGCGGCAGTTGAAGGAAAAACTCTTCCCGGGTAACGGTCTGCAGGAACGACATGACAATTTCCTGCCCCTGTACCTCCGACACGGCAGGTGCTTCTTCGATTCCCTGTTGCAGGCGTTCGACCCCTTGGAGAAAAAATTCGTTGTGTTGGCGGAAGAATGACCCGCCCGGAACCGAAGGTAGACAAGCGGGGTTGCTTTCCTGGACTTGCCCAGCGACGGAACGGTAAGGACAGGCCTGGCCGAAGGCTCGGGGCTGCTTTCCTGCATGCCTACCGACTGATATCTTTCGGTTTCGTGGGGTCTCCCGTCTGGCTGCCGGACAGATAACCCCTACGGAAAGCCCTCACCAGTTGCTTCGCCTTTTCCCGTTGGCTTATATCGTCCACGGTGTCCTTGAAAATCAGCACCGGAACTTCCCGGTTGTCCTCGATTTTCCGATCAACCTCCCCGCACTGGCTGCTCAGCGCCGAATAGGCTTTTTCCGGCTGTTCCCTTTCTTGTCGGAGCGTTTGTATGTAGCCTTCCGCATCCATCAGCTTTCGCTCATGGTCCCGCAGCAGTTGTTCCAGGGTCGAAGGTTGCTGCTGAAGGCCGTTTTCCATCTCTTGGAATTGATCTTTCTCCGCCAATTGCGACTGAAGGTTCTGCCCGTGTTTTGTTCTTTGCCGGATGAGCTGCTCGGTCTGCATACGCTGGCGCAACCTGCCAAACAGGTAAACCGAAGCCACAGCTCCCGACAGGGAAAGGAGAATAAAGGCTGCATCGCTCATCTGATGTGGTAATTTAGTGTACAATTCGATCGCATGGCATATTCTCGCGTTGCCTACACCCAAGCCCGCCCGGATGACAACCAATCCTGCTGACAGTTTGGCGGAAACATTCGGCGGTTGGTTTAATGGCGATTTGCATTCCTCGGATGCCGTTGTCGGCAAGGATTCAAGGTTGCCGATTTCGTCCGTCTGTCGGACATTGTTCTTTTGTCCGCCCGCTGACCTACCCCTTCCTTCGTATCCGGTCTTGAATAGGAGCCGCTCGGGACGGAACCGCATGGAATAATCTGGCGACACGTCAATAAGTCGGCGGTGATTCCGTCCCGTTCGTTCCCGTTTGCGGGGTAGGGGAGTTTGGTGCCGGACTGGGCCGGTCCTGCCGGCCAGTATGCCGGCGGGTCCATCGGGGAACTGACGGTCATGTCGTTGCTCGACCACCATCCGCTCGGACACGAAGTTCACACCACCGATGATTTCTCACTGCCGGTTGGCCGTACTGTTGCGGGAAAGACACCGTTTGCCGAGCCAGTCGCGCGGAACTCTTCATCACCACCAGGCGGACTTGATGGCTTTCGTCCTGGACATGTCCAGGTTGGCAATGGAGGTTTCGTTCCCTTGCTCAATGTGGTTGTTTCCGGTCAGTTGGAGGAAAATGTCCGGCTTTCAGGACCGTTGGTCGGCATTGGTATGGAAAACGGCCCGCTTTTCTTACAGATGGCCGGGATTCGGAAAAATTGAATCGAGGAACCTGTTACGCCGACGGCCGCAAGATGTCCAATGAAACCGATGAAGCCGAATCAAACGGTACGGTCTGTTCGGAAGGATGCCTGGAAAATCACCAGGCCCGGCCACCGATTTTCATAATACTGACCAACCCTGTCGCTACCGACAGAAGCCTACACCTTGCAATGAGAGGGAAGTTGACCTAAGAGCCTGTAAATTTAGGTTTGTCGGTCATGTTTTGCAAAAAAAAAGCAGTGAGGTCAACCCTCTTCCATGAAAGGGTACCGGAAGTCAATCGGTGACACGAAATTTTCCTTGATGGTGCGGGGAGAGACCCAGCGCAGCAGATTCCAGACGGATCCCGCCTTGTCATTCGTCCCGGAGGCACGGCCCCCGCCGAAGGGTTGCTGCCCGACAACCGCACCGGTCGGTTTGTCGTTGATATAGAAGTTGCCCGCTGCGTGCCGCAGGCGGTCGGATGCCTGTCGGATTGCCTTTCGCTCCCTGGCAAATACGGCTCCGGTCAGTGCATAAGGCGAGGTGGCGTCGACGAGCGACAGGGTCTCTTCATAAGCTTCCTGCGGATACACAAAGATGGTGAGTACGGGGCCGAATATTTCCTCGACCATGGTGGGGGATTTCGGATCCGTGGTCAGAATAACGGTGGGTGCGATGAAATAGCCTTTTTCCTTGCTGTAGGTGCCTCCCGCCAGGATGGTGCATCGGCTGTCCTGCCGCGCGGCGGAAATATATCCGGTAATCTTGTCGAAAGCCCTTTCGTCGATGACGGCATTCATGAAATGGGAGAAATCCTCCGGAGAACCCATGGTGACGGAGGCCAGGTCGGACAGCAGTCGTTCCCGAACGGCCGGCCAAAGGTTGTCGGGCAGGTACGCCCGGGAGGCGGCCGAACATTTCTGCCCCTGATACTCGAACGCACCCCTTACCAGGGCGGTGGCAACTTGTTCCGGATGGGCGGATGAATGAGCTATGACGAAATCTTTTCCGCCGGTTTCTCCGACGATGCGCGGATAGGAACGGTAGGTGCCGACCTGTTGCCCGATGGTTTTCCACAGCTGCTGGAATACACCGGTGCTTCCGGTGAAGTGCAGCCCTGCGAACGATGGATGAGAGAAAATCACCTCCCCGGCCGTCGGCCCGTCCGCAAACACCAGGTTGATGACGCCGGGCGGCAAGCCGGCCTCCTCCAGGATGTCCATGATCACCGCAGCCGAATAAATCTGGGTCTCCGCCGGTTTCCAGACGACCGTGTTGCCCATCAGCGCCGGGGCACAAGGAAGATTGCCGGCGATGGACGTGAAATTGAAAGGGGTCAGGGCGAATATGAATCCCTCCAAAGGCCTGTATTCCACCCGGTCCCAAATATGGGGCGCATTCCCGGGCTGCTCCTGGTATATGTCCGTCATGTAACGGGCATTGAACCGCCAGAAATCACAAAGCTCGGCGACACAGTCGATCTCCGCCTGGTAAACGTTCTTGGATTGTCCCAACATGGTGGCTGCGTTCATACGGGCCCGCCAGGTGGTGCTCAACAGGTCTGCGGCTTTGAGGAAAATGGCGGCCCGGTCCTGCCAGGGCATCGCCTCCCAATCCGCTTTCGCCGCCAAGGCCGCCTCGACGGCGTATCGGACCAGCCCTGCATCCGCCAGCCCATGCCAGCCGAGGGTATGGGCGATGTCATGAGGCGGGTGAATACGTATGCGGCCGTTTCCGACGATTTTCCTGCCTCCGATGGTCATATGGATGTCCATCTGGGTGTTCCGCATAGCTGCCAGGACCTGCTTGAGTTCCGCTTTCTCCGGGGAACCGGCCCGGTACGACCTTACGGGTTCGTTCTGAATAGCCGGGATTTGGTAAAATGCGTTGGACATGGTTTTGTTTTTTTCCAGGAGACGGAACCACGAATCTTTGCGGCGGGGATATCCCTGCCAAGGGTGCCGGCTCCGGTTGGTTAGGTGTGGCCTAAAGAAACGGAGAACAATCCAGGGTGGAAGCGTTCGCGGTTCCGACCGGGAACAGATGAGACCGACAAGGATAACCACCGTCGGACAATGCAAAAATAAGGAAATTGCCTTGTCGGGTCGTTGCTAATTGGTCTCGTCCTGGTGGAAGAGATGATTTTTCAAGTCCGCCAGCGCACGGATTTCGTACGTCGGCCGGTAGGGGGTGTCATTGGCTTTTCGGTCGGGGTTGTACCAACAGGTGTGATGCCCGAACGCATTGCCACCCTGGATGTCCGAATGAAGACTGTCCCCCACGACCAGCACGCGGTCCGGCTCAGGCGTGCCCATGGCACGGTGAACGTAATCAAAGAAACCGGAATGGGGCTTGGCCACGCCGATTTCATCCGACACGACCACGACCGGAAACCGGCCGGCCAGGGCAGATCGGCTGATCCGGGGCCGCTGCACTTCCCGCAGCCCGTTGGTGATGAGTCCCAGCCGCCGGCCTTTCGCCGTCAGGTATTGCACCAATTCCGCAGCACCCTCGGTCAGGAAATGGTTGCCGGCAAGTTGTTCCAGGTAGAATCGATTGACCGTGACGGGATCCGCCGGATGCCCGGCCTGTCGCAGGAAACGCTCGAACCGCAACCGGCGAAGGGTCTCTGCCGTGATCTCCTGCCGTTCGAAGGCAGCCCATACCTGCCGGTTGATTAACTCGTAGGCCTCCCAGTGGCGGGCTTCGTTCGGCATGTCGATATGCTCCAGGGTCCGCTCAAAGGCCAGCCGGGCGGACCGTTTGAAGTCGAAAAGGGTGTCGTCCGCATCGAAAAGTATCCATTCGTATCGCATAAGCAAATCAGGTTCGACGGCTGCAAGACCGCCGTGTTTGCCACCGAAGATCGGCGAAATATCAGGATGGCGGCCACCCCGCTTCTGCGGATTCCGGCCGCTCCGGTCAACGGCGCATTCGGTCAGATCACGACGGCGGCGGGCAGGAAAGGCGCCACATCCCCGTTGCCCCGTATGATTTCCCGGACAATCGTGGAACTGATGTGGGAGAGCTCCGGCTCACTGATCAGGAAAATGGTTTCGAGCTGATGGCCCACAATATAGTTCAATTGGGAGATGGTCTTTTCGTAGTCGAAATCGGAGGCGTTCCGCAAGCCCCGCAACAGGTAACGGGCGCCCATCCGGTTGCAGAAATGTGCCGTCAATCCTTCGAAATGGGCAATTTCCACGCTCGGGAACGCTCGGAAGACCTCCTCCAGCCAAGCCAGGCGCCGCTCCAGGGGGAAGAGCGACTGCTTCTGCTGGTTGACCCCCACCGCGACGATGATCCGGTCGAACAAAGGAAGGCTGCGTTCGACCATTCGGACATGGCCGATGGTGATCGGGTCGAACGAACCGGGGAAGACAGCGGTTTTCATGCGGCGGATGTTTGCACGCCCGGACCGCTTGTACGGAAGCCGGACGGAAGTTTCCAACGGCCGACCGCCCGGCGGTTCCGGAAAGCGGACTTTCGTCGGCCGGCCATTCCTTTTGTTGGCAGGACGGCTTTCGATTTGAGCCAAAATGAATAGATTGCAGCGAAATTGTGAAATTAGATACCAACCACAAAAAATATCATGAAGAAAATTCTAGTTGCGACCGGCGGTGGGGATTGTCCGGGTTTGAATGCGGTGATGCGCGGGTTGGCTAAAGCGGCCCGCCGGAGCGGAGAATGGGAAGTCTGGGGCAGTGTGGAGGCCTTCAACGGGGTGATGAAATCCCCGGCGGAGTTGGTCCGCTTGTCCGGAAAACGTATCGCCGGCATCCACGTGAAGGGAGGTACCATCATCAAGACGACCAACAAGGGAAATCCCATGGAATATCCCGTCCGGCAGCCGGACGGATCCTTGGCAATGGAAGACAGAACCGACTACCTGGTCGAAAAGATAATGTCGCTGGGCTTCGATGCAGTCGTAAACATCGGTGGCGATGGCAGCCAGAAAATTTCCCTCGCTTTGTTCAACAAGGGTCTTAACATCATCGGTGTACCCAAGACCATAGACAACGACCTGTCCGCTACGGACCTCACCTTCGGATTCACCACCGCCGTACAAATCGCGACGGACAGCCTGGACAAGCTTGTCACCACTGCGGAAAGTCATGACCGCGTCATGATCATGGAGGTGATGGGCAGGGATGCCGGCTGGATTGCCTTGCATACGGCCATTGCCGGCGGTGCGGAAATCTGCCTGATTCCGGAAATACCCTTCGACGAAAGAAAGATCCTGGGGAAAATCAGCAAACGGTACCACAAGGGAAAGGGCTTTGTCACCATCGTGGTGGCCGAAGGTGCGCAACCGCTCGGCGGCGGGCTGGTAGGGGAAACAGCCAGGGATGTCGGAGACGCGCACTTCAAGTTGGGTGGGATCGCCAATTTCCTTCGCAGCCGGTTGGAAGCCATCGGCTGTGAAGCCCAGATCCGGACCACCATCCTCGGCCATGTGCAACGCGGCGGAACACCGGTGGCCTTCGACCGGATCCTTGCTTCCGCCATGGGGGTCAAGGCATTCGAAATGGTCGCCGAAGGTCAATTCGGAAAAATGGTCACTTTCCGCAACAACCGGATGGGCTGTGCGGACCTGGCGGAGGCTGTCCGGCATTACAATTATCTGGACAAGGATCATTACCTGATTCGAACCGCCAGATCCCTCGGCATTTCCTTCGGTGACTGACGCTCGTCCCGCTATGCTGGAAATACTGTACCGAGACGAATGGATGGTGGCCGTGAACAAACCGCACGGCCTTCTGGTTCACCGCACCTCCCTCGCCGCCGGGGTGGAGGAGGCAGCGCTCCAACAACTGCGAGACCAATTGCAGGAACCGGTGTATCCGGTTCACCGGCTGGACCGCAAGACGGCCGGTGTGCTGCTGTTCGCCCGGTCGCCGGATGCGCTGCGGCGCTTGCAGACTTTGTTCGCGGAGGGTGGGGTTCGTAAGGAATACCTGGCGCTGGTAAGGGGATTCCTGCCGCCCGAGGGCACCATTGATTATCCGCTCTCCCGGGAAGTAGGGCCGCCGCAGGAGGCCGTGACGGACTATCAGACCTTGTTCACACTGGAATTGCCCGTCCCGTTCGGAAAACATCCCACCTCCCGCTTCTCCATGGCAGGCCTGTTTCCACGGACCGGGCGCTATCACCAGCTGCGAAAGCACCTGGCACATGTCTTCCACCCGATCATCGGTGACCGGCCCCATGGGTGCAACAAACAGAACAGACGATGGAAGACGGAGTGGGGTGTCTCCACCATGCTGTTGCATGCCTGGTGCCTGCAGCTCGAACATCCCTTCACCGGTGACATCCTCCGTGTGGAAGCACCTCTCCAGGACGCCTTCCGGGAAGCGCTGCT
Organism: Bacteroidota bacterium; assembly: GCA_041163745.1. Lineage (GTDB taxonomy): Bacteria > Bacteroidota > Bacteroidia > Chitinophagales > Saprospiraceae > UBA6168. The sequence goes on from JBEAQU010000081.1 coordinate 76,811, forward strand.
GACTGCGTTCGGTGAGGCGAAAGCTACGACGGTCCACGTCCTACCGGAGCGGTCGGAAAGATTGGTTGCCTTGTTTTCCTTTCTCCCCGGCATCAAGTATAAAACGCCGACCGCTCAGGAAAGTCGCTCATAAATCCCCGCAATGCCCTGACCGCCTCCCACACAGGCGGTCACCATCCCGTAACGCTGCCCGCGCCGCCGCATCTCCTCCAACAACTGTACCGTCAGCTTTGTGCCGGTGCAGCCCAGCGGATGTCCCAAGGCGACCGCTCCCCCGTTGACGTTCACCAGGGCAGGATCCAATCCGGCCTCCCGAATGACCGCCAGTGCTTGTGCTGCAAACGCTTCGTTCAACTCGATTTGTTCCACCTGCTGCAGTTGCAGGCCGGCTTGCCGGAGGGCCAGTGGAATGGCCTTGCATGGCCCCATGCCCATGTACAAGGGATCGACTCCTGCCACTGCACAGCTTGCCAGGCGGGCAATTGGTTCCAACTGCAGTCTGTTGACCATCGCTTCCGACATGACCAGCACAAAGGCGGCACCGTCGGAGGTCTGCGAAGCATTGCCTGCCGTGACCACGCCGCCTTTCCGAAAGGCCGGCGCCAGCCGCGCCAGGGCCTCCGCCGTCGTGTCTGGGCGAACTCCCTCATCCGTGTCCATCGTCCAGGTTCTTGTCCTGCGCTCGTCATCCTCCACCCGGACTTCCGTCACGGTGATGGGAACAATCCCCTCCCGGAACCGCCCTGCGGCCAGGGCCGCGGCCGCTTTACGGTGGGATTCGACCGCAAAAAGGTCCGCCTCCTCCCGGGTGATGCCGTATCGGTCGGCAACCGCCTCCGCCGTTTGGCCCATGCCCGTCAGATAGACCGGATTGTTACGCGCCACTTCGTAGCTGGGAGCCAGTTTGTATCCGGTCATCGGTATCATGCTCATGCTTTCCGTACCGCCTGCCACGATACACCCGGCCATACCGGCACGGATCTTGGCCACCGCCAACGCGATGGATTCCAGACCGGAGGCGCAGTAACGGTTGATGGTCATGCCGGGCGCATGCTCGCCAATGGCACGCAGGGAAATCAAACGGCCTACCTGCAGCCCCTGCTCCCCTTCCGGATTGGCACAACCGACGATGCAGTCGTCAATTTCCCCTGGATCCAGGGACGGGGTTTCGCGCAGCAGATGCCGTATGACCTCCACCGCAAGGTCGTCCGAACGGTAATGGCGGAAACTTCCCTTCTTGGCTTTTCCTACGGCGGTCCGAAATGCTTTGACAATATATGCTTCCTGCATGATGTCGGTTGTTTGTTTTGGCCCGTCGGGACAAGACGACCATCGGACCGTACGCGACCTGCCCGCTGGTGATGTCCCTGAAGAGGTGATTGTATGGTCAGTTACGGAGGGGTTTGTTTGTTGTCAGCATATGTTGGATCCGTTCCAGGGTCTTGGGTTCCCCGCACAGACTGAGAAAGGCTTCCCTTTCCAGGTCCAGCAAGTACCGCTCGCTGACCTGTTGGGAACCGCTCAGGTCTCCGCCGCACAATACCCAGGCCATCTTGTTGGCAATCCGGATGTCATGCTCGGAGGCATACCCACCCATCCTGAGTTCGTTCGCCGCGAGATACAAGGTCGCAAGCCCTCCCCGACCCAATACGGTGATGTCCTTCCGTTGGATTGGCATGACGTAATGTCCGGAAAGTTCCACCACCTTGTCCCGCGCCGCCTTGATGATCCGTTGGGCATTGAGTACGACCCGGTCCTGTCCTGGCCGCAGGTAACCGTGGTCGTACGCTTCGGCGGCGGAGCTGGCCACGGTCGCGGTCGCCAAGGTGCGGAATCGGCCCATGAGGGTGGGCATCTGAACGTCACCCTCGAAGAACGCATCCGACGTGCGCAGGGCGAATTCCTTGGTTCCCGCCCCGCCCGGTATCAATCCGACACCCGCCTCCACCAACCCGATGTAACTTTCAGCCGCACAAACGGCTGCATCACAGTGCATCAGCAGCTCACATGCCCCGCCGAACACATACCCTTGCGTGGCCGCCACCACCGGCACGGGAGAATACCGGCACCGCATGACGGTATCCTGGAAATAGCGGACGGCATGGGACAATTGGTCCCAATCCTGCTCGTAAGCCATCATGGCCACCATCATCAGGTTCGCCCCGACGGAGAAGTTTCGCGCGTTGTTCCCGATGACCAACCCGCGCCAGTCTCCTTCCGAAGCCAGGTCGATGGCATCGTTGATGCCCCGAAGGACGCCTTCCCCCATTGTGTTGGCCTTGCTCCGGAATTCCAGGCAAAGAACGCCTTCCCCGATGTCATGCAGCATCACGTCCGGCTGCCGAAACACAGGCGCCTGCTCCCGGTAGCGGTCCAGTAGGATGAATTCCCCGGCCTCCTGTACCATGACGCGCTTTCCCAAGGCGGGGTCGTAGCAGTAGCGGTTGCCCGCTTCCGTGGCGTAAAAGGTTTCGAAGCCTTTGTCCAGCATTTCCCGAACCCAGGGAGCGACCTGCTCACCGCACTGGGCCGCCGCCGCCATGCCTTCCGCCACACCGATGGTGTCCCAATATTCGAACGGTCCGAGTTCCCAGGAAAACCCGGCCCGCAAGGCATCGTCAATCTGATGGGGTTGGTTCGCCACTGAAGGAATCCGCTGGGAGACATAGGCGAACAGACCGGCCAGTGACCGCCGGACAAGCTGTCCGCCGCTGTCGGGCGAATCGAACAACAGCCGGATCCGCTGGTCCAGCCGGTCTGCCTGCCTCGCAGCCGAAAGTCCTGGCAGGGCCGGGGCGGCCTGCTGTTCGTAGGTCAGGGTATCCAGGTTCAGAGCCAGCATGACCGGCTTCCCTTTTTCGTCCCTTCGGCCGGTGCGCTCGTAAAAGCCCTTGCCGCGTTTGTCGCCGAGATAACCCTGTTGCAGGAGGAAATCCATATACGGTGGAATCTCGAAGGCCGCCGCCTGCTCATCCTCCGGACAATGCCGGCGTATGCCCCGGATGACATTGGCGGCTATGTCATGCCCCACCAGGTCGCCAAGCCGGAACGTACCGGTTTTCGGGCGGCCTATCACGGTGCCGGTCAGGGCGTCCGCTTCCGTGATGGTGAGCCCCAGTTCGGTGGTCAGCTGGTATATCCTGGCCATGGCGTAAACGCCGATCCGGTTGGCGATGAAGGCAGGGGTATCCTTCGCCAGTACGGTCTGTTTGCCCAGGTGGGTGTCTCCGAACCGAAGGAAGAATTGGATGACCGCAGGAAGCGTGTCCTCCGTGGGGATGATTTCCAACAGGCGCATGTAGCGCGGCGGATTGAAAAAGTGGGTGCCGCAGAAATGCCGCCGGAAATCCTCGCTCATGCCTCCCGCTATCCGATGAATCGGAATGCCGGAGGTATTGGTGCTGACCAGGGCCCCCGGCCGCCGGTGGCGGTCCACCTCCCGCAGCAGCTGCTGCTTGATGTCCAACTGCTCCGCCACGACTTCTATCACCCAATCACTGGCGGCGGCCACCTCCGCCAGGTCGTCCGGGAAATTACCGGTCTGTATCCTGGCGGCAAAGGCCTTGCGGTACAGGGGGGAGGGTTTCGCCGACAACGCCGCCGTCAAGGCCCTCTCCGCCGGCTGGCTCCGCGCCCGGTGGGTGTTTCCCTCCGAAGCCAGGTCCAGCAACCGGACCTCGAAACCCGCGTTCGCCAGGTGACAGGCGATGCCGGATCCCATGACACCGGCTCCCAACACCCCCACTTTCCGAATTCTTCTCATCTTTGGTCTTCGCTTTTGCACCTTGCCCGGCTGCGCCCAGATCATGCCGTCGGACAAGGAAAATCTTGATTTTGCGAAAATTCGCTGTTTGTACAAAAATACGATTTAGCCCCGTAAATCATAGCATAGGCCCTGATTTGCCAAAATTTATAATAGCCGCCGACCGCAGTTGCATTTGACTAAAAAATAATAACTTTGACGCTGTCCTCCGGCTGTGTGCCTGCTTCAGGAATCCCGTCGGCTTATCCCGGCGGCCTGCGGGAAGGACTTTTCCGCTTGTTTGGTCGGTCCGACTTGACTCAGTGTCGCCGACGGATTTTTCAACGGGGACCGAAATATCCCCTGCCCGGCGACGTTATGATTCGGGTGGTCGGGACTTTCCGCACTTTTTCGGACCTGCCGAACGCAGCGGCCAAGCGGTCCGCCTTTTTTGGCGTCCTCCACCGCATCATGAAACGAACATATCCCGTCCGACCTTTTCCTGCGGATACCGGTTCGGAACGGGCAGTCAAACATTCAACCCAGGCGTCAACATGTTTCAAAACACCTTGTTCCTCCAAACGGCCGACATGCCCGTCGAAACGGCGTCCGAAAGTCTGCTGGACCTGCTCTTCTCCGGCGGTCCGATCGGTGTCACCATCGTTTTGATCCAGCTGGTCCAATCAGTCATGGTCCTGTACATACTCGTCGAGCGCTACCTCTCCATCAACAAAGCGGGTGAAGTAGACGAGCATTTCATGAACAACATCCGGACGAACGTGAGCGCAGGTAACCTGCAGGCGGCTCGCACCCTTTGCCAGAACACGGATACGCCTGTTGCCCGGATGGTGGAAAAAGGCCTGGCCAGGATCGGGAAGCCCCTCCGGGATATCGACGCGGCCATCGAGAATGTCGGTAACCTCGAAATTTTCAAACTCGAGAAAAACCTGTCCACCCTGGCCGGTATATCCGGATCCGCTCCGATGCTGGGCTTCCTGGGCACGGTCACAGGGATGATCATCTCCTTCCAGAAAATGGCGACCGCACCCAACATCACCCCACAGGTCCTGGCCGGTGGCATCTACCAGGCACTCATCACCACCGCCGTCGGCCTCGTGGTGGGCATCTTCGCATATATCGGGTACAATGCCCTCGTCGGAAGGGTGGACAAGGTCGTGTACAAGATGGAACGCTACACAACGGAATTCATGGACCTGCTGCAGGAACCGGCCAACTGACGCCCGGTCCGGCCGCCCTCCCGACGCATCCTCCCCGTTGGAAGTAGTTCCCCGAAGGTCCCTCGGTACCCGGCGGGATTCCCCGTTCACTCCCACATTCCTTGCTATGGCCCTCAAGAGAAGAAACAAGATCAGTGCGGAATTCAGCTATGCATCCATGACGGACATGATATTCCTGCTGCTGATTTTCTTCGTCCTGACCTCTAACTTCGTCAGGATCTCCATGGAGGAGCTGCCGGAATCCGATGCCAAGACAATCGCTCCAGCCAATGTCATCGTGGAAGTGGACCTGCAGGGCCGGATGGTCTTCGAAGGCAAATCCCTCACGGAGAACCAACTCAAGCGCGCCCTTGTTACGAAAAGGGAGGCCATGGGGCAACAGGAGGATTTCACGGTCACGATTGCCGCCCACAAGGACGCCGCTTTCGACCACGTCGCGGATGTCATACGAGTCGCCGGGGAAATGCGGGTCAAGGCCATCCTCGCCACCAGGGAAAAAAAGAGCTGATTATGGGTCTCAGGAAAAGAAACAAGGTCAGTACGCAGTTCAGCACCGCCTCAATGACGGACATGATATTTCTGTTGCTCATTTTCTTTGTCCTCAATTCCGGTCTGGTCGCGCCCAATTCCCTCAATCTCAAATTGCCGGGGTCCTCCCGGACAATGGCTGCGCTGGATGAGCGGACGGATGACATCGCCATCCACCCTTCCGGAAAATACTACCTCAACGGCAAACGGGTCTCCGCTTCCGACATGGAGGATTGGATGCAGCGCAAGTCCCGGGGAGCCAAAGGCAAGTTCACGGTCACCATCTCCCCGCGCAAAGGGGCACAGGTACAACATGTGGCGTTCGTTATGGATGTGGCGATGCGTTTCCAGGTGAATGCCGTCCTCACCGCCGCGGAGGATTGAAGGAACCACGGATCCCGACAATATTCCGCAGCTACGCTGCGTTTCTCCATTGATTCACCAACGGCTGGCCGGCCTCCGTCCAGACCCTCCGACAACCTGACAGCATGGAAACATTGACCAAATCGGAAAAAGCGAACAAACAACGGGGCATGGTCTTCAGCATCGTGTTCCATACCATCCTGCTGTTGTTGGCCGGTTTGTATGGCTTCACCATCCAAATACCACCGCCGGAGGCCAGCGGAACTCTTGTCCACCTGGGGATACCTGATGCCGGCATGCCGGATGACAATCCCGAACCGAGCCAAGCGCCGGCTCCGGCGGAGGAACAGGAAGCCACGCCCCCTGCCGAACCGGTCAAGGAAAAAACCAAACCCGAACCTAAAAAGGATGCTGCTCCCGATGTGCTTCGTACGGAAGATCCCGAGGCGGAACGTATCAAGCGGGAAAAAGCGGCGGAAAAAAGGAAACGGTCGGAGGAACTGGCCAAGGAAAAAGCGGAAAAGGCGGAACAGGAACGTATCCGAAAGGAACAGGAGGCGGCTGCGAAGAAGAAAGCGAAGGAAGAGGCCGACAAGAAAAACAAACTGGAAGGCTTGTTCAAACAAGGTGGCAACTCGAAGAAACAACCCGGTGAGCAAGGAGATCCGAACGGAGATCCCAACGCATCCAAACTCGATGGCATCGCCAGTGGCGCCGGTGTGCTGGGGGACGGCCTGGCAAACCGTGGCGTGCTTCGCAAAGGCCCCACCATCCGGGATAACTCCCAGGAAAAAGGAGTCGTGGTCATCGCCTTGTGTGTCGATCGCAACGGGGATGTCATCGGTGAACCCGAATTCACCCAGAAGGGATCCACGACGGCCGACCCCAATCTCGTCAAGCTGGCCATCCGCAACGCCCGACAATGGAAATTTCAGAAGGGCGGCGTCGACAAGCAATGCGGAACCATCAGCTATGACTTCAAGCTGCAGTAACCGGATGGGGAGCCGATGAAGACCGGTATGCCTGGCAGCATCCATCCCCCCGTTAGCTGCAAATCACCATGTATTTGTTCTTTTTCCCGTTTTCCACCATCAGGTACCGGCCGTGTAACAGATGGTCCGGGCCGATTACCGCGTCTGGAGACAGGATCTTCTCCTTGTTGACGGACACTGCCTGACCTTGTACTGCCCGCCGGGCCTCCCCTTTGGACGATACGATTCCGGTCGCACCCGCCAACAGGTCGGTCAGCGTCAGCCCGTTCGCCAGGATTTCCCGCGGAACTCCGAAGGAGGGAATCTCCGCCGAGACCATCTCCAGCTCATCCGCACGCATACTCAGCAAGCTATCCTTGCCGGCTTTCGGATTGAACAGCAAGGAGGACACCTGCTGAACCGAGCGGTATGCTTCATCGGAATGAATACGGACCGTCAGTTCTTCGGCTAACAAGGCCTTCAGCACCTGCGGCTGTTCCGCATGGGCCGCCTCCAGCGCCAACACCTCCTCCTTCGGCCGCAAGGTGAAGTACCGGATGAATTGCGCCAGGTCCTTGTCGTCCGCGTTGATCCAGAATTGATAGAACCGGTACGGGGACGTCAGCGCAGGGTCCAACCAGATGTTGCCCTGCTCCGACTTTCCGAACTTCTTGCCATCCGATTTGGTCAACAGGTTGGAGGTGACCCCATAGGCCTTTTCCCCCAGGTTCCGACGGATGAATTCCATCCCGGATGTGATGTTACCGAACTGGTCGCTACCACCCAGCTGGACGGTACACCCATGGGATTGGAACAGGCACTGGTAATCGTATGCCTGTAACAGCTGGTAACTGAACTCCGTGAAGGAAAGACCTGTTTCCAGCCGGTTCTGCACACTGTCCTTTGCCAACATATAGCGTACGGTCAGGGTCTTTCCGACATCCCGCAGGAAGTTCAGTACGTTCATGTCCCGATAGTAGTCCAGGTTGTTACAGAGCACCGCCTGGTTGCCCTTATCCCCGAAATCCAGGAATTTCATCATCTGCGCCTGTTGCCGTGCCAAATTCGCATCCAGCTCCTCCGGTGTCTTCAACTCCCGCTCCTTGTCCTTTCCGGAGGGGTCCCCGATGCGGCCGGTCGCCCCGCCCATCAGCACGACCGGTCTGTGGCCGGCCCGTTGGAAAAGCGTCAGCACCATGATCTGGACGTAATTGCCGATGGTCAGCGCCGGTGCCGTGGGGTCGAACCCGATGTATCCGGTCCGCATGCCGCCGGCAAGATGGTCCTCCACGCCCTCGGTCATGGTATGCAACATGTTGCGCCAGCGTAGTTCCGCTATGAAATCCATGGTAGTGTTTTTTATTGGACGGACAAAAATATGGAATCACCCGGTAGCATGAAACAAATTCGGTGTCCACGCCCCAAACCGCCCCCGCTTTCCTTTCAAACGGCAGGAGTCGGCCATCGGTTCCGACGCCCGAACCCGTCTGGTCAGGCAGACCCTGTTCCTAATGCCGCATTCGCTTATCTTTGTCAACATGAATATTTCCCATTTCATAGCCCGTAAGGTGGCATTCGCCAACCGACGTTCCTTTTCGGCGCTGATCATCCGGATCGCGGTGGCGGCGGTGGCCTTGAGCCTGGCTGTCATGATCATCGCCACAGCGGTCATCACCGGTTTCAAACACCAGATAGGGGAGAAGATCTTCGGTTTCTGGGGGCATATCCACATCACCAATGCACAGGTCAACCGGAACGCCGGCGAAGTCATGCCGATTTCCGGTGACCAGCCTTTTCTCGACGACCTGCTCCGGACCGGTCGGATTCCCTACACCGAATCCTGGGAACTGGCTGGGTTGGAATGGCCGTTCGAGCGTACCCGACATACCAAGGGCGGTGTCCGGCATGTGCAACGCTATGCCCTGAAGCCGGGCATCATCAAGACCCGCTCCGAAATCGAGGGCATCGTCCTGAAAGGAGTCGGAACGGATTTCGATTGGCGTTTCTTCGATAAATATCTGCAGGAAGGCGAGCGCCTGCCGCTGTCGGATTCGCTGACCGGCAGCGACGTCATCATCTCCCGGCAGACGGCGGACCGGCTGGAACTCAAGACCGGTGACCGCTTCATATTCAGTTTTGTCAAGGATGGCGAACTGTATCCGCGTCGCTTCACAGTGCGGGGAATCTACAAGACCGGCCTGGAAGAATACGACCGGAAGTTCGCCCTGGTAGATATCCGGAAGGCTCGGGAACTGCTGGGTTGGGAGGGAGACCAGGTGGCCGGGTTCGAAGTCTTCCTGGACGACCTGGCGGATCTCGACCTTTTCACGGAATACATCTACCTGGAGTTGTTGACGCCCTCCCTGTATAGTGAGTCCGTCCGGGAGAAATTCCCTGCCATTTTCGAGTGGCTCGCCTTGCAGGACATCAACGAGGTGGTCATCCTGGCCCTGATGGTGGTGGTCGCCCTGATCAACATGGTGACGGCCCTGATGATCCTCATCCTGGAACGAACCAACATGATCGGAATCCTGAAGGCGCTGGGGATGCGCAATTGGGATATCCGGAAAGTGTTCCTATATCATTCCGCCTATATCGTGGGTCTGGGCTTGTTCTGGGGCAATCTGCTGGGAATCGGTTGCTGCTGGCTTCAGGAGCGGTACGGTCTCATCCGACTGGACGAGGAGAACTATTATTTGTCCGTCGCACCGGTGGAACTCAGCTGGGTGCATATCCTGTTGCTGAACGGGGGGGCCTTGCTGGTCATTCTGTCTTTCCTGACCATTCCTTCCTGGTTGGTCAGCCGGATCAGTCCCCTGAAGGCCATCCGGTTCCGATAGGCGCGGACGCTCCTGGTGCGGATGCGCGCAGGCGGAGCTCCGGGTTCTATACCATTGTAACGTATGACAACGATTGCGACATGCAACCATTGGCCGAAAGGATGAGACCTCGTTCCTTCCATGATTACCTGGGCCAGCCGCAGCTGACCGCACCCGGTTCGACCTTGCGCCAGGCCGTGGACCAGGGTCGGATCCCTTCCATGATCCTGTGGGGGCCGCCCGGCGTGGGGAAAACGACCTTGGCCGGATTGGTCGCCGAGGCGACGGGGCGGCCGTTCCAACAGCTCAGTGCCATCAACGCAGGGGTCAAGGATATTCGGGATGCCATTGAAAAGGCACGTAGCCAACGTTTTTTCCATACACCGGGGCCCTTGCTGTTCATAGATGAAATTCACCGGTTTTCAAAATCACAACAGGATTCCTTGTTGGGAGCGGTCGAAAAAGGAACGGTCACCCTGATCGGCGCCACCACCGAAAATCCTTCTTTCGAAGTGATTCCCGCCTTGTTGTCCAGGTGCCAGGTATATGTCCTGGAAAGCCTGGGGAAGGAGGCATTGATGCAATTGGTTGACAAGGCACTGCAGGAGGATGAGTGGTTGTCCAGTCGGAAGGTCAGGGTGGCGGAATACGAGGCCTTGCTGCTCAGTTCCGGTGGTGATGCCCGGAAGTTGCTCAATACGCTGGAGCTGGTCGCCCAACGGTCGGACGGGACCGCGGAACTGGAACTGACGAACGCCTTGGTCGAGCAGACCATCCAACGGAACCTTGTTTTGTATGACAAGACCGGGGAGCAGCATTATGATATCATTTCCGCCTTTATCAAGTCCATCCGGGGGAGCGATCCCAATGCCGCGGTCTACTGGCTGGCGAGAATGCTGGAGGGCGGCGAGGACATCGAATTCATCGCTCGCCGCCTGATCATCCTCGCGGCGGAGGACATCGGCTTGGCGAATCCCAACGCCTTGCTGATGGCAACCACCTGCCTGGACGCCATCCGTACGGTCGGAATGCCGGAGGCCAGGATCATCCTATCCCAGACCGCCATCTATCTGGCTACCGCCGCCAAGAGCAATTCGGCGTACCGGGCGATCGAGCAGGCTATGGATTTGGTAAGGAAAACAGGTACGCTGCCGGTGCCCTTGCCGCTACGCAATGCGCCGACCGGGCTGATGAAATCATTGCAATACGGACAGGGCTACCAATATGCACATGACCAGGAAGGTAATTTTGCGGAAATGGAGTTCCTGCCGCCGGATATCCGGGGGACCACTTTGTACCGACCGGGTGGAAATGCCGCCGAAGACCGTATCCGGCAGTGGCTGTCCGATCGATGGAAGGATAAATACGGGTATTGAACGGGATACCCGCCTCTCCTGTCGGCGAAGGCTTCCGCTTCCGGCCCGAGCCGGGGGCTGCGGAAAAGGCAGGGTGTCCGGGCTGCAGCTTCCTGCAGGCGAGGGCATGCCACACACCTGTGATGCCGGAAACAGGAAAGGCGACAGGTTCGCCCGTCGCCTTTACAGATATGGTCATGCCCGGTTTCGGTTTTGCCGAAAAGCAAGCATCTTTCTTGTCATGATCGTTGGCAGGGAGGAAATCAGGCTTCCTTTCCGCCTTTGAGCTCTTCCTGGAGCTGCTTCAGTTCGTCCCAATTGCCGGCTGCGGCTAGGGACGCCTGCCTGGACCAGGTAGCAGGGTCGTGCATTTTGTAACGCGGACCAGCTGCTTCGAGGACTGCCTGGAGCTGGCCGAGGTCTGCCGCAGCCAGTTCGCCATAGGTATGAATACCGGCATCCTGCAGCAATCCGGCAATTTTAGGACCGATGCCTTCGATTTTACGAAGGTCATCCGGGCTCGTTGTCGGGGCGACGGGAGCGGGAGACGGGGCGGGGGATTGGGTTGAGCTGCTCTTCACCGCCTCACCATACGGCGTGATGTTCACGTAAGTGCGGTTGTTCCGTCCTTTGCGGAAACTCACTGTGCCGGGAACACCTGCATGAAGGGTGTAGTCCTTGCCAAGGTAGACATTGTCTCCCGCATGGAACTTGGTACCCCGTTGACGGACGATGATACTGCCAGCGGTAGCAGCTTGGCCACCGAACAATTTGACGCCCAAACGTTTGCTGTTACTGTCGCGGCCGTTTTGGGTTGAGCCTTCCCCTTTTTTATGTGCCATTGTCTTGAATTTTAAAGATGATCTGCATCCAGTTTCCCGGCGGAACTGCCGCTGAGGCCTGCGAAGGCCTGGCAACGGTTCGGTTCCCGTTGGCTATCCGGGGGGACAGGATTGCTCAGATGGATATTTGGTTGATCCGGATTTTGGAGAACTGCTGGCGGTGTCCGTTTTTCTTTCGGTAGCCTTTGCGGCGCTTCTTCTTGAAAACAATCACCTTGTCTCCTTTGACAAGCGGATCCAGGACGGTAGCGCCGACGGCGGCGCCTTTCACGACCGGCATGCCTACCTGAACCTTGCCGTCCTGTGCGACCAGCAGAACCTGGTCGAACCGCAGGTCGGCACCTTCGGCGGCTTCTAACCGGTGGACGAAGATCTCCTGACCTTCCGTCACTTTGAACTGTTGACCGGCTATTGTTACGATAGCGAACATAAGGATGAAATTTAATGGATACATGAAAGTACCTTCGCGAACCCATCGAACGACGGAAGCACAAAGGTCAAGCGGCCGCAAAGATAACACGCCGGGACATATTTTCAAATTTTATTGGCGGCGGACTTGTATCTGGGGAGCATACGTCCTGTACGGAAACAGCTTGCCATTTCGCCGGACCTCGTTGGGACAAGCTGCCGGCGGTCGTTACGGCAAGTTTGAGCGCTGTCGGGGATGAGCGGATCCGTGGTCTACCGTTGGATCACGAACCTGCCCCTGCGCAGTTGTCCGGACTTGTTGCGGATGGTATACACATATAGCCCCGGCAGCCAGCCTGCCGTCTGCAGTTGTAGCTCCGGACCTTCGAAATCGGTGCGGACGAGGGTTTGACCCAGGCCGTTGGCAATGTCCAGGGAGAAGCGGGATTGTCCGTCGTATCCGGACAGGTCGAACCGAAGGAAATCATGGGCCGGATTGGGGGAGAGGCGGACCTGCCAATCCGGATCGGCAAGGGACAAGCCGTGGGAAATGGGATCGGCCTTGAAGCCCGTGACCGTCAGGTCGTCCAAGTAGAAACCGTCGGCGGAGACCGCGTCGTCCGAGACCATCCGGAAGGCGAACCGAAGGGAGACCGGTCCGTCCGGTGACAGGAACGGAGACAGGTCGACGGTTTCCTCCACCCAGGCCGGTTGGTTCCCGTCGTACACCGGTTCGTCCAGGATTTGTTCGGCCGTGCCGGGCTGGGTATGGCGACCGCAGAGCGCCTGGTAGCTTCCACCGTTGACCGATACCAATGCCTGTGCGTAATCTTCGTCGGCCTCGATCTGCCATTTGGCAAAGAATCGAAGGGTGGCGCCGTCCAGGTCCTGGAGGACGAGGGGATCGGACAGGACAAGTTCATTGGTGTTGTTCGGCGAATAATCGCCGGCCGGAGAATCGGTCAGACAGGATGGTGCCGAATGATAGGTCTGGGTGGTGATGCCCCAATCCGTGGAGCCGTCCCACGCCGAGGCATCGTCCGCGGAGTCGGTCCAAACGGGACCACCCGAAGCGGCGAAAATACGGTGGAAGGGCTGACGCCAGGTGAACTGTCCATTGGATAGGACCATCTCGAGGTGTACGGTGTCACCCGGTTGGATGCTGGGGGACAAGGTGTAGGGGATGGCGTCGGTGGCCTGTTCGAGATGGAAGAGGCCGAACTGAAGCCCGTTGCCTGTTTCCTGGACGAGGTCGGAGGTGGTTTGCAGCGATACGTCCAGGGCCCCGGAAGCCAGCCCGTATTTGGTCAGGTTGAAAGGCTGGGATTGCTGAAGGCCGGTCAGGTAGCGTTCGTCCGGGAGTTGCAGCCGGCCATAGTTCAGTGCCAGGTGGGCGGCCAGCAGGTTCATCCGCATGCAATTCCTGTTGAGGTCGTCGATGGCCGAGGAAGGCGGCCAGAATCCCCAGGTGCCCGGACCGACCTCCGGTGTCATGGAAAAGATCTTGTCCTTGGTCGTTTGTTCACCGTACATCCAGTCGTCCGACACCCCGTTGACCGTATAACCGACGGTCTGTGTGCTGAAACCTGCAAGGAAATCGTTTTCCCGGGTCATGAGCTGGCCGAAAGCGGTGAAGGTGCCGTGGTCGGGGGTGGCGGAGTCCGTAAAGCCCCAAGGGTATACCAGGAGGTTGCCGAAGGTGTGGTAGTTCAGGGCGATCCGGAAGGGATGTGCCAGGCAAAGGTCTCGGATCATCCGGGTCTCCGGCTCGGAAAAGGGTCCGGGACCGCGGTAGGTCTGTGCATCTGTATTCGGGGAGGAACCGATGTTGTCATGGCCCCATGCCAGGCCGTAGTTCCGGTTGAGGTCCACGCCGAACGAACCGTTTCCGTTTGGGCGGCGGTTTTTTCGCCACATACCGCCTCCGTTGGGGTTGTTGGCCTCGTTGAAGAGGTAGCCATCGGGATTGACGCAGGGGACGAATACCAGGGACAGGTTGTCCACGAGGTAAGTGACTTCCTCGTCGCTGCCGTAGTTTTCGAGCAGGTACCACATGAAGAAAATCAATTGAGACAGGCTGTTGGGTTCCCGTGCATGGTGGAGGGCGGTGTACAGTACGGCCGGTTCCGAGGGGTCTGTGGTCTGCGGCTGGTCTGAAATACGGATCCAGTACACCGGACGGCCTTCATGGGTGGTGTAATCGGTTGTGATGGGCGTGCGGACGCTGATGAGCTGGGGGTATTGCTGTGCCATGGCATCCAGGTTGTCCAGCATTTCCTGATAGGTGAAATATCCGCCCATGCTGCCGGCCTGGTAGTTGGAAGGAGTGGACCAGTCCGTCGAGGGAACCGGGGGGCTGCAGGTGCTGTTGCGCGTGGAAAGGGATGTTTCCGAGGCGGCATCGCTCCGGTACGCCGCCAGGTCTGGAATGAGTACGGTGGTCCGGAAGCCGGCTGCCAGGAGAAGTTCGCCTTCCGCTTCGGAGAATTCGCTGACGAAATATTTGTAGGGTTGGAGATGGCCATGGTCGGTATCTAGTCCCATCCGGGCCAATGCCTCGAACGGATGTTCGTTGTCCAGCCAGACCTTTAGTCGGGCGTATGGCTGGCCGGAGAGGTCGCAACAGAGCCAGACGGACAGTTGCAGGATCAGGAAGGTACGCATGAACGAAGTTTTTTCAGTGCGTAAATAAAGGGAATCCTGACGCGACGGACAAATGTCGGACCGGGATAATTCGAAATCGGTCGGCCGACAGGCCGACAATGGGGGTGAACGTTGGTCCCAAGGTATTGTTTGGACGAAAAAAACGCATATTTGTGGGAAGGGTCGGGCAGATGGTCCGGAGGCCATGCGACCGACCGCCGCTCACCAATTCGTCGACGATGACCAGTTGCACCTTGTTGGAACTCAACACATACATCCGCCGGGTAATGGCGTTGAACTTTGCAGAGGCTTTGTGGGTGCGTTGCGAGTTGGCCGCTGTGAAGTATTCCCGGGGGCACATGTACCTTGACCTGCTGGAAAAGGACAGCTCTTCCGACGGGGTTGTCGCCCAAGCCCAGGCTGTGCTGTGGAGTCGGCGGCGGCAGGACTTGGAAAGAAAGTTCGCAGCGGAATTCCATGCCATGTTTGCGGAGGGTCAGGCGGTCAACCTCCTGGTAAAGGTGGATTATCACGAGCGTCACGGGTTGAAGCTCGTGGTGGAGGACATAGACCCCCGGTACACGTTGGGCGCGATGGCCTGGCGGCGGCACCAGGTGGTGGAGCAGCTGAAGGCGGAAGGATTTCTGGGTAGGAATGGGGCTATACCGCTTCCAATGGTCCTGCAGCGCATCGCGGTGGTGTCTGCGGCGGGGGCAGCCGGTTGGGCGGATTTCCTTCACCAGTTGCGGGAGAATCCTTTCGGTTATGGGTTTCGGGCGACCCTGTTCGAAGCGGCGATGCAAGGACCTCAGGCACCGCCCGAGGTGGCGGCGCAATTGTCTGCGATCGAGACACGGTCGGGGGAATTCGACGTCATTTGCATCCTCCGTGGCGGTGGAGCCAGGTTGGACCTGGCGGCGTTCGATGACCTGTCACTGGGCAAGGCCGTCGCCACTTGCAGGCTGCCGGTGCTGGTCGGCATCGGTCACGAAGTAGACCGCACCGTGTTGGACATGGTCGCCCATTCTTCGCTCAAGACACCCACCGCCCTGGCGGATTTCCTGATTCATCACAACAGCACCTTCGAGGCGGGCCTCTCCGCCGAGCAGCAGCGACTTCGCCGCCTGGCAGAGCGGTGCATGGAGGAAGAGGCACGGCGTCTGCGGCAGTTTGGACAAATGGTGCTGCTGGCAGGCAGCGCCTGGCTGCAGGCGGCTCGGGCGCGGCTGAGCATGTGGGAGGAAGGCCTGCCCCGTTGGGCGGACCGGGCATTGTCACAGGCACACGAGCACCTGCAGGAACAGGAGCGCTTTCTGGCCGCACTCGATCCGAAGACCATCCTGCGGCGCGGATACAGCCTGGTGTACAAGGACGGCCGGCTGGTCACCGCCGCGTCATCGGTGGAATCCGGAGACGAACTGGACATCCGGCTGGCGGAAGGCCGCTTGTTCGCAACCGTTGATAAAAAACAGCCATGAGTAAGACAAAAGAAAAAGCTTCGACCTACGAAGAGGCCATGCACGAACTGCAGGACATAACGATCCGCCTGCAGGCGGCGAACATCAGCATGGATGACCTGGCGGACGCTGTTCGTCGGGCGAACGAACTGATCCGGTACTGCCGGGAGCGCCTCCGGACTACCGAACAGGAGATTCGTCAATTGACGGAAGAAACGGAAACGCCTGGGGAGGAAGGCATCAATCCACTATAATCAGTTTCCGGGTCTCCCGGTTTCCTTCCGATTGCATCATGAGGTAGTATAGTCCGGTTGGGAGATGGTCCATGTTGATTTCCAAAGGATTGCTTCCGGCGGAGAGCACCTGTTTCCCGGTTTGCGCCATAAGCTGGCCGGTAGAGGAAAACAAGGCGAAGGTCGCCTCGACGGGGCGGCTCGCCTCCAACCGGATCGTGACGGCTCCGGCGGACCGGGCAGGATTGGGGTCGATTTGCCATCGGGTGCCAACCAGGGGCGTCTCGGCGGTGTCGCTGAAGATGTTTCCGGTCTTGAAAATCCGTTGGGAGGAATAATTTGCGCAGGTGGCGTACTCGTTGAACGGCATGACACGCCACAGGAACGTCTGGTCTGGCGGAAGATCCGTCAGGACATGTGGGGAGGATGGAACGATATACCGGACGTTGCCGATCGTTGAGTTGGATATTTCCACCAGGTAGCGGTTGGCACCCGGCACGGCGTTCCATTCCAGGACGACATGGTTGTAGGTGTCGATTTTCTGATTCGAGGCGGGATGGGTGAGTGTCGTGGGGCCGGTGACGGCATCCAGGGTCGGCGTGATGCCCGGCCGCACATAATTTCGGTTCGGATGGAACAGGCTGTTGTTTATCTGGACGATCTGTTGATTGGAAAAGTGGTATTCGTTACAGTTGTCGAAATAATTCATGCGGTTGGACACATCCGGTGTCAGCAGGGCGCCGGTCGGGTCCTTGGCGTTTTTGTTGTAGACACAGGAGTTGTCCGGACCGAACATATAATCAGCCGGCGTATCGCAGATGTAATCTCCGGCGGTGGTGCAGTTGCTTGCGTTGACATATTCGTTGGGGACACCGTCCGGTGAGATGGCGCCGACAGGATTGCCATGCACCGCCGGATTCCATCCGCCGCTGCTTTCCCATCCGTTGAAAGTATGCAGCAGGCTGAAAAAGTGTCCGACTTCATGCGGCAGCACGTTGGGGTCGGTCACGAAATTGTCGCTGGCGATGATCCAGTCGTTACCGCCAGGTCCGGAAGGCAGCTGATAATATGCCGCCACCCCGGGGTTTGCTATTTGGTCCACGATGAACACATTGATGGCATTGTAGACCATGTTGGAGGAAATGGTGTTGAATGCGCTGAAAGATTCCGGGTTGTTGTAGACGGCGTTGTTGTTCAGGTATTTGAATTCCTTCAGATAGAACTGTATGTCCAGTTCGGCGTAACTCTCGTTGAGGAGGCAGAGGGATTGCAGGGCGAGTCGTTCCGACGGTCGGCCGGTACCGTCCGATTTCGCAACCAGATGGTATCGCACAGGCACGTAGGTAACGGCGCTACGGGTATGTACGAAACCGCGCATGTCCTCCCGGACCTGGTGGAACTCGAGGGACAGCTGCCGCGCATCCTCCGCGGTAAGTCCGCACCAGTTCTGTTGGGCCAAAAGAGGCGCGATGAAGAGCAAAAACAAGGTGGTCAGTCGGATTTGCATGGCGTTGTCTTTGAAAATGATTGGGTTGGTTGCCGGGACGCGCTGCCCCCGGGACAAGGTTGCCGGCCCGGCCAATCCGAATCTACGTCATCCACACCAGCCCGGAAGCGTCGCCGGATGCCAAGGTAGTGATTTTCGGCTGCACAGGCCGTCTTTGCGTCGACAAAACGGATTTTTCAATTTTGAAATAGCTACTTTTGCGCCGCTTTTCTAAAGCGTGGTAACCTCTTCAACACTAACCGGCGGAAACAGGTTCTTGTTTTTGCCGCAAATATCTCCATCATGAGCAAAGTTTCGATCATCGGCGCAGGAAATGTGGGCGCTACCTGTGCCAATGTGCTGGCCCACAAGGATATAGTAAAGGAGGTGGTGCTGATTGACATCGTTGGCAACATGGCCAAAGGGAAGGCGCTCGATTCCTGGCAACAGGCCCCGATCGACCATTACAGCACTTACCTGACAGGATCCGACGATTATGCGGACACAGCTGGCAGCGACATTGTCGTCATCACCGCCGGTGTGCCCAGAAAGCCCGGCATGAGCAGGGACGACCTCATCTCCACGAATGCGAAAATTGTCAACTCCGTGACGGAGAACATCCGCAGACATTCTGAGAACCCGATCCTGATCGTCGTGTCCAATCCTTTGGATGTCATGACACTGGCCTGTTGGAAAGCGTCCGGCCTGCCCTCCTCCCGGGTATTCGGCATGGCCGGTATCCTGGATACGGCGCGTTACCGCGCTTTTCTGGCTACCGCACTGGATGTATCCCCCAAGGATATCCAGGCCCTGTTGATGGGCGGACACGGGGACACCATGGTTCCGCTGCCCAGGTATACGACGGTCGCCGGTATTCCGGTCACGGAACTCATTGACGCCGACACCCTGGACGGCATCGTGGACCGCACCCGAAAGGGTGGGGGAGAATTGGTGCAACTGATGGGAACCTCGGCCTGGTATGCACCCGGTGCCGCCGCCGCCCAGATGGTGGAGGCTATTCTGAAGGACGAAAAACGTATCTTCCCGGTATGTGCTCGCTTGGACGGGGAATATGGTATGTCCGACATCTTCCTGGGAGTACCGGTGAAATTGGGAAGGAACGGAATTGAATCCATCATAGAAGTTCCATTGAACGAAGCCGAGAAATCCCTGCTCGACGAGTCCGCCAAGGCAGTTCGGTCCGTCATCGACGTGTTCAACGGCATGGATCTGTGAGCGGGCCATCCACTGGCCTTTTTTTCTAACAAAGGAACCAAGGGAAAAAAGAAAAGACCCGGTGCGACGGTTTGGAGACCGTCGCACCGCCCGCTGTCACGGACAGTATTTGGACGGAGGATTCAGCCAGGTCGGCATCAGAACAAACGTCCTTGCCATTCCTCCTCGCGGATGAATGGCTTCCCGTCTGCCCGCGCCGCCTCGTGCGCTGCTTTCGGGAGCAGCCTCTTGACAACCCGCAGGCGGTGCGAGTAACGGCGTTCCTTCTCGACATATATGCCGTAATGGTCCAGCCGGTCGATGCGAACCTGCTCGTAGGCATGGATGATGCGGTTGTCCGGCAACAGTATGCCCGTATGACTGATGTTGCCGGCCTTGTTCTCGAAAAATGCGAGGTCGCCTGGTTCGGCCTCATCGATGAAATCCACCAGTACGCCCTGGTGCACCTGTTTGTCAGGCAGGCGCTGCAGCGGGATCCCTACGATTCGGAAGACCATCTGCGTGAAACCGGATGCGTCAATGCCCAGGGGAGACCTGCCGCCCCACTGATACGGGGAGAAGAGATAACGACGGGCAATCTTGGCGACCTGGTCCGCCGTAGGGGTCAAGTGCTCCGGAAACACTGCCCGTCCGCTGTAGAAGTAGGTCTGGTCATCCAGGCTGAACTTCATGCCGTCGAAGTCGGGCAGGCGGGCGCCCAAGGTGACGGGAACGGCGTGCTCGTTTGAGAGGAGAGGCTGGAAGACATCCAGGCAATAGGCGAAACGTTGTTGGAAATGTTGTGCCGTCTCCATCGAAATCGACAATAGTTGCCTGGATTTTACCCACCCCAGACAGTTGTCCCAAGGACATCGGACTTTCGTCCAGGCCCTGCCGGCCCGGTCGATGACCTCCACCACCTCTCCGAAGAGCAACTGACTGACCTGCTCGCTCTTGTCGGCGGCACTGTTCCGCATGGGAACGACGCTAAGATGGCAGATGGCAGCGTTCATTAAGAAGCCGTACTGGGATTTTTCATTTGTCGTGCAGGTGTATGCACACGGGCCTGCCGCAGGAGGGGACGCGGCACATGCGCACGGAACTGCCGATATTTGTGTAGACGGACAACAACCCCGATGATTGGCTGTTAAACAGCATCTGCCGGGGATATCTTGCATCAGTCAACCAAAAATAATATTTCAGCCGATATGTCCGTTCAAACTGGGTGATATAATTGTCGTTTTCCGCCGATACGCCCACCGAAAGGAAACTTGCCCCGGGAGCGGACCACCCTGCCGCTCCAACCTGCAACACTTTCGCCCGGCTGGTCGTACATTTGCATGTGGCTGCTATGAAGGCCCGGGCTGTCCGATTCAAACATCCGTAAACCAGATGGCATGACTATTTCCCGATTTTCCTTGGTGTCTTTCCGCTGCACAATGATGGCCCTGGCCTTTTGGATCGCCGGTCGCCAGGCCGCGGTCGCCCAAGACCGGCCGTTCAGCCAGTTCTACGCATCCCCACTGGTATTGAACCCGGCTCTGACCGGGGCCTTCGAAGGAAAGTTCAGGGTCTCGGCGATCTACCGGGACCAATGGCGGCAAGTGACACAACGTTCCTTCACCACGGCGGCGGCAAGCCTGGACCTCCGCTGGCCTGTCCGTATCGCCGGTTCTCGATACAAAGACCACGCCGCCATCGGCGTGTACTTTCTTCACGACCAGGCTGGCCTGCTCGATTTCAGCACTACCCAGCTGACAATCTCCGGCGCCTTTCACAAGGCGCTCGATCTCAAAGCCACCCAGGTTCTGTCGCTGGGCTTCCAGGCCGGCGTCGTCCAGCGAAATGTCAACTTCGGAAACATCACCTTCGAAGACCAGTTCAACGGAGTCAATGCTTATGATTCTCCGACCGCGGAAAGGCTTCCGGAAAACAATTACGCTTTTGGTGATTATTCCGTTGGGCTGAATTACGTGTATTCTCCCACCGGATCCAGGTTCCGCCTGTTCACCGGCGCGGCTATCCATCATCTCGCTCGTCCAAGCGTCAGCTTTTATCAAAATACTGCCGGCGATACCGAATATCCCGACAACCGACTTGACCGGAGATATTCGGTCCAGCTGAGTGCACAGGTTCCACTTTCCAAGGGCCTGGCCCTCCTGCCCAGGACCGTCTTCGAAAGACAGGGGCAACATATGAAACTGGACGTCGGGTCCAATGTCCGCATCAGCACCAGTGATTTCAGAAACACCGCCCTGCATCTCGGCGGATTCGCCCGGCCTGTCTCGGACGCATCCGGCGATTACCGGCTGGATGCGCTGGTCGCCTTGGTCGGCTTCGAAATCAACAACGTGCTAATCGGTTGCAGCTATGACTTATTTCTGGGACCGACTACCAACTTCAACCGCTCTTCTTTCGAAATCTCGGTCGCTTACCTCGGGGAATACGAGGACGACCTCATCCTTTGTCCGAAATTCTGAGCCAATCCCGGTCCAAGGCCGCCTTCCGACCTCTGTCTTGTTGCGCAGTCTTTTTTTGGGCCACATCATCCATTGGTAAATAATAAATAAAACATAAAAAAACATAAAATTGACTAATTCATATTTCATATACAATTGAAATGAAAACGCTTCAGCTGACTTTGTCCGTACGGATGCGAGCGGCCGGCCAGCTTAAAAAACAGCCTTAATTTTTGCCAATAAAAAGCCGATGGCGTACCTTAGCGCTGTGTGGAAGTGTCTTGCCAGAGAATCTTGAACGGATTTCGATATAATCATACGAAATGCTCCGCTGGATGTCACGAAAAAAGACTTGCATTCCCCTTGTGAAACTTACACACAGCCACACAGCATTCGGAGGTACAATTATTGATGCAAGTAGAAAGTACTTCTGTTTTTCATTGACTCAAAAGAAATAAGTCTATAGTATCAGTAAGTTAGATTGGCTCCTGCTGCATCAATTTGTAGCAGGGCTTTTTTTTTGCTCCCTCCGCTTCGGCATACCGTCATCCCGCCCGGTTCCCCGCCGGTTCTCGTCCCACCTTGGTCAGGTGCTTACCTCCGTTTTTGCTATATTTGCGTCGTAGCCGAAGCCTTCGGTTGTTTCGCTTGCCGAAAGGTCCTGGGCGCTGCGATGGCGCAGCCTGCGGTTCCAGGATACAACCGCACGGAAGACGGTGATACAAGGCGCAGGATTCCTGCATTTCAGTAAACCAAATCAAACAACATGAACTTCGATTTGATTGTGATCGGAAGTGGTCCCGGCGGGTACGTCGCCGCTATCCGTGCGTCGCAGCTGGGCATGAAGGTAGCGGTGGTGGAACGGGAATCGCTGGGCGGTATTTGTCTCAATTGGGGTTGCATCCCGACCAAGGCCTTGCTCAAAAGCGCCCAAGTGTTCGATTATATCCACCACGCCAAGGAATACGGTATCCGTGTGCAAGGTGCGGAAGCGGACTTCAAAGGCATGATTTCCAGGAGCAGGGATGTTGCACAGGGCATGAGCAAGGGAGTGAATTTCCTGATGAAGAAGAATAAGGTTACCATCCTGGAGGGACAGGGAAAACTGATGCGGGGCAAAAAAGTGGAGGTGACGGACCCGAAAGGTAAAAAGACGGAATACGGAGCGGAGCACATCATCCTTGCCACCGGATCGCGCGCCAGGGCTTTGCCGAACGTACCGATCGATAACGATAGGGTCATCGATTACCGAAAGGCCATGACGTTGTCGCAACAGCCTGGCCGGTTGGTTGTGGTCGGCGCAGGTGCCATCGGCGTTGAATTCGCCTACTTCTACCGTACCCTCGGCACGGAGGTTACCATCGTCGAATTCATGGAGCAAGGCTTGGTGCCGAGAGAGGATGCGGATGTGTCGAAGGAATTGGCAAAAATCTTCTCCAAGGCGGGTATGCGGGTCATGGGCAACACAGCTGTCGAATCCGTTGATACGACCGGCAAGGATTGTCTGGTCCGGGTGAAGGACCGTAAGTCGGGCAAGGAGGAGGTCATCGCCTGTGATGTCGTTCTTTCTGCCGCAGGGGTGAGCCCCAATACGGAAAATCTTGGGCTGGAGGCCTTGGGTGTTTCGACGGACAAAGGGATGGTGCTTGTGGACGAGTACTACCGCACCAATGTGGCCGGGATTTATGCGATCGGAGATATCATCCCCGGGCCTGCGCTGGCGCACGTCGCCAGTGCGGAAGGAATCATTTGTGTGGAGCGGATCGCAGGCCACCATCCGGCTCCCTTGGATTACAACAATATTCCTTCTTGTACCTATTGTTGGCCGGAAGTGGCCTCGGTGGGTTATACGGAAGCGGCGGCTAAGGCGGCCGGATATGAAATCAAGGTCGGCAAGTTCCCCTTTTCCGCATCCGGCAAGGCCAAGGCATCCGGAGCTTCCCAAGGTTTTGTCAAGGTCATCTTCGATGCTAAGTACGGCGAATTCCTTGGTGCGCACATGATCGGTGCCAACGTGACGGAGATGATTGCGGAGGTGGTAGCGGCCCGTAAATTGGAAACCACCGGTATGGAACTGGTCAAGACGGTACATCCGCATCCGACCATGAGCGAGGCGGTCATGGAAGCCGCTGCCGCCGCTTACGACGAGGTCATCCACCTGTAATACGGAAGGTGGATGCCTGCCGCGGTATGACGGCAACGTCCGGACAGATTCCATCCCCCTTCAGCGACACAGCGGGATGGGTTGGTGCAGATGCTACGGGAGGTTGTGCTCAATTTTCCGGAACATCTGCGCTGTTCTTCCTGAGCGCACCATTGCCAGCCAGCAATTCGCAGGAAAGAGAATGCGCAAATCAGGTGGTGAATGGCAGGATAACGCCTTGATTTCCTGGATGGGACCCCAGCGATTGGCTCGATGAACCCAGCAGGTTCCTTCAAACGGGTTCGTTCGGTGATTCGCGCTGCGGGAGGCGGTGGCGGCAATGGGTGCCATTGCCTTGTCCTTGGCCCGAGCCACCATCCTTTGTCATCCTTCGTGCATATTCCTATCGACTGAAACCACCAGACATCCCCACGAATTGAATCGAAATTCTTCAAGGGGGCGCCTCGTCGCTGCTACGGAGACACGCCGTTCAGGACTCCTTCCCTCAGCGGACTTTCTCCAGATTGCCAGCGGGGGCCAATGTGACCAGGAAAGCATCCCGGTAGCCGCGGTTCTTGACTTTCTGCAAGGCGAGTTCCGCCGTGGACCTGCTGTCGTACCCTGTCAGCAGGGCGATGGTCAGGTCCCCGTTCGGATGCGGGAGGAAGGATAGGATTCCGATGTCGGAAAAATCATGTTTGTCGAATTTCGAAGTGTCCTTGAACACTCCGAGCCGGATCATGAAGCCGGAAAGGGTGCCACCGGAGGAGATTCCCCTGGCTGAGCCCTCCTGTGCAGGTTCGGTTTGGGATGATGCGTAAGCTGCGTTCCCGGAAGGGCTGGGGGAGTGGTCCTTGACGATGTAAGCGTCGCGAAAGCCTTTTTCGCGAACGGAGGCAAGTAGTTTTTCCGCCTGTTCACGGGCAGGGAAAGACCCGATTCGGACTTTCATCAGACCTTTGTCCTCGACCAAATAAACCTCCCCGATGCCGGTCAGCGATTCCTGGAAAGGGCGAAGGTCGTGTTGACGGGAACCGGAAGCCAGCTGGATGGCGAAGCGGGGAGTGCCGACCGGATGCGATTGCGGGTCCGGAGGAGGAATGTCGGAGGAGGGACCGATGCGACCGGTAGTCGGCGGAGGGGCCGGCTTGGCATACACCGGCAGCAAGGCGGCGGCCGGAATTCCTTGTTCCGTCGCGTTGCCGGTGTTGAAATCCATGCTCAGGTCACGGAATCCAGGTTTTGAAAACCGGATGATGTATTTACCGTCCGGCAGCAGTAGTCGGAACTGCCCGTCGGCTTCCGTTTGGGTGGTGGTTGCTGAGCCGTCCGATTTGCAGGTGGCGGTCACCAGGACTTCCGGTATACCATCCGTACTGCCGCTTAGCAGGACCGATCCCGCATAGGTCGCGTCTCGGCGGAACAGTTGCACGGTGGTTTCGATGGGACGTGCAGGGCCGTCCAAGGGTACGCTTATTTCCTTGTCGAGGTATCCCGCTGCTCGGACCACGATTTGTGGCTCCGTCCATTCGGATCGATTGAGTACCAGCTGGCCGGCGGCATCCGCCGTCTGGCTGGGCAGGGGGCTGCCGGAGGACCGGGCGATGGCACCTGGTATCGGTTCACCGCTCAGGGCATCGATGACTGAAAGAGTCAGGGTGACAGGCTGTCGCCGGACCCGGTAAATATCCTCCGAACCTTTGCCGCCTTGGCGGTTGGACACAAGATACCCGATGTTGCGGGCGGCATGGTAAATGAATCCGAAATCATCCCGGGAGCTGTTCAGCCCTTTGCCGGCATGTCGGGCAGGCTGCCAGCGGCCGTTGTCGTCCGCTGACCAAAAGATGTCGAACCCGCCCAACCCAGGGTGGTAGTCGGAGGAGAAATAGAGGTTCCCGCCGTCGAAAAAGGGTGAGATCTCGTTTCCGGGCGTATTGATGGCCGGTCCGAGGTTTTCCGGGACGGACCACTGACTGCCATTGCGGTAGGATACGTACAGGTCGAATCCGCCGTGACCGCCGGGACGGTCGCTGGCGAAGAAAAGGACCTTGCCATCGTTGGCAAAACAAGGGTATCCGGTGGAGAACTCCACCCCGTTGAAGGGGAAGGGTGTCAGGTTACCCCAATTTCCGTCCGGTGTGGCCTCCCCGACATACAGGGTGAGGGTCATACCGGTTTCCGGAATCATACGGGCGTTGGCGGCGAGGATGTTTTTTGATACGGAGACCCATTTGCCGTCGGAGGAATAGGCCAGGGGCCCTTCGTTGGTTTCCTGTTGAAGGCCCTCGTGGAGGGTGATGGGGATTTTCAGGAATCCGTTCGGGTCTTGTTCGGTCAGAAAGAGCCGGTTGCCGGCCGGAGCCGCCACCGGTGACTTGCGGGTGTTCCGGTCCGGTATGTCGGTCCGTTCAGAAGCATAGACGAGCTTTTCACCAAGGAACGCCGGTCCGAAATCCGCTCCCTCCGTACTAAGGGGTTCCAGTTGCACCTGAAACGGGGAGGGTGTGCTGTCCGCGGTCATGGCCAGTTGGCATCCTACCAGGCGTTGCATTGCGAAGGCTCGATAATCGGAATTCCCTTCCACCAGTTTCTGGAGGTATGGTATGGCCATCTCATATTGGCCGAGTTCCATCAGATTGAGGGCGAAACGAAGCACCTGTTCGGGAGGCGTTTCCGGATGGAGCACGGCGGCCTGGTAATAGGGGAGGGCTTTCTCCTGTTGGTTCAACAAACGGTATGCATCCCCGATGCCGGCATTTGCCTCCGGATGGTTGACATCCTGCTCAAGCACCTGCTGGAAATCCATGATGGCTTTGGCATAGTCGGACAGCTCGAAGTTTTTCTTCGCGCGTTTCAAGGCGGCTTGTGCAAGGCCGGCTTCCGGAAGAAGGACGCTCACCGACAAGAACAGAAAGAGGGTGGCGGATAGGGTTGTTCGCTTCATAGGAAGAGCCAGGATGTAGTGAATGTTGCGGCCGGGATCGGGTTTGCCAGCAAGGCAGTACGCTTTGTCCCGGAGATATTTGTATGCGGGGGCTTGCAGCGCTGCTCCCGTGTCGCTCCCTCCGACGTCGGACCGACTTCAGTTGGTTAACAGTCGGTCCGGGCCGACGGTTCGATTGCTGTCGGAAAATCCGCCACCAGGGTACGGCAGGGATTCCATCGAAACGAATCGAAATACGGAATTGGTATCAAACATAACGATTTATCATGAAAAACATCAATCGACGCCATCTTTGACATTGGCTTTTGGCCAGCCGGCCGCTTTCGGTCAGGTCTTGGTGATCCGTGGCCTTCGCCAAGCTTTTAAAGGGTCGGGTCGGGTCGATATCGGATCAGCCAGGGAATGCCGGTGAAACGGCCGGTCCAATTCCGCGGCGGTCCGGGAAGCTCGTCGGGAGACTTGGCCCCGCTGTTCAGCAGGCGGAGATGGACGCTGCCAGGTGGATTTTCCAGCCACGCTGGCGCCGACATAAGAATTTCAGTGGTGAGAACCAGGGCTGCCGCCCGCATGTACGACTATCCGGGTGACATCCGTTGAGGTAAGTGTTGACACGGAGGACCAGATGTTGGTCGATGACCTGCAGGTATCGGGCAAATTGGGGAAGCAGGCTGTCCCCGACGATGCGGTCGAACGGATCTTTCGCGCATAGATTCTGGTATACGGCGGATTCGGAAGTTTCGATGGAAAGCAGGTATGCTTGTCAGACGGACTAACGATGGTAGGTCCCCTGGGCGGCAGCACCGGCGCCGAATCCGCAGGAGAAGTTATGTCCTTCCTGCCGTATCTCCATCCGTTGCCCTTCCCGGAGCTGGAAGATGAGCCGGCAAGGCTGGCCGTCAAAGGCGGATGTTTGGAAAAAGGCGTTTGTGTCCGAACAGGCGGCTCTTCCTTCCAGGTATCCGTTATGCCCTTCCCGTGCCACGGTCAGGGCGAAATCCATGGAATCCGCATACCTATGTCCGGTTAGCAAGGTTCCTTCCCCCCCCGTCTCCCGGAGGTGCCAGGTGCCGGCCCAATCACCGGACCCCAGGGAGGGCGACGGTTCCAGAAGTTGGAAGGATGCGGGTGTGACACTTTCCGATGGACGGTATTCGCCGGACAAGCTGTACGGGACGGCCATGCTGGCCCGGAAGACCGCCACTTCCTGCCAATTGCGGTAGGCGACCATTTCCGTGCTGTGGTCAACCCGCAGCACGCCGTCCAGTTCGAAAATCTCCTTCCCGTCGTGCCAGCGGCCACTGACATATCCGTCCGCCCAGCTCCACAGTACGATTTCCCATGGCTGGCCATGGACACCGGTTCCGGTGAAACGTCGCAGGAAAGGGGTGTCGGCGGTCGGGGGCGGCAGGTTCCGCGTCCCGGCATCCGGTGCTGTCGGGCGTTCCCGGCAACCGGTCATCAGCAGGACAAACCAGGCCCAGCAACAGACCATCGGTATCAGTAGGTTTTTCTTTACAGGCATGTCGGCATGGTTTGACAAGGAATCCCGTACCTGACCGGCACAGATGTCAGAAGGTCCGAAACGGGTTGTCTCAACCTGTTCCGCCCCAAATTTAATCAATCCTTTGCTGCCAAGGAAAAAGGGAAATGTTGCGAAGCCGGGCCTATCCCTGGAAAAACACTATTTTGTGCGGGTATCCGGTGCTGTTGCCAGCTGGTGGCATATGTTTGTCACCGCCACCGGCAACAGGCACCGCCTCGCTGCCTAGGGAATGTGTTCCCACCGGGCATGCGCCTGTCTCCCGGTGGACAGGCGCTACCAAATGACAAACCGCTTATGAATTATCCTGCCTTGCAGGCATTGCTGGTCCTGGCGTTGCCCTTCGTGTTCCTTCGCTTCTTTCGCGACACCCGGGCGGCGGATTGGCTAAGCCCGGTCGTCATGTGTTATCTGTCTGGCATTCTGCTTCGCAATCTGACCGCGCTGGCTTGGGATGACACCTGGTCCATGAATTATGCGCAGGGAGCCGTCCTGTTGGCAATCCCCTTGCTGTTGTACAGTACGGATCTGCCGGGATGGCTGAAACTCGCACGCGGCACCATACTGGGATTCGGCCTGATGGCCCTGTCCGTATTGGCAAGCGCCATGGTTGCGGCGGTGCTGTTCCATGGCTCGACAGACCAGGACACGGCTGTGCTGTCGGCAATGTTGGCCGGGGTGTTCATCGGAGGGACGCCGAACCTGAACATGATCGGTATCGCAATGGAGGCCGACGGTCCCACCATTGTCCAGCTCAATGCGGCTGAAATCGCCTGCGGGGGCTTGTATTTGTTGTTTCTCACCTCGGTGGCGCATCGGTTTTTCGGTATCTTCCTGCCCTCGTTCCATCAAAGGCATCCGGCGGGGACGCAGTTGGTGAATCCGGAGCCTATGAAGGCGTTTTCCTGGAGGGGCGTGTTGGCCGGGCTGGTATTGACGGTGCTCATCTTGTCCTCATCCGCAGGCGTTGTGTGGCTGATATGGGGCGACCTGGAGCAAACGACGGCCTTGGTCCTCCTGATTTCCACCATGGGCGTCGGGGCTTCCTTTGTGCCGGCGGTGCGGCATTGGGGGGGTACGTATGAGGCGGGTGAATATCTGCTGCTTTGTTTCAGTGTGGCCATCGGCCTGACGGCGGATTTCAGTTTGATTTGGCGGGACGGTTGGTTCATGGTCGTGTATTGCGGGGTGGTCCTGCTGGGGGCGGTGGTGCTGCATGCTTCGCTTTGCCGGTTGTTCCGGATTGATCGGGACACAGCCATCATCACATCGACGGCGGGTATCTACGGACCTGCCTTCATCGGGCAGGTCGCATCGGTCATTCGAAACCGCTACATGGTGTTTTCCGGGATTTCGACGGCACTTGTCGGATTGTCGGTAGCGAATTTCCTGGGCGTGTTGTCAGGAAAGGTGCTGCAATACCTGCTGGAACAATGAGCCGGGGCCGTTAGGTGGTCCGCATCAGGGTGACTTTGCTATTTTCAGCGTGAGGGGGATGCCCTCGGCGGGAATGAGTTGCAGCAGGTAATATCCCGCCGGGTATGCGTGCATGTCCAGCGTCAGCACGTCCGTCGGTGCCGGAAGGTCCAGAAAAAGGAAAGGGGTGAGGGGTCTTCCGGTGGCATCCACCAACCGGTAGCGAAGAGAGGGAGAGGCAGCATCCTTGACAACCAGCCGCAGGGTTTGTCCGACCGGATTTTCCATCAATCGAAACAGGGACCCGGGGTTGTTGGCATCGGGGAAGGAGGTGGCGC
The DNA here is from genome assembly GCA_041163745.1 of Bacteroidota bacterium. Classification (GTDB taxonomy): domain Bacteria; phylum Bacteroidota; class Bacteroidia; order Chitinophagales; family Saprospiraceae; genus UBA6168. The sequence continues at coordinate 106,951 of JBEAQU010000081.1, forward strand.
AGGAAACCCCGGAGTCGAAGGTGGTGCCGAGGCTGAAAGAACGGCTGCAGCCGGTGCCCAGGTCCGTCACCGTCAGGGTGTAGAGGGATGTCCCGGGCACGGTATTGCACCAGCTTTCGCCGGTTGCGTCCGGGAGGGGAGTCCCGTCGAGGGACCATTGGAGCGTATGGGAGGAAGGTAGCAGGGCAGGATCGTTGAGGACCAGGAGGTTCCCTTCGTTTTGAAAAGCCGGTGGATAAGGCAGGGGCAGTATGTCAGCAAATAGGAGATCGGATTGGCTGATACAACCGTTGGAATCGGTATGGACCACATAGTAGGCACCAGGTTGGGAAATGGGGAGGATGTTCGTGTCGGCGCCGAGCAGGGCGCTGGTGTCGACGAACCATTGGAGGCCATGGATGAGGTTCTCGACCGAGAGGGTCGTTTGGGAACCTTCGCAAAAGGAAGTTTGGCCATCCGGTTCGAGCTGGGGTACGGGTGGCAACGGAAACACCGTCACGGTATCCGTGGTTTCCAGGGCGGCGACCGGATGGATGACGGCCGGCAGCACGGTCAGGCCGCCGCTGACCAGGGTGTCCGTGACCTGGCGGTCGAAATAGACATAGCCGCAGCTTTCGGACCCGAACAGGTCCTCGTCCCGGACTTCCAATTCGTACACCCCGGTATCCAGGGGTAGGTTGATGCTGGCAGCGAACGGAAAGGAGACGTTGTCGGCCGGTACGGTACTGACCAGCAGGTTGCCGTTGGGGTCTTTGATCTTGATGTAGAGGTCCGGTGGCACACTGGTGGGCAGGCCGAAGTCGTTGCAGGCAGCATCCAGGATGGTGACGGTGGTGAGTTGGTAACCAAAGGTATCTATGACAGCTTGAAAACGAACCGGATACTGGCCGGGTTGTCCGTATGTCTGTGGGTCGGGGTGTTCCTCGTCGGAGACGTTTCCGTTGCCGAAATCCCAAGTGTAGCTGAATCCCGGCTGGCCGTTGGAACTGACGTTGTTTTGGAAATCCACGATCACCGATCCGCAGCCGGTCCCGTTTGTCATGCTGAACCCGTCGTTGGTGGCGAGAGCAGGCTGAATCAGCATTAGAAAAGTAAAGGAAGTGGTTTGGTTTGTCACCAACACTTGTGCGGAAACAAACACCTGCACTTCGTACAGTCCGGGTTGCAGGGGTGTGCCGCAGAAGCGCACACAGCCATCCGGTTGCACGCCGGGATCGAAGGAGAACTGGTTGGGTTGCCATTGCAGGCCGGGCGGTACATTGGCCAGTGCCAAGATGGTGATGTTTCCGATGGGAAGGCCCGGTGGTGTGTTCGGATCCGACGCATGGACAGGGGTGGTGCTCAGCGGCATCCGGAATCCGACGTCTGCTTCATAGTAGGCACCGGCCGTCCCGTTCGGGGCGGCGGACAGGAACAAGGTGTCATCCGGCAAGCCTGCCGGCAAGCTGGCGGAGCAGTCCGGACAGCCGGACTGTGCAGCGGATGGGGAAAAGGCTGTCATGACTGCAAAGCACAGGACAGCGACCCGCCGGAAGGTTTGTACAGGGTACGACATGCGTCAATCTGTTGTAAGGACCGGAAACCACCGCGCTGGCACAATTGCAGGTCTGCGAGAAGCGGTGCATGACAAACAGCCGGCGGACAGGTCGGTTGCAGACCGTCGGAACCTGGTGTCGCAACGCAAGGGTGGAGCGGATTTGACGGATCCGCCGCCCGGTTCTGCGGGGCTCGTTCCTTTCGGCGGGTATCCGGCAGACTTTGCAAATATAACGAAAGTCCTTCATGTGGCAAGAAGGGGCGTATTTTCCGGACAAGCCTTACGCGCGTTGCCTGCCGGTGCCTTCGCAAAGCCGTGTTTAGGTGTCAGAACCGGTAGGAATAGGAAGCGATGGGGAAAGGGACGAAGCCATCGCTTGCAAGATCCTGGAAGTTGCTCATCCAGAAGCCGAAGTCTATCTGGTTACCCTTCCGGAACCAGGAACTGCCCAGGATGACTGACCGGAACCCATCCTGGAATTCGTCGAATATGTCGAGATATTCACCGAAGATACGGAAATGGGTGGCGATGCGGAAGGACCCGGAAAGAGCGTAGGCGCTCAGGCTGGTACCTTCGCTGAGGGATATGCCCTTGCCGACCATCAGGTTGAGGAATTTTTCACGGTTGCCGAGAGAAACCGCACCATAGGCGATACCGGCGCCGTTGGTGCCGAGTCCCAGGGTGGTGAGTCCCAGGAGTTGGACACCTCCTGCCAGATGGATCCGGTCGCCGATGCTGCCGCCGAATTTGGCCCTCGCCTGGAACATGCTGGCGACGATGACGGTGGAAAAGCCACCCCCGATGGTAAGGTGTTCGGAAGCGCCGTAATCGAAGGTGTTCGATACCAGTACGGTCCTGAACTCCCTTTCCTGTTTCCTGAGCAGGAATCCGGTGGGGGAGACGTACATGCGGACCTGTCCGGGCATTTCATCCGGGGCGGCGCTGTTCTTTCCGGATTGGTTTGCCGGGTCGTCCTGGTAGTTGAGTTGGCTGATGTCCTTGGGGACAAGCTGGATCGGGTTGCCGGAAAGCAGTTCGAAGCGCAGCGAGTGCCCGTCATACGCACGCAGAATGCCGGAGAACCTGTCCCCCCGGTCGGTGGTCAGCACCTGGTGTTTGTCCGGATTGCGGGGGAGCGACGGCCCGACCAGATAAAGGGAATCCGTATCTTTCCAATAAATGAAGGTTCGTTTGCCGTCATCCTGCCGGAGCCGGAAGCCGGTACGGTTGGCCATGATGAGCTCGCCGCCGACGAGGTTGGCTCCCTTGGTGAAGCCGGAATACTGGAAGGGGTAGGGGCTTGCTCCGTTGGCGGGCGGTTCGGAGAGCTTGGTTCCCACCACTTCGATCCGGTCGATTTCGGCGATGGGCAGCTGCAGGGTGTCCCGCTGCCGGAAGAGAAAGCCCAGGCGGGCCTCGTCGAACCGGAGTATCCTGCCCATGAGTTGCGAGCCGTCCCGCATGTGGAGAACCTGCTGTTGGGTGGTGTCGCCCAGGCGAAAAGTTCCGTTGATCGGGAGTTGTGCGGTGGCGGTGATGCTGCCCGATATCAGCAGGACGGCGACAAGGATCTTTCGCATGTGTGCAATTTGTCTTCTTCGCAAGTTGTGCGTCGTATGGAACGGCCGGGTTGCCGACCTTTCCGGTGTTTGCCGCACCTGATTCCCATGCGGGCGCAGGTGAAGATACGACGACAAAGACATAGACAGGTACGGCACCGCAAAAAGTTGGGGGAAGTGTGTAATTTGCAGCCATGGCGTCACAGGTCCGTCGTGTGTCCACCCGGGCGGCGGCGGCAGGTAGACGGCAATCAATCCAACATTCATTCATGAAACAATTGATTCAGGAAAAACAGGTCCTGCTTTTTGTGGTGCTGGCCGGCTTTTTCGTCACCAATGCCTTGGTGGCGGAATTCATCGGGGTCAAGATTTTCGCTTTGGAGGACACCCTGGGTTTCCGCCCGTTCGAATGGCGGTTGTTCGGTCAGTCCGGATCCTTGTCATTGACCGCCGGGGTGCTTTTATGGCCGGTGGTCTTTGTCATGACGGACCTCATCAACGAATATTACGGCCGCAGGGCGGTCAGGACTTTGTCCTATTTGACAGCTTCGCTGATCGCCTATGCTTTCGGGATGGTATATGCCTCCATCCGGTTGGTTCCGGCGGATTGGTGGAGGGGGGTCTATGCGTCGGCGGGCGTGCCGGACATGCAGTCGGCCTTCGAACAGGTTTTCGGACAGGGATTGTGGATCATCGCCGGTTCGATGGTGGCGTTCCTGGTAGGACAGGTATTGGATGCGGGTGTCTTCCACCGGCTTCGGCGGTGGACCGGTGAGCGGAAGTTGTGGCTGCGGGCGACGGGTTCCACCCTGATTTCCCAGTTCGTCGACAGTTTCGTGGTGTTGTATGTCGCTTTCGTACTCGGACCGCAAAAATGGTCCATGGAATTGTTCCTGGCGGTGGGTACGGTGAATTATTGTTACAAATTTCTGGTCGCCGTATTGCTGACGCCGGTTATTTATCTGGCCCACTATCTGATCGACAGGTATTTGGGGCCTGCGATGTCGCAGAAGTTAAGGCTGGAGGCCAGGGAGGACACCTTGGCATAGGTCGGTGGGCAAATGACCGGAAAGGAAACTCAGGTGGTATGTTGACGGAGAAAATCCCGGATATTCGACTCGATCCGACCCCTGATTCCGGTCGTGTCCATTCTTTGGAAAGGCGACCCGGTCAGTTGTTCGAACAATTCGATGTAACGCTCCGTGACCTGGTCGACGAAAGGTTCCGGCATCAGGGGCATGATTTCGCCTTCCCTGCCCTGGAAGCCATGTGAGATCAGCCACTCGCGGACGAACTCCTTGGAAAGATGTTTCTGCGGCAATCCCTGCCGCTGCCGTTCCTCATATCCGTCGAGGAAAAAATAGCGGGAGCTGTCCGGCGTGTGGATTTCATCGATCAGGTGGATACGGCCGTCCTTCTTGCCGAATTCATATTTGGTGTCCACCAGTATCAGCCCGCTTTCACGGGCCATTCGGGTGCCTCTTTCGAACAAGGCGAGGGAATAGGCCTCCAGTTGTTGGTAATCGCTTTCGCTGACGATGCCTTGCCGGATGATGTCTTCGCGCGATATGTCCTCGTCGTGTCCTTCCTCGGCTTTGGTGGCGGGTGTGATGATGGGGCTTGGAAACGGGTCGTGTTCGCGCATGTCTTCCGGCAGCGGGACCCCGCAGAGTTCCCGGCGACCCGACAGCCACGTCCGCCAGGCATGGCCGGTGAGGTAACCGCGGACGACCATCTCGACCCGGAAGGGTTCGCAGCGGTGGCCGACGGCTACATTGGGGTCGGGCGTGGCAATCAGCCAGTTGGGGCAGATGTCCCGCGTGGCGTCCAGGAAATGGGCGGCCAACTGGTTCAGCACCTGCCCTTTGCAGGGAATAGGGCTGGACAGGATATGGTCGAAGGCGGAAATCCTGTCTGTGGCGACCATGACCAGCAGGTCTCCCACGGCATAAACATCCCGGACTTTTCCGTGGTAAACAGCCTGTTGGCCGGGAAAGGAAAAGTCGGTGTCTGCGATGCTGCGTTGTACGGCTGGAATCATGGCGGGGATGGACCGCGAGGCGGCGGGCTTCAGAGATGTTTGACGGAGTTTCGGTCGGTGATGATGTCCTTGAGTTCCTTGAGCATCTCGTATTGGTGCGGAGCCACCCGTTTGATGGCCTCCTTCAGCGCCACGAAGGCCCCTTTGTCCATTACATCGGAACCTACCTGCAGGATGGTGTCGCGCACGAACACCACATCCTCCTTCAGCAGTGATTTGAGGGATGGGATGTCATGCCAGTCTCCCTCCACGGCGATTCCCCGGGCCAAATGGCCGTCTTCCTGTTGCACGGGGTCCAGGGCGATGAATTTGTCTTCCTGATGCGCATCAAGGGCGGCGACCTCGGTGTCATGTTGCGGCAGTTGCCAGTTGCCGGCGGATTGCCCGTCATTGAGCATGAAGATCTCCAGGCCTTTTTCCCGAATTCGATAGATGAACAGGTGTGCGGTCTTAGACAATTCCATGTTGGTCCGTTTAAACGTGATGCGGGAGGACATTCGGCATCCGACGGTCATCGGTCGGCCCGGCGTGGTTCGCCGGTCCGGCGTATGAAGGGGCGTTCCGTTGGTGGCACCAGCTATCTCCTAACAAACGACGAGAGGAATAGTTTCTCCGCAAAATAAAGCAAAAACGGCGAAAGGAGGACTGCACGGATCGGGAAAATCTTTCCCGTCCCGGTTCCATTCAGCTGCCGAGGGCCTGCGCGCGCGCGCGCGCCGCCTCCACACCGCGGAGGATGTGGTTGAACAGATCGGATTGTTCGAAGGAGGCCAGGGCCGCTTCGGTGGTGCCACCTTTCGAAGCGACCTTTCGGATCCATTCCTGGCAGCTGAAATCGTATTGATGGTACAGGTCGATGGCACCCTGGAAGGTTTGGCCGACGAGGAGTTCCGCGGCCGCCTCGCTGAAGCCGGCCTCCGTCGCCGCCCGGATCATGGCCTGCATGAAAAACCACACATAGGCAGGGCCGCTGCCTGAGATGGCGGTGGCGGCGTCGATGAGGGCCTCGTCCTCTACATAGACGCTTTTTCCGGTGGTGTTGATGAGATTCTGTACGGTGACCAGCTCGATACGGGTCACCTCGTCCGTCGAGGTGAAGGCGGTCATGCCCATGCCGATTTGTGCGGGCAAGTTCGGCATGGCGCGGATGACCTTCCTAAGTCCCAGCCCTTCGCAGATGGTTCGCATCCGGACGCCGGCCATGATGCTTAGAAAGACCTGCTGGGGGTCCACCATCGGTCTGATCTTCACAAACAGGTCGGGTGCGTCCTGGGGTTTCACCGCGAGGATGACCAGATCCGAACCGGCTAGGCAATCCTCCGGGCGGCGGCATACGCTGCCGACGTCCTGCCGTTCCAGCTCAGGCCATTTTTCGGATGATTTTTCCAGGATCATAAGGTCTTCGCGGGAAGTGATTCTGGAGCGCAGGAAGGCGTGCGCATAGGTGATGCCCATGTTGCCGCCGCCGATGATCAGTATTTTCATAAGTAGGGTGATGTATGCCGGAACCGGCCGGCTGTGGCCGGGTTGCCTGCATGGTGGCTCAGCCGTACCGCTGCTGACAGTGCGGCACGGAATGCCGCCGTTTTCTTTTTCCAGTCAGAATGACGTCCGCAGTCGGTCTTTATGCTATGTTACGGTATTATTGAGCATATTTGTTGCAAGCAAACAGGACAAAATGAAAAAGGACCTCCTAAGACGGTTGCTGGCGGCCAGCATGGCTGTCTGCTGTTTCCCGGCCTGCCGGCCGGTGCAAAACCCACCTGCCCGCCCGGCGTATGTGCTGGCCATACATGGTGGTGCGGGTACCATCCGCCGAACGGACATGGATGCGGTCCGGGAGGCGGCCTACCGGTCCGCGCTGTCCCGCGCATTGGATGCTGGGGAAGCCATCCTTTCGGGAGGAGGCAAAGCCATGGATGCCGTCGAGGCGGTGATCGTGGTGCTGGAGGATGCACCCGAATTCAATGCGGGCATCGGCGCGGTGTTCACACACGAGGGAATCGTCGAACATGATGCGGCTGTCATGGACGGTGCAAGCGGGGCGGCGGGGGCGGTGGCAGGTATCCGGACCGTACGCAACCCGGTCCGTGCGGCGGTTGCGGTGATGGAACAATCCCCTCACGTATTGCTGACCGGCCGAGGGGCGGAGTCTTTCGCCAGATCGGTCGGCCTGGATACGGTCCCCAACCGGTTTTTCCATACCGAACACCGTCGGAAAGCACTGCAGCGGGCCCTGGATGCCGAGGTTGGCCTGGGAGCGCTGACCAATGCGGATCGGGTGGATACGAAATTCGGGACGGTAGGCTGTGTGGCCATGGACCGCGAGGGACACCTGGCAGCCGGTACCTCCACCGGTGGCATGACGAACAAACGTTGGGGCAGGGTAGGTGACGCACCCCTCATCGGGGCTGGTACCTGGGCGGAGGATGCCACCTGTGCGGTATCCTGTACCGGTCATGGGGAATATTTCATACGCCATGCGGTGGCACATGACCTCGCCGCCCGGTTGGCCTATCTGAGGGAGCCGTTGGACAAGGCCGCCAAGGAAATCGTCCTGGGCAAACTCAAGGCTGTCGGCGGCGAAGGCGGCCTGATCGCCGTGGATGCGAAAGGACACCTTACCATGACATTCAACAGTGAGGGAATGTACCGTGGTTATGTCAGACCGGGTGAACGTCACATCGCCATCTATCGGGAACCGGCGGAATGACACCCGCACTGGTGTCGTGGGTAAGTCAACCGCGCGTCCTGCCCTGCCCCTTCCCGGCATTGTATTTGCGTACGCAGTTCAATCGGTCTGTCGAATAATACGGTTCCAGCCCCCTGTGAGCGGTCTTTGCACGGGGCTGGCCATTCCAAGACCGTCGGGGCGCGGGTGATTGGAAATCCCTCCCGGCGCACGGATTCCGATGCATCTGAAACCGCAATATGACCCGTTGGCTGTATTCCCTTTCCCTTGTCTGCCTGACCCTGTCGCACCTGTCGGCACAAGTCCGCGGTTGGCCCCCGCTCAACGATCGTGCGATTCCCTTCCTGCCGGTTCCCGCGGAAGGAAACATCGGCATTCTGTTACCGGTTATGACCATCCTGCTGGTTATGTGGTGGCAACAGCGGCTGCAGCAGAAAATCAGAAAACAAGCCATATCCGCGGCCGTCCTACATTGGAAGGAGGCACTCCGGACGAAAGAGGAGGAGGCGGATGCCTTGTTGCAACGGTGTATCCGACTGGACCTGCTGAACAAGAAGCTGGTGGACGAGATGGCGGAAAGGGAACACATGGAACGTGCGCCACTGCATCCGGAACAAGTGTTGGCGACCATGAGCCACGAACTGCGCACGCCGCTCAACATCATCCTGGGTCTCAGTGACGGCTTGCTTTCCGAATCATTGCCTGCCGGCCAGGCCGAACAGGTCCGCGGAATCCGACAGGCAGGCCGGACCCTTTCCGCCTTCGTTTCGAAGGCGCTAGCGGAGCTGACCGGCGGGAAGCTGTGGACAGATGCCGCCCCGGGCCCTGATGGCAAGGCGGAAATACCTCCGTCACTTCCTGCACCGGAATCCTATGCGCATCTGGTCGGCATGCAGGTGCTGGTCGTGGAGGACAACAAGCTCAACCAGTTGGTCGTCGGTAATCTGTTGAAGAAAATGGGTATGGTCGTCTCTGTGGCTGACAATGGAGAAGCAGCGCTCGCCTTGTATGATGCACAGCCTTTCGATGTCATTCTGATGGACATCCAGATGCCTGTGATGGACGGTTATCGCGCTACGGCGGAAATCCGCAATCACCGCGACCATGCCAAACGGGATGTGCCAATCATTGCGCTCACCGCATCGGCCTATCTGTCCAAAAAGGAAAAGGCTCAGTTGTTCGGAATGAACGACCATGTAGGGAAGCCTTTCCAACCGACGGAATTACTTGAAAAAATATCGCACAGTCTCGCCCTGCGTTGACCGTTGTCCCCTCGTCGGGTCTGGGATCGACGGGTTATGTCGCACCGCCCGTCCTACCGGCTTAAAGCTAAGGAGACGCCAGGATGTAATGCCGTCCGCCTTATCCTGATAGTCATGAAAGCTCACTCGCCCCGTTGGAAATCCTCCCAGCTGGTCGAGTTGTAATGGTCCTCAGCGACGAACAGCATCTCCTTTTGCAGCGCAACAGCCTCTTTGTACCCTGGAGAAATCAGAATGCGCTCGTATTTGGGGGTCAGGTAGACATAACTGGGATAACCGAGCCTGCCGTTGAGCAATTCGTAAGCCAGCATGTGAACGCCGTTTCTTCCGCCCTCCCGCCACTTGAAGGTCGTTCCCATGAACTGCACATCCTCCCGCTGCTCCGCATCAAACTTCACGGCGTAGAAATGTTTGTTCATGTACGCCACCACCTTGGGGTCCTGGAAGGTGGTGGCATCCATTCGTTTGCACCAACCGCACCAATCCGTGTAGAAGTCGATGAAAAGTTTCCTGGGTTCCTTTGCGTTGGCCTTGACGGCTTCGTCCCAGCTCATCCATCGGATCTCCACTCCGACCGGGGTGGTTACATCCTGGACGCGATGGTTGTCCGTGGAGTGATGGTTCGGTATGAATGCGAGTATGCCGGCAACAGCGGCAAGTAAGGCGGTGATGACGATTGATTTAGTCATGCGTAAGATGGAAGAGACCGCACAGGGCGGCCCGGGTTATGCTTGTTCCCTCCCGATGTCGCGGCAGCTACCGGCCGGTATATGGTTGGTCGAACAGGCGGACTGTAATTTGTTTGCCATTCATTCGGGCTGACTCCGGAATCCGGGCGACATCCTTCCAATCATAAACGGACCCTGCCGCCAGAATGTTCTGCCCCGCCACTGAAATCCGCGGTAAAAGGGACCGGCTGCGCCAGTGGCCAACCGATGGATCCCATGCCATGACAGCAAGGGGCGGCGAGATGCTGCCACCGTATGAACAATCGTCCCGCCCATCCGTTTCCCCAGTGAACCCGTCGTCGTCGGATGACCTGCATCCTGGTTGCAAAGAAACGCCCGTACAGGATGGGCGTGGCCCTCCGATTGCCGGGCAAATACCACACCACATCACCACCACCATGCCCATGGTTGACAACACACGGAAAATTGTCGTCGCGATAGGCGGCTCCAGCGGCTCAATCTACGCCAAAGTGCTTTTCGACCGCCTGTTGCAGCTGTCCGACCAATGGTCGGCGGTCGGGGTCGTCATGAGCGACAATGCCAGGTTCAATTGGACATATGAGCTGGGTGACGAAAGTTATCATGATTATCCCTTCGATTTTTTTGACAAGCAGGATTTCAAAGCCCCCTTCGCTTCAGGTTCCGCCCGGTACGACACGATGATAGCCTGTCCGTGCTCCATGGGGCTGCTCGGAAGAATCGCGGCCGGTGTTTCCGACGATCTGGTGACAAGGGCGGCCGATGTCATGCTCAAGGAAAGACGACGCCTTATCCTGGTGCCTCGGGAAACGCCGCTGCACCTGCTGCATCTGCGCAATATGGTCGCCATTACCGAGGCAGGGGGAATCATTTGCCCAGCGAGTCCTTCCTTCTACAGCCGGCCTGCGGATTTGGAGGCCTTGGTCTCCACTGTCACGGACCGGGTGCTCGACCTCGCCGGATTTTCTGTCGGCACTTACCGATGGGGATCATCATCCTGAGGTCCGGAACCTGGAAACCGGATCCAATCCATATGACACCGCTCGTAAGCCAACGATTCGGCATTTTGGTCTGTACCCCGGAAACGGTGCGTCCATGGTTCCCGGACAGTAGGAATACGGACCTCACGGGGGGGACATGGTCTCGCGAAGCCTGGGCGAAGAAAGGACGAAACCTGACATGCGGGGTCTCCGCACAGCCCTTTCTTCCTGCAGCCCCTTGGCCTTCCCCAGGAAGACGAGAACGAATCCCTTCCATGGGGACGTCGTAGGCATCGCCCCTGCACAAACTGACTTTGTAACAACAAATTGCCTTGGGCCTGATCCGTGCGGTTGTTCAGGGCTCCTTGTACCCCGTCCTTCCCCGTCGCTCTGAAACAGCGCTGATTGTCGGGTCTTCACACAAAACAAATCCGCACCGTCTCAAAAGTTGTCATCATCCAAATGTAATTTCACAAGGCCACGTGGATTGCACGCTATTCATTCCAATTCCGTTTACCTTTGTATAGTCGTAACCGCCGGATTCCGGCATTCTTCCGCGTAGGCTAATTACTCGATTTGTGAAGCAGGCATTCGAAATCGTTTTTGAGGATCCGGATATCGTGGTGGTGAACAAACCGCCCCAGTTGCTTACGATACCGGACAGGTTCTCTCCCGACAAACCCAACCTGTATCATCAGCTTGCGGATCTGTACGGTAGGATATTCACCGTTCATCGGCTCGACCGGGAGACAAGCGGCATCCTGGTGTTCGCCAGGACAGAGCAGGCGCACCGCCATCTGTCGGCCCAGTTCCAGGTTCATACGGTCACCAAAATTTATTATGCCCTGTTGGAAGGGGTGATGCACCAGGCAGCGGGTGTCATAGACAAACCTTTGGCAGCGCATCCTTCAGAGCCGGGGAAGATGATAGTGGCGCAACGGGGTAAACCATCTGTGACGCAATTCAAAGTGGTGGAGCTTTTCCGGCACTACACCTTGGCGGAGGCGGATATCAAGACCGGCCGCATGCACCAGATACGGGTACATTTCCAGGCGATCGGATACCCGCTGGCCGTCGATGCGCTGTACGGCCGGAAGTCAGTCTTCCTGCTGTCCGATGTCAAACACCAACAATACCGCATGGGCAAGTTCCAGGAGGAGGAACGCCCCTTGATGAACAGAACCAGCCTCCATGCTCACCGCCTCTCCTTCCAGCATCCGGCTTCGGAAGAACAGGTTGCCTTCACAGCTGATTTGCCGAAGGATTTCGGGGCGGTGGTGAAACAGTTGCGCAAATGGGGTCGTTGAGCCGGCGAAATCAGTCTACCGTCCGCTGGCGATGCCATTCGACCGTCAGGCTCTCCTCCGGCGGATGCCGACTTGTCACGCCCCGCATTACCCTGTACCCTGCGTTGCGAGATATCCGTTGCGGGAAGGAGTGAATATTCTCGTTGAGGCCCGACCGCAGGTTCATAAGTCCAGCCTTGCCTTATGTTCCCGATGTTTGGAGGAATCCCTGGCCGATCCGGTCTGCAAAAAGATACTCGAAATGCGGCTCCGTATCGCTTCCGCCGGAAGTTGGTAATGCAGGATGCGGCTGACGCTGTGTTTTTCTCCGTTATTACCTTGTTCTGCCCAGGGAAGCCAACACGCTGTTTCCCCGCACCGCATGGTCTACTACCGAGCGATTATCAACAATCTGACGACGGAACCATCCATGCCACCGCGCGCTGCACGGGGAAGGCATCCGCCGACTTTGTGCAGCCGGGGCATACGGTCGAAACGGTCGGAACGCATGCAGACAGCCGTTATCAATCGGGTATTGATTGTACTGGGGACAAGGTCCATCCGAACAGCCGGAACGGACGGAATACTTTCGGAAAAAAATGTCCACCGTTTTTCCCGCACGGGTGACCGGCTGTTCCATACCATCGAGGAGGTCAGAGGGTCGGTCCCGACCACGGTCGGAACATCAAGCCGCTACACCTTCGGACCGAAGCGTTGACTGTCGAAAGCGAAACGGTATACATGCCTTCTGGGATGGCAGCATCACATCCGTTTCTTTGCCGGGAAGGCGGCAGGACCAGTTCCCTGCGCCACGTACCTCCCCAGTGACCCCGGAGGAGGAAATCGACGCCGTAGCATCGCCGGTGCCGGCGGCTGTCTGTTGACCTTGCCACACCGACAGCCGAGGCTTCTGGGCCGGCAATTGCCATCGCCTTGACATCATCGGCAATACCAACCGCCACGTACTCAGAAACGGACTGGGCGAGGAGGACAGTCATTACCTTGACATCATCTGCTGCTGGATGCGCCGTTTCGCTCCGAAGCACCGCTTCGGCAACCATGGACCGGTGGTCCCAGATGCCGGCGGGAAGGTTGCAGACCGGAGCCTACCGGCTGCGGGCAGCAAGATAATCCGCCCGGTTTGCCAAGTGGAGCGGGGCTGTCCCGGCTTGGTTCCGGCGGAGCCAGCTGCCGCGGCCATGGTCTCCCATCCCTGACTTCGACATTTTTTCTGATATTTGAAGGACAGTTGGAACAGGCGCCGGCCTGTCCGGGCAGGTCCTTGCTTCGCAAGGCCTGTCGGCATGCCGGCAACCGTTGCTACCCAAACACCTTTGGTTATGATCAAGTCCGTTTTGAAGATCGTCTCGCTGCTCATTGTCGGTATCCTTGTTTACAATTATTTCATGGGAGATGACCGGGAAAAGGAAAACGCCCGCCGTATTTTCGGGGAGGTGAAAACCCTGGCCGTTTCTGTCAAAGAACTGTTGCAGGCGGAAAAGGATAAATTCGATGCGGGTAAATACGATGCGGCGGTGGACAAAATCGGGGACCTGTTGGAAGACCTGCGCGACAAGGTGCGGGCAGGCTCCGACGACGATGCGTTGTTGGACCGGATCCGGGATCTGGATTCGCAGCGGGAAGCCCTGCAACGGGCCCTGCAGGATTATGTCCGGGAGCAGGATGCCACAAAGACAGACCGCCTGTTGCCGAAAGGCGGGAAGGACAGTGCGGAGATCAAGGCGGATCTGGATGACCTTGTTCGGGAAACGGAGCAGCTGATGCAGGAATTATACGAACGGGAGTAGGGCGAATTCCCTATCTTTGTCCGTCGCAGCGGCATCCGGATGCAAGACAGGCGGAAGCCTTGTCGAAACCCCGGGCCGGCGAGTTGTCTTTCAGATGGCTCCGCCGACGGCCCAGGCAGTGCGGGTACGCAGCATGAACAGATACATATGGCAAATCGACAGGGTCCGTGAAAGGCATTCCCACGCATAAGCCGAACTATAGCTACGCCATTCTCAGCGTGACTATGGTGTTGTTCCTGCTCGGGCTGTTCGGCTTGCTGCTGCTCCAGGGACAGCAGTACGTTCGGATGCTGAAGGAGCAGGTGGAATGGATGGTGGAGTTGAAACCGGACCGAACAGTTGCTGCACAGGACAGTTTGCAGGGTTTTCTGACGGCCAGCGCGTTTCTAAAGCCTGGCAGCGACCGATTTGTCAGCAAGGAAGCGGGCATGGCGCTGATGCGGTCGGAATTCGGGGAGGATTTCCTGAAGTTGGACATGGCGAATCCATTGTACGATGTGATTGTTTTCCGGCTGAAAGCGGATTGGATGGAAGCTACCAAATTGCGGTTTGTCAGGGAGACCCTCCGCGGATTCACGGCTGTCAGCGATGTGTACTACCAGGACCATGTGGCAGACGCGATCGCCGCCAACCTGCGGAAAATCGGAATGGGCGTACTGGTGGCCGGACTGGTACTGCTGTTTGTATCCGTCGCGTTGATTCTGAACACGATTCGGCTGGCTTTGTACGCCAACCGTCACCTGATCAAGAACATGGAGTTGGTTGGGGCGTCGTGGGGATTCATCAGCCGGCCATATTTGCTCCGTAGCATCTGGCAAGGGCTGTTCAGCGGTTTGCTGGCCATCGGCGTACTGACGGGTTTGCTTCGGCTGGCCTTGCAATATGCCGAAGGATTGCGGGAGTGGTTCGATCTGGAGCGTACACTGTATGTTTTTGCCGCCCTGTTAGCGTTCGGGATCCTGCTGAACCTGACCGGGACTTATTACGTAGTCCGCAAGTATCTGAAGATGCGGGTGGACGATCTCTACTGAACCGAAGCGTCACCGGAACAGGTAAGGGAAAGGTTGCCAACCGCCCGAACCAGTCGTGACGGATTGCATATCTGTAAACTAATCTGATCGATGAGCAAGAGCAAGCCTGCCAAACGGGTGGCGAGGACTACCACGTCGCGGGTGGAAAACCGGTCGCGGAACACAGGTGCCGGAGCCAGTCGTCCGAAGCAACCCCTGATTTTCGACAGGAACAATTATTATCTTATGCTGGCCGGCATCGGGCTGGTCGCCTTGGGGCTGGTCCTGATGAGCGGAGGGGCCATGCCCAGTCCGGAAGTCTGGGATGACAGCATCATCTTCAGCAAACGGCGTACTTTGGTCGGACCATTCGTCATTTTCCTCGGCCTGGTCGTGGAAATCTTTGCCATTTTCCATCGTAAGCAGACACCTTCGCTGACTGCGGAACCCTCGGAGGAAAGGGTTGGTGGTAAGGACTAGCTGCCGACAAGCGCTGTTCAAAATTCCAGTATGCCAGCCCACAAGGCTTAGAACGGCTCCTTTCCCTCCTACCCGGAGGCAAGTTCTTCGTGCAAGCTCTGCTAGGCCAGGACGGGCGGGGACCTCCTGTCGGAATCAAGCATGCCTTTCGCCTGGCAGCTGGCCTGAAGGCGGGAGCAGCCGTGTAGGCCGGTCGCCCAGCCGCGTATGGGCGGCACAGGAATTGCGAGCGCATATTCAGAAACAAGTAATATCATGGAAGACCCTTTGCCGGAAAGGCAAAATTACTTGGAGGGATCCTGCATGTTGGTGGACAAGCCCGCCGGATGGACCTCCTTCGATGTTGTCAACAAGATCAGAGGCGTGCTGCGCCATTGTTACGGGGTGTCGAAAATAAAGGTGGGACATGCCGGCACACTGGATCCCATGGCGACTGGGCTGCTTATCATCTGCACCGGTAAACTCACCAAGCGCATCACCGACTATCAGGAGATGGAAAAGGAATACACCGGTACCATCAGGCTGGGTGCCACCACACCCTCCTATGATGCCGAGACGGAGCCGGACGGAATTTTTTCCACGGAGCATATAACGGAAGTAGCGGTTGAACATGTCAGGCAACAGTTCGTCGGTCCGATGGACCAACTTCCGCCGGTATTTTCCGCGATAAAGGTGGATGGTCAGCCCATGTACAAGAAAGCGAGGGCAGGGGAGCGTCCGTCCGTCCAGGCTCGTCCGGTGACGATATACGACCTACGATTCACCCGGGTCGAGCTGCCGGAGATTGATTTTGAGGTGCGCTGCAGCAAAGGCACCTACATCCGGTCCCTTGCATACGATATCGGTAAAGCGCTGGACAGCGGGGCCTATCTCTCCCGGCTTCGTCGGACGGCCATTGGTCGCTTCCGTGTTTCGGACGCCTGGCAGTTGGACCGCCTGGTGGACCATCTCGAACAACAACTGCATACACCAGGTACCGATTGACCTGCCGATGACCAATGGCCAACAGGATACGTTCCACACCGTCGCCGGGCCGGCGACGGGTTTGTTCCGCGACAGGGGCAGCAGGTTCCTTTCCTTTGCCTACGCCATGCGGGATGCCGATCAGTTGTCGGGACACTTGGAAGAACTGCGGGCGTTGCATCCTAAAGCCAGGCATGCCTGTTACGCTTATCGAGTGGGACCGGACGGTTCGTCCTTCCGTGCCAATGATGACGGGGAGCCCTCCGGCACGGCCGGTCGCCCCATCCTGGGGCAGATCGATCATTTCGGGTTGACCGATGTGCTGGTGGTGGTCGTACGTTATTTCGGAGGAACCCTGTTGGGAACGGCTGGCTTGATCAATGCTTATCGTCGTGCCGCGGCCGATGCCCTGGCTGCAGCCGGCAAGGAGGAGAAAGTCCTGCAGGTCGTCCTTCAGCTCAATTTCCCATACACACAACTTCCCACGGTCATGCACGCCGTCAAGCGTATGGACCTGCCGATCCTGGCCCAATCCTATTACCTGGATGGAATGATGAAGGTTGCGCTCCGGCACGCTCGGCAGCAAGAACAAATGCTCGAACTGAAGGCATTGATGGCAGGTGTCCCGGTTTCGGAAGCGCTGACCCTGCCTTTTCCGGACGGCTTGGAACTGAAGTTGCTGGATACTTTCTATTAGATTGCGCGGGTTGTCCCGGGTTGGAAAAAGCGGCCGGCACATTTGTCGCCGGGTGGCCGGGCTCCGGGGGCGCACCTTAATCTGCGGTGGGAGGAAACACCTGCCGAAGGAGTCCCTTCGCCCGCATGTCCCTTCGATTTGTCAGTCCTGACCGGACAGATAGCGGGAAGACGGCCTCTTACAGATCGAGCAGCCCGTCCGGCAAACGCATTCGGATGATACGCGCAGGTAGGTCCAGCCGGACGACCAGACGCTGGTGCAGCGGTATCATGACGGAGCGTCCTTCGTATTCCACGATGGCCATTTCCTGTTGCGGAAAGGACTCCACCGATTCGATGCGGCCGATATCCCGGCCTTCCGCATCCTGCAGCATGAACCCGGCAAGAGTGGATAAATCTTCCGTCTCGTCCGGCACCAAATCGGCCGGCAAGTCTGTCTGCCGCAGCAGCAAGGGCGTGTTGGTCAGTTTTTTGGCCTGGTCGGGCGAATCGATGCCTTCCAACTTGAGCAGATAATCCCCGACCTCCCGGAGGTATTCGATGAAGAAGGGAGCCGGCCGACCGTCCACCGAAAGGAAGACGATGCCTTTGTCCAGCAGGACATCCAGATATGGCGCGTCGATGCTTGCCTTCACGGCACCCTTGGCGCCGTGGGTTTTCATGGTATGTCCGATGGTGAGGTATGCGGGAGTCATCAGTTATGGTTGGTGATCCGTTGCCGGAGTATGTATCCTTTCTCCGCCTTCTCCTCCCAAGTCATGCCCATGCAGTCGGTGACACATTGGGTATCCAATATCCAGGCTTCCCGGTAGACCAGCCCGACGCCTTTGGCGTAACGGGCTGTGGACCGGCGCAGTTCGATCAGATTTTCGTCATCGGCTTCGGAGACCGTCACGACCGAGTCGAAGCGGAGGAGATTGTCGATTTCCCAGGCGACGGGATCTTCGGCGATCCGGTAAGACCAGTTTTTGAACATTTCGAGGTTTTCTCCTGCGACGGATACAACAGTGGCAGGATCCAGGAAAGCGTTCCCATCCCATTGGAGTCCCTGGCGAGGCGGCAGAACCAGCCGGATGAAAGCCAGGTTGTCTTCCCGAATCACTATCCGGTTCTCCTCAAGGGCGGCGCTGAGGACCTGTGTGACTTGCCAGGGCAGGGTGTCTGCCGGTCGTTCGCTGCGTTCTATCCGATATGCCAGCTGGCCGTCGGTCAGCCGGAAAGTGTCGGTCACCAATTCCCGGACCAGGACGGTACGAGCGTAGGACGGAATGGGAGCCTTGGGGTCGAATATCAGGGAATCCACTACATACTCGGCGTATTTGCCGGGAAAAAGCGGCAGGTAATCCGCCTGAAGGGGTAAGGACAGGTAGGTGTCCTCCTCGGACTTACAGCTGTGAAAGGAGAACAGGAGGGCCGCAGCCAGGATGTGCGAAAGCAGGACAATTTTCATGACGGCGCTTGTTGGGGACGGGGTGCTCAGCGGTGGATGATGCCGCCGCCGACCACATCGTCCGCTTCATAGAATACGGCGGATTGCCCGGGGGCGACTCCTTTGACATTGGCCTGGAAGGTGACGACTACATCCGTGCCTTCGTTATGAAGGAAGCTGTAAGCACCGTTGTCACGGTAACGGATTTTGGTCACGGCTTCCAGTCCGTCGGGGATGTGTTCGTATTTCATCCTGTTCACCTGGCCGACGGTGATCCGGTTGCGGATGAGTTCCGATTCTTCACCCAAGACGACCTGGTTTGATTCCGGGCGGATTTCCGTGACGAACATCGGTTTGCCCAGGGCGATGCCGAGTCCTTTTCTTTGTCCGATGGTGTAGAATGGGTACCCTTGGTGTTTGCCGAGCACCTCTCCGGATCTGTTGATGAACTCCCCGTCGGCCACCCGGTCCTCCAACCCGTCCACCCGGCGTTTGAGAAAACTGCGGTAATCGTTGTCCGGCACGAAACAGATCTCGTAACTTTCACTTTTGCCGGCCAGCTCTTGGTAACCGTTGTCAAAAGCTATCTGTCGGACGGCCGGCTTGGTCAGCTCGCCCAAGGGGAAGCGGGTCCGTCGGAGGCAATCCTGGCTTAGGCCCCACAGTACGTAAGACTGGTCTTTCTGCCGGTCCGAAGCGCGGCGAACAAAAAAACGGTCGTCCTGTTGGCATAGGACGGCATAATGACCCGTGGCGATGAATTCGCAATCCAGCGCATCCGCCCGTTTGAGCAATGCCTGCCATTTGATGTGCGTGTTGCAGAGGACACAAGGATTGGGTGTCCGGCCGGCCAGGTACTCTCCGACGAAATTGTCGATGACATGGTCTCCAAATTCGTCCCGGATATCCACTATGAAATGATGAAAACCCATATCGACGGCTACTTTTCGGGCGTCGTTGATGGAATCGAGGCTGCAGCACCCGGTTTCCTTCGAACTTCCGCCGGAGGAGGCGTAATCCCAGGTCTTCATGGTGATACCCACCACCTCGTAGCCTTCGTCGTGCAGCAGCATCGCTGTGACGGTGCTGTCTATTCCGCCGCTCATGGCGACAAGGACCCTGCCTTTCTTGCTCATTTTCCTGCTTTTTACAATTCTGCACGGAGACGAACGGACCACGGCGACGAAGAGCTCGGCACGTGGTCCGTTCCGACGACCTCACAGTGAACAAAATTAAGATAATTCTCCGGTAAGCGTTCGTTACGTGACCAGGACGCCGGGGCGGACGGGGAACAGGGATGCCCTTTTTTCAGGACTTTTCCATCTCCAGGTTGTCGGGCCGGTGCTGCCGGACCGTATGGCAGCCATTTCCAAGCAAGCTTTTCAGCAGGGTACGGCATGCGGAGCCGGTAAAAAAAGCGGACCTGCAAAGTGGTCCGGAGAGAAATGTCAGTATCTTTGACAAGACGAAACGCCCGGTACGATGTAATTAAAGGCGTGCGTCGGTTTAATCGGTATGTCGGCCGCACCTGCTTTTTGGTGCAAGTGCAATTGGTGTTGATGCGAGAATGTTCTCCTTCCTGGCTTCGCCTTTTGCTAACCGGTGGGGCGATTCCCTGTGATTCGCGAGATACCGTGCCGGTCCAGGCCCTTTGCGAGGTCGAAGAAAAAAAGACACGCCATGGAAAAATCGAGCTTACTGCTGCTGCTGACCAGCATGCTGGTCGTTACCCTTGGTGCCCAGGCGCCGGAATTTGGATTGGCATCCTATTATGCAGACCAATTCCAAGGGAAGCCGACGGCAAGTGGGGAATTGTACGACACCGGCAAACTGACGGCCGCACACAAAACCTATCCATTCGGGTCCACCATTCGGGTCACGCGGGTGGACAATCGTCGCTCCGTGGAGGTGAGGGTAAACGACCGAGGGCCTTTCATCAGCGGCCGGATCGTTGATCTCTCGCGTGCTGCGGCCACCCAACTGGCTATGTTGTCGGAAGGATCGGTCAGTGTGATGGTGGAGTTGGTGGGTGAATCGGAATCGGCAACGCAGCGCCAGCAGGCACCCCGTACGACTGGTCAGCCGCCGGCTGCCAAGCCTTCTCCCGAGCGGTCCGCCGCCGCCAGGACGGTAGCTTCAGGAAAACAAAGCCCTGATGCCCGCCCGGCGCTGGACCCGGTTCCGGTCAAGCAGGCCGCTCCGGTCCGTAAGCCAATCACCGCCGCCAAACCGGAACGCAAGACTTCAGCCCCAACGTCCGCCGAGGCCACTCCGGCCAGGTCGTCCGCCCACGCTTCCTTCGACCTGTTCGAACTGACACTCAAGCGACCGGAAAAGAAGGGTTTCGGGGTACAGGTATCCGCCCTGCGCACCCAAGACGCACTTTTTCGGAAAGTGTCGGAATTACAGGACAAATGGTTCACCAACATATTGGTCAGCGTATCGCCCGGAAAAGCTTCTGGCGAATTGCAGTACAAGGTCATACTCGGTTCCTTCCCTACGGAGCGTGAGGCCGCCGCTTATAAGGATAACCTTCAGAAAAACAAGAAGATAAACGGTTTTGTCGTAAATCTTTCTACGCTGTAACATCCGTATGAGCTGATGTTGTCTTTTCGGGACGGTGGTTCCATGCTGTCATCGCCGGCACGTCCGTCCTGTCTTGACGGCGGGGAGTCCGTCCCCCGCCTTGGAGCAGCACTGTGCCGCTCCGGCTTTTCCCAACCCTTACCCGTTTGTTCCCAGCGAGTGTGCAACCCTTGTGTCTGCCGATTGTCTTTCCGCATGGACTCGGCAGAAAGGATGACATCCGCTTGCCGTAACAACCCGACCGGGGGCATGCGCACCGGAAAATTTCGGAAACCTGCAGGCATGTGGCGTATGGCATGTCCTTCATTAAAAAAGTACATCAGATGAAACCCATTTTTCAACTGTTATCAACGCTTTTACTTCTCGTATCTTGGGTCGGCTGCGCTCCTTCACAGGACGGATACGGGTCGCTTAGGGGTACAGGCCCCACGGTGCGACAGGACCTAGCGCTAGACGATTTCTCCGGCATAGAACTGTCGGTCGGCAACACGGAAGTCATGCTGATGCAGGGTGATGCACCGTCTGTGCGCATCGAAGCACAACAAAACATCATCGACAACATCAACCGGCAGGTGAAGAACGGGCTATGGGACATCAAGTTCCGGCGGAGCACCCGTGGTTTCGCACCCATTCGTGTTTGGGTGACCCTGCCGGTGTTGGAGGAGGCCCGCTTGTCCGGTTCCGGTAACATCCGTTCGGAAGGGACATTCAAGATTTCGAATCCACTGCGCCTCTCAGTCACTGGTTCCGGCGACATGGACCTGACCGTGGAAGCGAACCGGTTGGAAGCTGGCATCAGCGGCTCCGGTTCCATTCGCTTGGCAGGCAGTGCCCGGGATGCCGAGCTGCAGATCACAGGTTCCGGTGACATGCACATGCGCTCCATGGCGCTGAAGGGCTGTCTGGTGGAGATTGTGGGATCCGGAGATGCCGCCGTATGGGCGGAGGAATCCTTGGCGGCATCCATCACGGGTTCGGGCGTTGTGACTTACCGTGGTTCGCCCGTCATCCGTTCGAACGTCACCGGGTCCGGTGCAGTTGAACCGGATCGAGGTGGACAATGATGAATCGGAAGCCGGGTGTTGCCGGAAGGGCGTCGGAATGGACGAAATGAAGGAAAATGTTCCGATGACCTTTGAAACAATGAACACCTCCCACCGTTAACAGAAACTGCATGAAAGGACGGTTGAAAAAGCAGTATGTCCGGAAAGCCGGCAGGTCGAAGGAGCCAGAATAAATTCGAATCTTGGTATTGGAAATGTAAAGCAAGATAACGTATTTTTGCCGTCCGTCCGTTCGAAAGGCCTAACAAATCATAAGCCACCCTAGCTCAGTTGGTAGAGCAACGCATTCGTAATGCGTGGGTCGGGAGTTCGAGTCTCCTGGGTGGCTCTTACTTGGATTTCGGGGTGTAGCGCAGCCCGGTAGCGCGCAACGTTCGGGACGTTGAGGCCGGAGGTTCGAATCCTCTCACCCCGACTATGAAAGCCGTATCAGTGGTATGACATTGATATGGCTTTTTTTATGTCCGGAAGGACCTTGGCTTGGCAGCATATCGGGACAAAGGCCGGCCCGCATAGGCAAAGTGTTGCCAATATGAAAAACATATCTTATCTTGGCTTGAAATAAAGCCCATGGCATATCCAACAGCGGGAACGTCATTCTTAAACCAACAAGTGCTTTTCCGACGGAACATCCCATTGTCAGCGCAATCCGACAAACGGGCAAGATAGCATATGTCACGTCTCCCCTTACCGCTGGTTTTCGGGTTCGTGGCAGGTATGCTTGGCGGCCATACACACTTTTTCGGGTGGGATGGTTTCCTCGGCGCACCCATTTCATTCGCCATGGGTAAGGAAAAAAAAACGTCCGAACTGCAAGGGGTCATTTCCCGGTTGACCATCGCTGCCAACAAGTGCATCAAGCAAAAGGAGATTCCTGTCCGGCCGGTTGCGGAGCAACCGGTTACAGGAAAGGGCGGCGTCCTACCATCCTACATCCCACCTTTGGCAGGGTCCTGAACAGTAGGTCACGGCATCATCACGGTCCGTGGAATGCAGTATTCGCCACTAGGTCACAAACTACATCGCAAGTCGGCAGCCACAGACTTGTGTGCCCGGTCCGTGCTGTTCCGCATGAGGCACCGGTGGGGACGGCACGAATAGACGTCCGGGGAGGCAAATGCCGGGGGTCTGGTCGGATGTCGGTACAGTACTGGTCAGCATGATCCGTAGTATCAGGGGGAAGGCGGTCATTCCCTTTGGTCAGGTCGAGGCCACAGCAAACGACCGACGGAATGGGGATGTCACTGTTCGGTGGTTTCCGGTTTCAACGTCTGATGATACGGCTTTTGGAAATCTTGTCCTTGACGATCGGTTTCAGCAGATCAGCAGCTTGCAAGAGGAGCGCCTCATCGGAAGGGAAAGGCAAAGGTTTGTTTCCGATTCGCTTGCGGGAAATCTCGCTAAGGGCTCTTTTGTCACCTTGGAATGTGGCCGCGTAATTTTCAAAGACCGCCTCGACGGCGACCGGGTCTGTTTGGATCAGTTCCCGGCGCATGGTGTCGTAGAAGTCCAGGGTCCCTCCCACCAAAGCCGCCTTGTGCTGGTATACTTCCAGCAGTTGTGCGGAAATACGGACTTTCCGGGGCACTTTGATGTCATTGCCACTGCTGTCCTTTGCGACATTTCCATTATCGTCGAGTACATATTCCCAACCATCCTCCACGGTTTTCTCATCCGTGTACGAACGTTCCCTTACCTGTTCCGGGCTTACCTGCAGGGATTGGATACGCATGGTGACATGGTAGTCGTAGGACAGCCCTTCCTGTGGTTGCAGGTGGAACTCCTGCCATGCGCGGTTCAGCTCCCGGACACTCATGCGCTTCAATTCCTTTTCGAAATCGGCCGGCAGGACGACATCCGCGTCGTTCTCCATACGGAATAGGATATGGTTGGTGCCCAGTTCCCTGGCGAGTTCCATTTGGCGGGCTTCGTCCCGGTAGGGGTTGTAGTATTGGCGGATGTTTTCGAAGGCGCGGTAGGCGTCGACGGCGGCTCGTTTGTTACCGTCGGATGCCTCCCGGAGGAGACGCATTCCGTCCTGGTAGAAATGTTCGGCTGCCTTTTCCCGGGAATCCGATTCGAGGTCCTCGACGCGGAGGAACTGGAAGGATGCCTGGTATCCATCCGACGAGACCAGCGGGAGCAGGGGTTCCACTGCGTTCTGTCGGCGTCGGATCTGTTGGTGTATGCGGTTGATCCGGACCCAGTTTTCCGAGCGTCCTTCCTTTTCAAGGGATTGGATCTCGCGCATGTCCGCCCGTGTGGCCTTTTCGAAGGCGGTTTCCAGGGTTTTGACAAAGGTTTCCTTTTTGGTCCGTTTGCCGCTCAATTTGCGGATGCATAGTTGGATGGCGCTGTCATACCTACCTTTTTCAAGCAATTTGACGGGTTGTGTGCAACTGCCCGGGAGGATCAGCAGGAACAAGGGCAGCCAGACGAAGGCGTAGGGTCGGAATCTGCGGAAGCGTTGGCGTTTCATGATAGCGAAGGCATTGTTTCCCGGCCGATGTCCTGTATGGCCGTCGCGGCCGTCCCGGTCGGTGCCCGGGAAGATGTCAGGCGGGACTGTTTTCCTCCCAGACCTGTACGAGATGAACCAAGGTGAGCACCGCTTTTTCCATGTCCTGGACGGAGACCCACTCCTGGCGGGAATGGAAGGCATGTTCCCCTGCGAAGATATTGGGACAGGGCAGCCCCATGAAAGACAACCTGGATCCGTCGGTACCCCCGCGGATGCTGGACAGCCTGGGGGTGAGCCCGGCCCGTCGGATGGCTTCCTCCGCATATCGGATGACCTCGGGGTGGCGGTCCAGGACGACCTTCATGTTGCGGTATTGTTCCAACACTGTGAAGGTGGCCGACGAGTTGGGATAGTCTTCCATGACCTTGTCCAGGGTGTTCTTCAGCAGGGCTTCGTGTTCCGCCAGTTTCTCCGTGGTGAAGTCCCGGATCAAGAGGGTGAGCCTGGCATGTTCGAGCGAGCCTTCGACGGAAGTCGGGTGGATGAAGCCTTGCCGTCCTTCGGTGGTTTCCGGGGAGCAACCTCCGGTCGGAAGGGCATGGATGAGGGCGGCGGCCATTTTCATGGCATGTTCCATCTTGCCTTTGGCGAAACCGGGATGTACGCTGACGCCTTTGAATTCGATGGTGACCTGGTCGGCGGAGAAGGTTTCGTTTTCGAGGGAGCCGGCCATTTCCCCGTCGACGGTGTAGGCGAAGTCGGCGTCGAGCCGTTGCAGATCGACATGGTCCACCCCGCGGCCTATTTCTTCGTCCGGGGTGAACAGCAGGCGGATGTCACCATGCAGGATGTCGGGATGCTGCAGGAGAATCCGGGCGGCATCCATGATTTCAGCGACTCCCGCCTTGTTGTCCGCGCCGAGCAGGGTGGTGCCGCTTGCCGTGATGATGTCGTTGCCGAGTTGGTCTTTCAGGTGTGGGTGGTCTGCCAGGCGGATGACTTGGGAAGGATCGTCGGGCAGCACGATGTCCTCCCCATGGTAGTGTCGGTGTATGATGGGTTTCACGCCCGCTCCGCTGCAATCGGGGGCGGTGTCCATGTGGGAACAAAGGCAGATGACGGGGACCTTCCGGGGGCTATTGCCCGGGATGGTGGCATATACGTATCCGGCGTCGTCCATGTCCGCGTCCCGGACGCCCATCTCCCGCAGTTCCTGTACCAGCAGCCGGCCCAGGTCCTTTTGTTTGGCAGTGGAAGGGACGGTTGCGGAGGTTGGATCCGACTGGGTGTCCAGGCGGACATAACGAAGAAAACGGTCTACGACGGTATGTTGGAACGGTACTGATGGCATAGGTTATGATGTTCAGTGTCACTCGGGATGGCTGACGGGCACAGGTTCTGTTGACAAACATTCAAAAAATTATCCGGATTGCAAAATTAATCGGTATGTGTCGGCGAGATCGCCCGGCCATCCCGGGTTGCTGTGTCAGCACCTTAACACGCCGTTAACAAAAGCGTGCCGGACGGACTACGGCAGGCAACCGGAATGCCATAATTTTGCCGCCCGCAACGAATGCGGGCATATTGCGTAAACATTCGCTGACAGTGGTTGTTTTCGCAGTAACGACCTATCATTTGATTCATTCATCACAAAATCTTGAGAAAATGTTGAAGAAAGTTTCTTTCGGATTGCTGGCGATGGCGGTACTTTCCATGTCCCTTCCCAGCTGCAAGAGCGATAGCGCCCGGGACGAGGCGGTCAGCGCTGCCGCCGGTAATACCGGTGGTGCGGGTGACGTCACGCTGACAGGTAACACCACCCCGGTCACGCCGGAAGCCAGCGCCGCACAGCCGGCACCGCCGGTCGGTCCCACCACCACCGTCCAGTTCGCCGAGACGGAATTCAACTTCGGAAAAGTGAAGGCCGGGGAGAAGGTGCAGCACGACTACACGTTCACGAACACGGGTAAGGAACCCCTGGTCATCAGCAATGCCAAGGGGAGCTGCGGCTGTACGGTACCCGAATGGCCGAAGGATCCCATCGCCCCGGGTGCCACCGGCAAGATCAAGGTCGAATTCGACAGCAAAGGCAAAGCCGGCGCTCAAGCCAAGCAGGTGACCATCACAGCCAACACAAACCCGGCCACTTCCATCCTGACCATCAAAGGGGAAGTGATCGGCGATGCCCCCCAGCCGGCCACCGCTGTCCAGACGAATTGATTCCCTTTGCCGGCGGACGGGACTCCGTCCGTGGCTGTGCAGGGCGTCTCCCATCAAACATCGACTGGTTGTAAGCCGCTAGAGGCCTTGTCAGCCGTCACCACCGAAGCACTTCGCGGCGCCGCGGAACACCATTCCATGGCGCCGCGGGTCGTTTCGGCAGGCCACAAATCCCTGCCGGCGACGGCCCCAAGGTGCTCGGTCCCGCTAGGAAGCACTCCGATACGTTGAAGACGAAGTCATGAGCACCGTTCGCGCCTATTTTTCCCTGGTCAAGTTCAGCCACACCATCTTCGCCCTTCCTTTCGCCCTGCTGGGTTACGTACTGGCCGTATTCCGGTACGGACATACCCTTCCGGCCCGCATATTCCTGCTGGTGCTGTTGTGCATGGTCTTCGCCCGGAGTGCGGCTATGGCGTTCAACCGGTATCTGGACCGGGAGATCGACCGGAAGAATGTGCGGACCGCCGCCCGGGAGATTCCGGCCGGTGTCATTTCAGCCTCGGCAGCTTTGCGCTTCACCTGGCTGAATGCCTTCTTGTTCGTCATTTCGGCTTGGCTGATCAACCCCTTGTGTTTCTATCTTTCCCCGGTGGCCTTGCTGGTCATCCTGGGCTACAGCTATACCAAGCGGTTCACCTACCTCTGCCACTTCGTTTTGGGACTGGGACTGGCTTTGGCACCGCTGGGTGCCTATCTGGCCGTCGGGGGCGGTTTCGATGCCCTTCCCCTGATCCTGTCATGTATGGTGTTGTGTTGGGTGGCCGGCTTTGATATCATCTACGCTTTGCAGGATGAGCAATTCGACCGGAAGCATCGGCTGCATTCCGTTCCGGCGGCGTTCGGGGTCGTGAAAGCCATCCGCTTGTCAAGGTGGCTCCACCTGGGCAGCGGTATCGGGGTCGTTGCGGCATTGGCCGGTTTGTACGAAGCTTATCCACAAGCGGGCGTATGGAGCGGCCTGGGTGGCGCCTTGTTCCTGGGCCTTTTGATTTACCAGCACTTCCTGGTCAAACCAACCGACCTGCGCCGGATCGACATGGCCTTCTTCACGACCAACGGAATGGCCAGCCTGTTATTCGGCGGCATGGTCATCCTTGATTTCTTCCTCTAGGCTCAGCCGGCGCATCAATAGGCCATTCCCTCCCCCGGCTTCATCCCGTGTTGCTTCTCGAATCGGCCTCGCCACAGGACTCCCGTTGGTTCTCTTCAGTCGGTTTTCATCATTTTCACAATCTTCTGGATTTTACCGTCGTAATTCACGCGGAGGAAATAAGCTCCAGCCGGGATTTCCCCAAGGGGAAACTCGACCCGTTCGCCTTCCGGCGGAATGGAGAAGGTCCGGACCAATCTACCGTCCGCTGTCGTCATGACCAGTGTGATGGGGAGGCCGTCGAACCGGTCGATCACCTCGACGACCAAGCGGTCCTGGAAAGGGTTCGGATAGATGTGTACGTAACGGTAATCCCCGGCATAGTAGACCGATGCGATGTTGGAACGGATGGGGACGAATCCTTCGCGGGACAGGCGGACCTGATAATGGTTGGTTCCGCGGACTGGTCCGGGGTGTACGGTTTCATACCGGATGACGTCGCCGAGGTCCGTTTCCGTGATGGGGGAAGCGATCGGTGTCAAGTCGGACGGGTCGGTACCCCAATGGACCGAGAAGGTGTGGTCCAGGGTATCCGGTTTGCGGTAGTACCAATCGACGGTCACCGCCCCGGTCGTTTCGTCCGACGCGGCTTGGATGACCAGCGCATCTCCGCAGTAGGCCGGTTCGTTGCTGACCAGGACAAACGTCATGTCGGTGGAAGTACAGGTTCCGGTGGTGACATCGAGGCGGACGGTCTTCTTGCCGGGAGTGTCCCAAGCGACCCCGTCCACGGTCCGGATGGAAGCTTCGGCGGGCGAACCGTCCTGAAAGGACCAGGCATAGGAGGCGTCCGGGGCGAAGGCCAGTGCCTCGAAAACGACAGGCAGTCCGAGACAGACGGTATCCGGCCCTGGCAGGATGTGGGCGAAGGATTGGGAGTCGACCTCGATACGGATGATGTTAGAAGGCAGGAATGCGGTGCAATTGCTTCGGCGGGCCAAACGGACCAGCTGCGTGGTTTGTGTCATCGGAAGGGTGGGGAGCAGACTGTCATCGAAGGCATCCGGTATCAATGACCAGGTGTCCGGATCGAAGGGGCCTTCCCCAGTGGAGCGCATCCAGGTGAACTCGATGGCTCCGCTTCCGCCGTCCGGTGGTGAGATGGAGGTGATGGGGGAACTGGGCGGGGCAGGTCCGCAGAGAGTTTGGTCGCAACAGACGGTGCCGGCGTCTGTGAGTGGGTCGCAAGGGAGAGAAGGGAAGAATCCTGCGTCGATATCCGTACGGATGGTACCTTCCGCCATCGTGAGCTGGGGGGTTTTCCCGGTGAGCGGGTGAACATCGGAATCGAGGTCATTGTCGTCTCCCTGAAGATTGGGGCTGTGCGAAAGCCCTGTCGGGGCAATGAAGCTCAGCTGATAGGTTCCGGGAAGGGGAGCGAAGCGGTACGATCCGTCGGCTTGGGTGTAGGTGGTGTCGGAGACGGTATTTCCAAGGATATCCGAACCGGTAAGCAGGACAGACACATTGGGAAGACCAGTTTCGGTATTGGATTGCCGGCCGTCCATATCCGTATCCAACCAAACGAAGTCACCCAAGGTGGCGGGCTGCAGAAGGGTGAAGGTACAGACGGCGGAACAGCTGTTGGGATCGGTGACGGTGACCATGTAAGTGCCTGGCCAGAGCTGGTCGATGGTATCCGAGGCATCCCCTGTGTTCCACGCGAAGGAGAAAGGTTCGGTGCCGCCTTGGACCGAGACGGTGAGGGCACCGTCGTTGAGGTTGGTGCCGGAGACTTGTTGCAAGGGGAGGACCGAGCACGAAGGGACGGGGATGGGCGTGATGAGGAAGGTGTCCACCCGTTGGCATTGGTTGGCATCCGTGAGTGAGAGTTGGTAGCTGTCGGGGGCCAGGTCGAAGACGAACTGCCCGTTTGCCCCGGTGGACCAGAGATAGGTGTAGGGCGGAGTGCCGCCGGTAGCTTGCACACCGATGGTTCCGTTTTCCAGGCAGCTGCCGTTGTATTGGTCGGCAGAAAGCGAGAGCGGTGGCGGGGCGATGAGTTGGAAGGATGCTGCGGTGCGGCAGGAAGAGCTTTCTGTGACCGTGACGGAGAAATCCCCTTGGGGAAGACTGCCGATTTCGAAGGTGGTGTCGCCGTTTTCCCAGAGGAAGGAGAAGGGTGGCAGACCACCCAGGACCGTGAGAGAGATCTGTCCGTTGCTGTCGCCGAAGCAGGCAAGATGCTGCAGGTCGGCTTCGACGGCGAAGTTGCCGCCGGCCAGGATATTGGTCTGTGCGGTGCCGAAGCAGCCGTTGGGGTCGGTGACGTTGACGGTGTAGGAACCTGGAAAGACATCATGGAGGACGGGGCCGGTTCCGCCGTTGGACCAGGTGAACGTGTAGGGCTCGGTACCGCCGCCTGCTGCGGCGGCGAGGGAATCGGAGACACCGGGACAGGCGTAGGTCGGTCCGTCGAGGGACACGACCAGTCCGGTGCCGAGCAGCACGGAGATGCTGTCACTACGGGTGCAGCCGTTTCCATCGGTGACGGTGACGAAGTAGAGGCCGGGGGCGACATTTTCGACGACGGGGTCGGTTGGTCCGGCGTTCCATTGGAAAGAGAAGGGTGGCAGGCCGCCGGTGGTCTGAGCCGATAGGGTGCCGTTTTCGATTCCGTTGCAGGTGGTGTTGGTGGCGTTGAGGCTTAGGGAAAGCGTGGGGAATGCGGCGATGGAAACGGAGTCGGAAACCGTGCAGCCGGTGGTGTCTGTGACGGTGACGGAAAAGATGCCGGGCGGGAGCTGTTGGATATGGGCGTTGGCTTGGCCGTTGTTCCAGAGGAAGGCATAAGGGTAATTGCCGCCGTCCGGGAAAGCGGAGGCGAAGCCGGTCAGGCTGTCGCAACTGCCGGAGGCTGATTCGACGGTCAGTGTGAGGGGGGAGGATTGTGTCACGGATATGATCTGGCTGCTGGTACAGCCACCGGCATCGGTAACGGTAAGGGAAAAGTTGCCGGACCAGAGTCCGGTGGCGGTCGGCAGGGTGTCTCCGTTGCTCCAGGCAAAGGAGAAGGGAGGGATGCCGCCGGTAGCGGCGGCGGCGGCCAGGCCGGTGCTGTCACCGAAACAGGCGATAGGGACCGGTGTCACGACAAGGTCGATTTCCGGGGCGAAGACCATGTTGGCACTGGACGAGCCGGTGCAACCGTCGGAAGAGGACACCGTGACGCTGTAGCTGCCCGGTGGCAGGTTGGTGACGAAAGGTTCGTTGCTTCCGGTACTCCATAGGAAGGACAGCGGGGGAACACCTCCCTGGGGCGCTGCCACCAGCTCCCCGGAGGACTGACCCGCACAGATGGCAGTGGCGCCGGAGAAAAGGACGGAGAATTCGGCGGGTTGGCCAACGGTGGCGGTGGCGCTATTGGAGCAGCCGATGGCGGAGGTGACGGTGACCGAGTAGGAGCCGGCTGGTACGTTCGTCAGTTGGGCGGAGGTGTCGCCTGTGTTCCATAGGAAGCTTAGCGGCTGTTGGGCCGCTGGACTTACCCAAGTGGAGACGTTGCCATCGGAGAGGCCGCATTGCGATGCGCTGTCCGCTGAAAGCTGCAGCGGGAAAGGCGGAATGACTGTCAGCAGGGCGGAGGCGTTCCGCTTGCACTGCAGCTGGTCTGTGACGGTCACGCTGTAGGAACCGGGAGGCAGGCCGGACAGGTTGGCTGTGGTCTGGCCGTTGCTCCATGTGAAGGAGTAGGGAGGGATCCCGTTTGTCGGCAGCGCGGATACGGCGCCGTTGTTGAGTCCGTTGCAACTAGGGTTGGTGTAGTCAAGGGTAAGGGAGAGGTTGCTTTGGTTGGTAAGGGTGACGGATTCCGCTGCGGTACAGCCGAGACCGTCGGTCACGGTGACGGAATAGCTTCCCTGCGGCAGGTTTTGGATAGTGGGGGAGGTTTGGCCGGTGTTCCATAGGAAGGCAAAAGGTAAGGATCCGTTGGCCGGCGTGGCGGTGATGCTGCCGTTGGCATTGCCGGTGCAGAGCGGATGAGTGGGTTGCAAGGAGATGGAAAGGTCTCCGGGGACGAAACCGACCACACCGGATCCCGTGGCGGAACAGCCGTTGCCAGCGGTGGCGGTCACGGAATAGGTGCCGGTCGGCAGTCCGTTGATGGAAGAATTGCTGCTGCCGGTGCTCCAAAGATAGGTGAAGGGCGGGTTGCCGCCGGACATATTGGTAAAGGCTGTCCCGCCAAGGGAGGAGGGATCGCACAAAACGGGTGTGGTGATCACCTGCAGGCTGAGCGGCTGTGCGATTGTTTCGCAGTCAGAGACACCGCAGTTGTTGAAATCCAGGATATTGACACAGAAGATGCCTGGTTGGAGATTGGAAATCGTGGCGGAGGTGGCGCCGTTGTTCCAAAGGAAGGAGTAAGGGGGCGTTCCGCCGGAGGGTGTGACCACCATGGCGCCGGGCAGGTTGCAGTCGGTAACAGTGATGGCTGCTTCCAGGGTGGGCGGTGCAGTCAGGGTGACGGCGGCGGCGGCGGTCAGTCCTCCGGCGCTGGTGACGGTGACACTGTAGGTGCCGGCCGGCAGATTGGTCAGCGGGTTGGCGGTAGCGCCCGTATTCCAGGTGAATGAATAGGGGGCTGAGCCACCGGAGGGCACTGCCTGGACGGAGCCGGTGGAAAAACCTCCGCAAGCTGGGTGTTGCGGTACCAGGGAGACGGACAGTTGCGCAGAAACGGTGGACAGGACTCCGGCAAGGAGAAAAGTGCAGAGCAGGGGTCGCCAAAAAGGAGGTGAACTAATCATTTTCATCACTTTTGGGATGATACCAAGATGGCCGCCGTCGGATGGCAGGTATCATGCCCGCCATTGGCGGAATCCTGCGGACGAGCGGAACGGGGCCGGATTTTCCATGCCGGCGATTGGCAAGAGCAGTTGTGGATAGTTTGGTGACCGACCGGAAGAAAGATTGTCGGAATTTCGCTGACGAATGCACACGGCCAGGAACCAAGCCCATTACAGGGGCGAAGGAGGGCTCCGTTCCGTGAAGGCGGATGGTCGGGGGATGTCGGCCGTGTGTTCTGGCTAACACCATGCCCGCTCGGGGACCTGTACAATCGAACGGCCGTAAGGCAGGCCGTGCGTAAAATTATGCCACAAGAAGCGGCTATGCAGCCTCCCTACGGAGGCTGGGGGCATTTCAACGGGAGGAAGTTATGGGGGTGGTCCGCTGTTCGCAACTCGTCCGGCCAACGGAACCGGTTGCGCTGTCACATCAGCCGCATGGCCTGCACGAGGTAGGTCAGGGAAAACGGAAGGGCGACCCAGAACCATTGCGGCACCCAGACCAGCATGAGCAGCATGATGACGGTGGAGATGATGAAAAGCAACCAGGAAAGGGTGGTGTTGGACGATTTTTCCATATTCTTCGAAAAGGTTTGTTCCTTCGGGAAAAGTGGCGCTCGGACCGAACCGAAGTCACCTTGGTTCGGAGAGAGATGAGTTTGGCATCACCAAACGATGACTTTTGCAAAATTACTCAGGGGAATCCAAAAAGACAAATAATGTTTCTGACTAGCCGGCGCGGGGGCGCTTGGGATACGGGCGGAACCGGGTTGGTCGGACGGTTTGTCACGGCCGGGAAGAAATCGTATGTTTGTAGCGCGGTGGCGGGCAACCGGATGGTCCGGAGCCAACCAGGAATCAGGTAACGCTACAACTTCCAGAAGGATCCATGGTCAGATACTATGCAAAGGAGCGTGGCCAGCTGAAGGAACTCCCGGAGCCGGAGGCGTCCTGCTGGGTGAACGTATCACCACCCTTCACACCGGAAGAGCTGGATGAGGTGGCGCAGCTTTTCGACATTCCGCTGGATTTTCTGACCGACCCGCTGGATATGGACGAGCGACCCCGTTACGAAAGGGACGAGGAACGCAGGGCCATCATCCTG
Source organism: Bacteroidota bacterium (assembly GCA_041163745.1). Classification (GTDB taxonomy): domain Bacteria; phylum Bacteroidota; class Bacteroidia; order Chitinophagales; family Saprospiraceae; genus UBA6168. Next base: position 140,780 of record JBEAQU010000081.1, read on the forward strand.
AGCACCCCGATCCTGAATCCCTTCGAAGAGGATATCGACGCCATCTTCATCACCGTTCCTTTGGGTATCATCGTAACGATCGAACACGTCATCACCATCACTTCCCATGAGAACCCCGTACTAAACCTCTTTCTGGAAAACAAGGTCAAGAACTTCGATCCGGCAGACGACCAGCTGTTCGTCCTACAGATCATGGAACAGACCGTTTACCGTTTCCTCAACTGCCTCAAACAACTTAACCAGAAACGGAACCTGATCGAAAAGGAGCTGTATTTCAGCAGCCGCAACCAGGAACTCAAGAACCTGCTCAGCATTGAGAAAAGCCTGGTGTACTTCGTATCCTCCCTGAGCGACAACGAATTGCTGAAAATGAAGATGAAACGGACCGATTTCCTGCACCTGGGAGACGACGAGGAGAAGACGGATCTGTTCGAAGACATCATCATCGACAACAGCCAGGCCCAACAGATGGCCAACATGTACACCAATATACTGAACGGCACCATGGACGCCTACGGCTCCATCATTTCCAACAACCTCAACCTGACCATCAAAAGGCTGACGACGATCACCATCATTCTCATGGTGCCGACCCTCGTCGCGAGTTTCATCGGGATGAATGTCGACCTGCCTTTCGACCCGCATTCCCCTTTTTCCTTTTTTCTCATCCTCGTCGTTTCCTTCGTCAGCAGCCTCGGCATCGGTTGGTACTTTCAGCGCAAGAACCTGTTCTGATTCTCCTCCACCCGCTGGAAACAGGGTCAGAACAGGGGCAGGTTTGCGCATATTTCTTGAAAAATAACAATAAATTGACTTTCAAGAAAATGATACAGTTTTCCACAAACTGTGCAAAACTATCACAATGGCTAGCCGGCGGTCGGTCTTAATTTCACACCGTCAAAATCAGCAGCCGCGACATTTTGTCAACCCTAACCCCTCGGCGTCCGGACACCCGGTCCTGCCGACTTTCCGCCCGCGACCGGGCGATTCACCGACACGCCGCCTCGGTCGCGGCATGAGAAATCCATTCGTTCAGTCGGGCCGCTGACAGCAGCCCCTACCTTTTTGGAGAAACCTTTCCTCGGGAGGAGGATTCCTCACCGGGCAAACAATCGGAATTCGCCGTCCTCCGGATGCATGCGCCACCTATCTGGCGTCCACGGGACGGCAAGGAATCCGGAATGCTGCGGCGGTTCGGGCGGCGGCGGATCGGCTTGCACTGCCAAAGGAAATTTCACATTTGCGGTTTTTTTCTTTAAAACAAATTGTTTATCTTTGAAAGACCAACTCCGGCGAAGAACATCAAAACACCTAACGCACAAATAACAAACGTAAATCGGAAGCGACCATGGAGACATTGCAGCTGCAAAACAGTACAAAAGAAACAAACGCCGCAGAAGAAGGACTGCGCACCTATTCCTTCAAGGAAGCCTTCAAGACGGCAGTAGCCTACTTCAAGGGAGATGAGCTAGCCGCCAACGTATGGGTGAACAAGTATGCCCTGAAGGACACCCAAGGCAGAATATACGAAAAGAGTCCGGACGAGATGCACCGGCGGATAGCCGCGGAGCTCCATCGGATCGAGTGCAAGTATCCCAACCCGGTGGGTGAGGACAAGTTGTACGAGCTGCTGAAGGATTTCCGATACATCTTGCCACAGGGAAGTCCGATGTCGGGTGTCGGAAACAACCTGCAGGTGTCGTCGTTGTCCAATTGCTTCGTCATCGGCAATCACGCCGATTCCTATGGTGGCATCATCCGAGCGGACGAGGAGCAGGTCCAGCTGATGAAGCGCCGCGGTGGAGTGGGGCATGACCTGTCGCATATCCGGCCGAAAGGAAGTCCGGTCCTGAACAGCGCCTTGTCCTCGACCGGCCTGGTACCTTTCATGGAGAGGTACTCGAACAGCACGCGCGAGGTGGCCCAGGACGGGCGCCGCGGGGCACTGATGCTGACGGTCTCGGTCCGGCATCCGGATGCGGAGGATTTCATCGATGCCAAGCTGGAATCGGGAAAGGTCACCGGCGCGAATGTCTCGGTCCGTATAGACGATGCATTCATGAAGGCTGCCTTGCGTGGCGAGCGATATGTGCAGCAGTTTCCCATTGATGCGGATACACCGCAATATCGCAAGGAGATCGATGCGGCACAACTATGGGACAAGATCATTCACAATGCCTGGAAATCGGCGGAGCCCGGTGTGTTGTTCTGGGATACGATCCTGCGGGAATCCGTTCCGGATTGTTACGCGGACCTTGGCTATCGGACCATCTCGACAAATCCCTGCGGAGAGATTCCGCTGTGTCCGTATGACAGTTGCCGATTGTTGGCCATCAACCTGTTCAGCTACGTCAAGCATCCTTTCACTGCGAAGGCCTCCTTCGATTTCGGCAAGTTCGGTCAGCATGTGCAGCTGGCCCAACGGATGATGGACGACATCATCGACCTGGAGTTGGAAAAAATAGACAAAATCATCGAAAAGATCGAGTTGGACCCGGAAGCGGAGGATATCAAGGCGACCGAGCTCCGGCTTTGGCAAAAGATCCGCCGGACCTGCCAGGAAGGCCGTAGGACCGGGGTCGGGATCACAGCGGAAGGCGACATGCTGGCGGCCCTCGGCATGCAATATGGGAGTGACGAAGCCATCGGGTTTTCTGTGGAAGTTCATAAGTTTCTGGCGCTGAATGCGTACCGGTCATCCGTGACCATGGCGAAGGAACGGGGTGCCTTTGGGATTTACCACGCCGCCCGCGAAGCGCAAAATCCATTCATCCAACGGCTGAAAGAGGCCGACCCCGCCTTGTATGAGGACATGGTGCAATACGGACGGCGGAACATAGCCCTGCTGACCATCGCACCTACGGGTACGACCAGCCTGATGTCACAGACCACTTCCGGCATAGAACCTGCTTTCCTCATCACGTACAAGCGCCGGCGCAAGGTCAATCCGAACGACAAGGAATCCAAGGTGAGCTTCATCGACGAGGTGGGAGACCATTGGGAGGAATACAATGTTTTCCACCATCGCTTCATGGATTGGCTCAAGGCCAACGGACATGACCTGGCCCGTGTGAGGAACATGGCCGCTGACGAACTGGCTACGCTCATCGCCGCTTCCCCTTACCACCAATCAACCGCTAACGATGTGGATTGGGTTCAAAAGGTCAAGATGCAGGGAGCCATCCAACAATGGGTCGACCACAGCATCAGCGTGACGGTCAACATCCCGAACGACACCTCGGAGGACCTGGTCAAGGAAATCTACCGGACCGCTTGGGAAAGCGGATGCAAAGGCTGTACGATCTATCGGGACGGTTCCCGCTCCGGTGTGCTGGTCTCCACGGACGAGAAGGAAAAGAAGAAGGAGGAGAAACCTGCCACCGCCGCCCCTCCGACCGCCGCGCCTGTCTTCGCCACCACCTTCGCTCCCCGCCGCCCGAAGAAATTGGAAGCGGAAATCATCCGCTTCCAAAACAATCATGAGAAGTGGATGGCATTCGTGGGTGTGCTCGACGGCCGGCCTTACGAAATCTTCACCGGCAAGGCGGAGGACATCTTTAATCTGCCTCCCTACACAGCCAAGGGTTGGATCATAAAGGAAAAGGATGAGGAAGGCAACAACCGGTACGATTTCCAGTTCCTCGACAAGGACGGATACAAGGTCACCATGGAGGGGCTCTCCCGTTCGTTCGACAAGGAATACTGGAATTACGCCAAACTGATCTCAGGTACGCTCCGTCATGGCATGCCCCTGGAATATGTCATCAATCTGGTGTCCAGCCTCAATGTCGACCAGGAGCATATCAACACCTGGAAAAACGGCGTTCTGCGTGCCTTGAAAAAATTTGTACCGGACGGTACCTCCGCCATCAAGGAGACTTGCCCGGCATGCGGCGACCCGGACGGACTGGTCTACAAGGAAGGCTGTCTGATCTGCAAGAGCTGCGGCCACTCGGAGTGTGGTTGACATACTGCTTCGACATGTCGTCGGGTCGTGAATCCGGTGGGAAGCAGCGGTTGGTAAGGAAGCCGGTGTCATATGAGTCCTTTCTCGTATATGCCGGAGTTCCGGACAATCTGCTTCCCACCGTTTGCCTTTCCCAATGCTTTCCGGGCTCCACCCACCCAACAGCTGGCTGGTGGCGGCGTATGCTATTGGTTATGGCACCCGGCCGATTTCCTGATCGCCGTACTTGGTTTGGACGGGGGTATCGGTTGGTTCGTCCGCCCCTCGGCGCCTAATAGACAGACCATGAAAACTTCGGTTGTTGTGTTGTCCGGCCCGCTGTGTCATACTGTCGCTGCGAACAAGTGCCTGCCAATGCCCTGCAATTGATGGGTGGGGTTGCCGTTTTCGCGCGTTTCTTCCCATGCCATGGTCATGCTACCGCTTATCGCGAGCGTGCCGGGCCATCATCTTCCTCCATGGTTGGCAGCAGAATGCGCCGTCCGGGAAACGCCTCCCGCAAGTTGGCCAACAAGTTGGCAGCGATTCGGTCCGCACCGGCGCTGCGGAGGTGCGCAAGCGCCATGGCGAGTTTTTTTGCGGGTTGCGGCCCCAGGTGATGGGCCAGGTAGGATCGGAAGTAATCGGTATAAATTGTTGTCATCCGTTCTGGAAAGATACGGAGCACCTCTCGATCATGCTTCAGCAGGAGCGACAGTTCGTTTTCCTCCGCCAGGAGTCGCAGGAGTCGATCATATTCTTTTGTCAGGACCAACAGGCTTGCGATGGCGTCCTGCCGTTTGGAATCCCGGGGTTGCCGGAACAGCTCCTCCAACAAATCCTCCACAAACCGCCGCCACCTGTCACCCAATGTTTCCTGTGCTGACACCAACCATGTCCCAGGTCCGGTTTCCTGCAATAATTCCGTTGCCCAACGAACGGCTTCGTCTACGGACGGTGTGGCCAGCGTCAGTTCGAACAGGCAGACCAACATCTGCAGGCGGATCTCGGCCAATGCCGGCTTGTGGACCGCCTGGCGCAGCAAGGGAAGAATGGCGGCGGCTTGTCCGTCGTGTGCTGCGCCCTTGATCAGCGCTTCCATGGCCGGAACGGATTGAAGGAATTCCTGCCAGACCGGATGTTCTTCCGTTTCCGGCGGCACTCCCGACCATTTGAAATAATGGAAACGCAGGGTCAACAGGTGCGCTTCCGGGAGCGCAGGCCTGCTCAGTTCAGCACATATGGCGGATTGCCAGTCCCGAAGGCAAGCAGGGTCCTGCAGAAAAAGAGCTTGGCATTGCAGCAGGTACAGGGTGAGCTGATTGAGCGAAATGGAGGGCTTTCCGGTAAGGGCCAGCAGGAATGCCCAAAGTTCTTCTTTCAACTGTGGCGGCAGGGATGGGGTGGCCGCGAGGTCGGAAATCAAACCGAAGGTACGACGGATGACGGGATCAAACCGATGGTCGGTCTGGTCGTTGATTTTTCGGAGGACCGGCAGCAGGGTGTCGGTCAGTGCGGAGAGGATGGACCAGGTTTCCCGGAAATGCTGTAGGATAAGCGTGTCCTGGGCGGCACCCAACAGGGTGTTGGTTGCCTGCAGAAAAGAGCGGAGGGCGTGTAGGTGGAAATTGCCGTCTCGTTTTCTGGCGGCAAGCAGTTGCTCCTCCAACAAGCGTTGATATTTCAATCGGCTGTCGGGCACCTCGACCAGCGGAGCGAAGCGCGTCCGGATGGCAGCTGCGAAGGCCGGTTGCCGTCGGGCGAACTGCAATAGGAAGGCCTTGAGCTCTTCCGGCGATACGATCGCCAACACATCCTCGACGCGGATATGTTCCGCGGCTTGCTTGGCCGCCGTGGCAGGTTTCGAGGAGAGCGCATGCCTAACGGACCATGCGAGCGCCAGAACATGGCTACATCGTTGCTGTTGGGAAAAAGCGGGGCAGGAGCAGCTGGTCGACCGGATGACGGATCGGCTGATTCGGACGCTGGTCAGGTGCCCGTCCACCTCGGCGGACCAGTGTCCGGCGGCTTGCTTCCGGAGTACCTTCACCGCATCGTCCTGCAGCAGTTGCTCCACCAGCTGTCGGGTGGCGGGATTTGTCATTTGTTCCAGGGCATCCAATCTCAGGTTCACCGTAATCAGCTGTTTTCGACCGGGCCGGGGCCTGGTCCTGCGGATGTGTAAGGTTATGGCGACGAACCGATTCCGCTGCGGACGATGGGCGCCTACGGTAAGCTCCCAACCGTCTCGAGTGGGATTGTCCGGCAGGTCTGTATGCCGATGGATGGTTGCCCCCGGATTGGGGGCCATAGACGGTAAAGTTCGGAAAATCAAAGCAAATCGTCCACCCTTTCGACAGGTACGCCGGCGGTTGGTTCACCGGATGGCGGGTTAGGTGTCTGCTTTCGGCTGAAAAGGTTATTTTTGGGTAACGGTTCGGCCTTAGGATGGGAAGACCGGGTCTGTCGGGTGGCAGTGGCGGTCGTCACGGGCATGGCCACCAGGTTGGCTCGCAGCCACGCTGCGTTCGAAGGATTAGGTAAAAAAGAGGATATGAAAACGGTATTGTTGGTCCGGCATGCAAAATCCAGCTGGGACCATCCTTTCCTGGACGATCTCGAGCGTCCGCTCAATGCGAGAGGACTGCAGGATGCCCCCCTGATGGCGAAGGTGCTGAAGACGATGGAGTTGATGCCGCAGGCCATTCTGTGCAGCCCTTCCGTCCGTACTTTGTCCACAGCGGCCTTTTTCAAGGAACATCTGGGTGTGGCGGGAGAGGATTTCCATGTGTTGGACCGGCTGTACGAAGCGGGAGCCGACGTCTACGGCTCCGTGATAAGCGGGTTGGAAAACCGCTACGCCTGTGTGATGATCGTGGGCCACAACCCGGAACTGACGGCGGTGGCCAACCGGTTCCTCCCTTTGCCCATCAGCAACCTGCCTACCTGCGGGGTTGTGCAGGTCACAGCAGAGGCAGCTGCCTGGCCTGATTTCAACACCAGCGCATCCTTCCGCTCCATGTTGTTCCTTCCAAAGCAGTTCAGATGATTTGGTATCGCTCTCGGCATAGTTCGGGAAAGCGGTCGCACCGGAATTTCCCGTCACCAGTCGCTGTGAGGCTGGTCTGCTGCCTGGCCATCCTGCTGCAGGGGGCTGGGGGGTGTGTAAGGAAGGAACGCCTGCCGCTCCCGGATGACCGATTGGTTCCATTGCTGGCGGATATGCATGCCGCGGAGACGGCCCTGATGTCATACGACGAAAAGGACAAGGATTCCATCGGTGCCATGTATTATCGTCAGTTGACTGCCCTGCATGGGGTGGAAAGGGAAATGCTGGATTCCTGCGTTGCCATCCTGCGTCGCCATCCGGACCAAATGGCGGTCATGTACGACCGGGTGTTACAATACCTGGAGCAGCGTGGCCCGACCGGCGGGCCGGAGGCAGCGGCGGCTGCCGGACAGCGCGCGAAATGAGGTGTCGTGCGTCCGGAACCTCGGGCGGCGGTGCGCTCCGGTCGGATCCTCTTCGCATAACTTAACAATTTGTTAATCCGGAGGAGCCTGTTCGACAAGGGTTTAAATATAAATTCGCATGGCGTTTACAAGTGGTGGAAAGGATAGGCGGGATGTTGGACACAAAACCATGTTTATGGAAGACAAGAAGATCCTCGTCGTGGATGATGAGCCGGACATCCTGGAGATCCTGGCTTACAACCTCCGCAAGGAAGGATTCCAGGTCGCGACCGCCAACAATGGGGAGGAAGGGCTCCGTAAAGCGGAGGAAATCCAGCCGGACCTGATCATCCTGGACATCATGATGCCGCAGATGGATGGGGTGGAGGTATGCCGCAATCTCCGGAGCCGTCGGGAGTTCGACAAGACCCTGGTGGCCTTCCTCACCGCCAGGGAGGAGGATTACTCCCAGATTGCGGCCTTGGATGTGGGGGGCGACGACTACATAACCAAACCCATCAAGCCGCGGGTGCTGATGAGCAGGGTCAAGGCGCTGCTGCGCCGGCCGGCCGGCCAGGATACCGCAGGGACGGACGAGGTCATTCGGGTCGGCGACCTCAGCATCGACAAGGAACGGGTCGTGATCACCAAAGGAACCGAGCAGATCGACCTGGCGAAAAAGGAATTCGAGCTATTGTGCCTGTTGGTCAGCAAGCCTGGAAAGGTATTCACGCGGGAGGAGATTTTCAACAAGGTTTGGGGTACGGATGTCATAGTAGGCAACCGTACAATAGACGTTCATATCCGCAAATTGCGGGAAAAAATAGGGGATGATTACATCAAGACCATCAAGGGAATCGGATACCGTTTCGAGTTCTGAACCTTACGCGGCGGGTTCCGTCCGGCCGCCGGCGGACATGCCTGAGCGGCATCCTTTCTCCGGTGTTTTCCAGGTGTTCAACTCCCTGGACAACCACCGGCTCAAGAATCCCACGCCCGGTCAGATCACCATCCTGTCCGCTACGGTCGTCACGGCCATCCTCTGCGTCCTGTTGTTCCTGCTTCGCCAGGGCCAGGTGGTCGAGAGCCCCTGGTGGGTGGTCCCGATGGTCGGCGGGGTCACCTTCTGCACGGCCTATGCCAGTTTCAACTACTATCTTCGCAACTATATCTACCGAAAGATCAAGGTGATATACAAGCGAATCCACCAGCACAAACTCGCTACGACGGAGAAACGAGAAGCCATGGACATGCGATCGGACATCATGGACCAGGTCGAGCGTGAGGTGGAGGAGTGGGCCTTGAAACAGGAATCGGAGCTGGAACAGCTCAAGACCTGGCAGGAATACCGGCGCAAGTTCCTGGGAGACATTTCCCACGAGTTGAAAACCCCGATATTCAATATCCAAGGGTACTTGGAGACTTTGCTGGACGGGGGGCTCGAAGACCAGGGGATCAACATGACCTACCTTCAGCGGGCGGCCAAGAACGTGGACCGGCTCAATACGATCGTGGAGGACCTGGAGATCATCTCCCGCTTGGAATCCGGGGAATTGATTCTCGACATGCAGACCTTCGACATCCGTTCCCTGACGGAGGAGGTCTTTGAGGACCTGGAGTTCAAGGCGTCCGAGAACAAGATCAAACTGGTGTTCAAGGCCGGGGCGGACCAGCACTTCAAGGTGAAGGCGGACCGGGAATACATCCGCCAGGTGTTGATGAACCTGGTGAACAATTCCATCAAGTACGGCAAGGCGAACGGCGTGACGAAGGTCGGTTTCTACGACATGGACAAGAATGTGCTCATCGAGGTGGCGGACAGCGGCATCGGCATTCCTTCCGAGCATCTGCTGCATGTGTTCGACCGCTTCTATCGGGTCGACAAGAGCCGGTCCCGCGAGCAGGGCGGTTCCGGCCTGGGCCTGTCGATCGTCAAGCATATCATCGAGGCGCACAAACAGACGATCCATGTGCGAAGCACCACCAATGTCGGGTCTACCTTCGGCTTCACATTGGAGAAGGCATGAGATCGGTCTCACTTACACATCACAATCGGAAAGACATGCGGCAAAGCACCCTGACCTTCTGCGGCCTGTTGCTGGCGGTGGTGCTGAACGCCCAACCGGCTTCCTGGGAGGCATTTCGGTCCGATGGGCTGGAACTTCAGCGCCGGGCCATGCTCGTGTTGGGAACCTGGGCCGTCGGCAACCTGGCGTTGGGTACCACCCTGTCCCTCCGGCAGGATGGTACCGCCCGATATTTCCATCAGATGAACGCCGGTTGGAACCTGGTCAACCTGGGATTGGCCACGGCCGGCTATCTGCAGGCTGTCCGGGGAGGGGTGGTCGCAGTGGATTTGCCGACTTTGGTGTCGGACCATTACGGCTTGCAAAAAACCTTGCTGTTGAATGTCGGACTGGATACCGGGTATATGCTGGGAGGATGGTATCTGATGGAACGTTCGAGGCGGGTCCTTCACAAACCCGAGCGTTTGAAAGGCTTCGGACAGAGCCTGGTCATGCAGGGCGGGTTCCTGTTTGTTTTCGACCTGGTCTTCCACCAGGTCCTCGCCCATCGCAACGAAACGCTGTCGGCTTTCCTGGAAGGGTTGAGCTGGCAGGGTGGGGCGGTACACTTTCACTATACGTTCGGCGGTTGAGCCGAGCCGACAAGGGTTCCGAAGCCATCCGTTCCAACTGTGGCAACCTGCTCTCCTACGCAGTCTACCAAGGTATCCAACCCGACAATCGGAGAATGGCGGCGACGACGATCACCACCAACAATCGATATGCCCATCTGTCGGCCGACGGGTGACGGGAAGCGATCCTGGCGGCGAGCCACCCGCCCAGGGTCTGTCCTACGGCCATGACGGCACCTGTTTTCCAATCGATCAAACCCTGCCCTTGGAAGAGCAGGATTACCAATGTCGTGTAGACGGCGATGAGCAGCGACTTGACGGCATTGGCTTCCAGGAGGCTGTAACGTGCGCCCAGGACCATGACCGCCAGGAAGAAGATGCCCATTCCCATCTGGATGAAGCCCCCGTAGAAGCCCAAGGCTAAAAAGGCGGGTACGGCAATCCAATGGCTCGGCCGATGGTGGAGGTCGGACGCCCGGAGCCAACGTTCGGGTTTCACGAGCAGCACGATCAGCATGAAGACCATCAGGAAGCGGAAAACGGCACGGAATTGCTCGTTGCTCACCTGGATGGCGGTCCAGGCACCGATCAATGCGCCGAAGGTCGTGGTGATGATCAGCAGCCGGTTTCGTTTCCAATCCAGCTTGCCGTGTCGTTGGAAGGTCCGGGCGGCAGCGATGCTTTGCGTGGCGATCCCGATGCGGTTGGTACCGTTCGCCACATTGCCGGGCAGCCCCATGACCTCCGTCAGGATGGTCAGGGTGATGGCGGATCCGTTTCCGGCCAAGGTGTTGATGATGCCGGCCAGAAAGGAGCCGGACAGCGCAATCAGCAGGTTGGTCATAATGGACGGAGGACTAAGGTGAAGGTGGTCGGTCAGGCAGGGTCAGCGGTCTTTGCGGGACTGGCACAGTTCCACCAGGACACCGTGTGCGTCCTTGGGGTGCAGAAAACAGACCAGCTTGTCGTCGGCGCCCGGTCGGGGCTCTTCCTGGAGCAGGCGGAAGCCGGCATGCCTGAGCCGCTCCATTTCCGCCAGGATATCCTCCACTTCAAAGGCTACATGATGAATTCCTTCCCCGTGCTTCAGCAGGAAACGGGCGATAGGCCCCTGGTCGTCCAACGGTGAAAGCAGCTCGATCTTGGTGTCTCCGGTGCGGAAGAAGACCGTCCGCACCGATTCGGATACGACGGTTTCGGATTTGTAGGGCGGCACGCCGAGCAAGGTTTCGTAGCACCGTGTGGCGATATCCAGGTCGCGTACCGCGATGCCGATGTGGTCCGGGTGTCTGAGCATGGTGAAGGATTTAGAAGGGGCTGTGCTGCAAATATCATAATTAATGGGTATTCAGACTGCCAGGGAGGCAATTTCACCCCGCGGAAGATGTCAGGTCGCAAACCGGAACAGGCAGTTATGCGGCAATAGCGCTGGCAGGTGATGGAACACGGACACGACATTTGGGTTTGCGACCGATGAAACGGGGGTTGGGAATCCGACCGGCAGATAGGCTGGTGCAGCTGTGCGAGCAGGGTACAGGAGTTTGGTGCGGTCGGCGGAGTAGGTATGGATATCTACTATTTGGATGCAGGCGGCGGCTTTTCCTTTTCGCGGAGTTCCCGCTGGAATCCGTGCTATATTCCTGGGCTGTCAGCCCGGTGAACAATTTGAAAGCCCGGTAGAAGGAGGTCCGGAGTTAAGTCCGACCTGCTGATGGAGTTTTTCGAGGTGATGCGGCTGCTTGTTGCGGTATTTTTCCTCTATCATCCGTTTGGCCTTAGCGACACGATAGCCGTTGATGATTTGCTTGAGCTTGTGTCCACCGAATTGATTGACGGCTTGGAACAGGTATTTTCGGTTGGTACCCACCATGCTTGTCAATATGTCCTGATTCATGTCGGGATGGGGGTAGCGCTGACGCTGTTCGATGGCGCCTATCATCTCGTCATACAATTGAAGCAAGGCTTCCTTTGCAGGTGTCCACGTATGGCCGACAGGCTGCTCGGGACTATGCTGTTGGTCTGATAAGGATTTTTGATACGACAATTAGGTTTGGCTTACATTATTTTTCTGACAAAATCCGTTCACCGATTTGTCTTTGCTTCCGGTAAGGTGTGCTTACACGCCTTTTTCGGATGAAATGATATAGGACGATCGCCGTAACGGTGCCGGCGAGCAGCACATTCAACAGGATCAACAGGATGCGCTGGTTCCGGTTGTTGCGGAATTCCATCCGTTGGGTTTAGATGGTGAGGTTTTCTCCCTTCAGTTCGAAGGATTCCTGTAAATCCAGCAGCGCCGCCGCTGGTTTTTCGATCAGGATGCTGTACTTGTCGCGGTGAAACGATTCGAAGGCCGCCATAGCCTTTGTCGGACTGCTAGATTCCTTGTTGGCCACGTACAGTACGCTGTCTAGGAATGCATCGAACATGGCCAAGCGGTTGCCCGCGGACATTTGTTTGGCTAACTGCCCGAAGTCGATGGCTCGGCGGTATTGGCGCTGTTCCATCGCCATGTTCAACAACAGGGTATGCCCGTATGCAATCGATTGGCCATGGCCGAGCTCAGGTCGAGCGAATACGCGGTCATTTTCCTGTACGTTTCCTGGCCGCCTTTTAGTTGATGCCAAATGCCATGAGGGCGTATGCGGAAACCATGGAAAAAGTGTCCTGCTTTTGTTCGGCATGGGATAAGGAACGTTGAACAAGCAGGATGGCGTTGTCGACCCTGCCAGCTAATGATTAGTTCATGCCGAGGTTGCCGTAAAGGTCGTAAAGCAGGTAGTCAAAACCTTTTTGCAGGGTGATGTCCGATGCTTTGGAAAAATCCGCAATGGCTTTTTCCTGCTGCCCGCTCTATTAAAGTGACAGGCGTAAGAAAATAAGATTGGTTGGTGAAGTAATCAGGGCCACGTGGGATGGCATATGCGTTCACGTTGTTCAGCAGGTTCAGCGCCTCCCCGTTGTCTCCGGAAAAGTGATGGACATGGGCGCCTGTGAGGTTCACTTCCATCGAGAACGCACACGCTGTGTCCGGCATCAGCAGTTGCAGTGCGGTATCAGCAAGCGGAAGGCGGATTGCTACGGGCTGTATTCCACTGACGCATTGCGCAGACGTGCAGGAAGATAAGCCCCGCAGGACAGTTGGTCGAATACGGAATCACGCAGCAGGGGATTTATACATGCGATGATCTTTCGGGTTTGATGATGACGTCGCAAGTCCTCCAATTTTTAATCCTGCGATAACTGGCCTAAGCAGATGCCTGGCCACAGAATAAGTATGAATGTCAGGTAGGAACGCCCCAAAAGCCATATGTTCCGGCACATCTTGTCGACACGCTGTTTGGATGCGTGCTTACTCGGCAAGGGATACCGGTTGTTAGTCAAATGTGGGGATTCCTCCGGAAAAAGCAGCACTTGCAAGGCTACGGTTTCGGTGCTGGATACGGTGTTGCCGACAGCCACCTGCCAAGCCGTGACGGTCTACCTGGACGCCATGGGCGCCGGCAGCACCACGGCCGCCGGCGGCATCGCCAGCCTGCAGCTGAGCCAGACAGGCTTCGACTGCAGGCAGCCATGTCGGCAGCAACAGGATGCCCCTGACGGTGACGGACAACAACGGGAACAGTTCCAGCGGCCAATCGACGGTGACGGTGCAGGACAAGATCAAACCCACGGTGGTGTGCAAGGACACGACCATCGTGCTGGCAGCCCTGGCCATCCTCAACCCGGTCTCGGTGCTGGATGTCGCCGCCTCCTGCGACAACTACGGAATCTACCAGCCTTTCAGTGTAAGTCCCGCACAGTTCAACTGCATAGCCGACGGCCCGAACGCAGTCACGCTGACGGTCTCCGACAGTAACGCCAACAACCGAACCTGCCTGTTGACGGTGATTGTGGACGCGCCCGGCCTGATTGTCGACAATATGCCGGAGAATTGCGGTGAATTCGACGGGACGATCACCATGACCGTCCTGAACGGCCCGACGGGGGGCAATGGGGCTACTCCGTCGATGCCGGCGACAAATACGAGTCCATTCCGGTTCACGACAACCTGACGGCCGGGACGTACGTTTGTGTCGCGACCTGCTTCGGGGGCAGCGGCTGCGCCTTGCCACCGGTGACGGAAGTCGTGGAAACGGTGGCCGACAAACTGGTTACCTGGACTGGGAGGAGGACGGCCTCCAATGGAGCGACGGCAAGAACTGGGAATCGGGCTTCACGTCCTACACCTGCAACGAGGTCGTCATCCCTTTCCTGCCGGCCATACGGTGCAGGTCCTTGCCGGCGTGTATGCCGTGGGCTGCACCCTGCTCGTAGAGGAAGGCAGTGTGGCGACCATGTCCATCGTATCTTATTGATATACAGATGTTTCGACTGCTTCTCCATGTTATGCTGGGACGTGCGTTTCAATTCGACTTGCCAATCGCAGGGGGTTGACATTTTCAAGATGAAAACAATATATCCAAGCAATTCGAAAGATGGTTCCACATTCGCATCCCAGTCCTAACTGCGAAGCGCTCGGCATCCATCGATGACGGAAGCGATTGGGAGCAGGAAAAGTATACCTGCCATCCACTTTGTTGGTATTTTTGTTTCGTCCGAATTAAGCAAGCCGGGGTGAGGGAGAACGGTATCTGTCACGCCGGTCACCGGGAAACGGTGAAAATGCCTGGTACTTTCGAAACAATGTGTAGGAGACAATTAGCAACACATATCCCGCTGTTATTCCTTCTGGCATGGCCGAACTTAAGAGGATATGCCGGCCAGCCGTTACCTATGGATTCGCTGAGGAGTATGCTCACGACGGCGAAGAACCTGCTGGCAGCGTCGCCGATGGAGAGCGACAGTCTGGCGAGCGAGGTGTTGCGGGGTCTATCATCGCAAAAGAACGACACCCTGTACGTAGACGCCTACTTTGTCATGGGGGTCGCCAATTATTACGCCGGAAAGTATCTGCTGGCCGTCAACTATTACAAGAGAGCCCTCCAATCCCCGCTGAGTGAGAAGATCCCGACCCTTCACGAAGCCATCCTGAATAATCTCGGCATTGTTTACGAGCACCAGGGAAGGCTCTCGGAAGCCGACAAATGCTATTTTCAATCCATGGGGATAGCTGGAAGAGCGGGAGACTCAATTGGTTATTACCAATCCTGCATCAATCTGGGATCCGTCAATATACTGCTGGAAAAGCATTCGGCGGCCAGGGAGTACCTGACCCGTGCCATTGCTTTTTTCCGGCGGCTCGGGGATGATCACCATATAGGTCTTGGGCTGAACAACCTGGCGATATTGTCATCCAACCAAGGTGACATGGCAGCATGTCTGAAAAATTTCGAGGAAGCGGAACATCATTACAAGGTGGCCGGCAGCGATGGGAAATTATTCGAGATGATGCTGGATCGGTTGTACATTTTGTCGAAAGTCGGCATGTTGGAAGAAGCGGAGGCATTCATGTCGGATTTGCTGGCTTTGGAGCGCCTGCAGACCAACCAGCACGTATCGGCGGTGGTGTATATGATACAGGGGCGTCTGCTTACCTTGTCGGGTGATGATTATCAGGAGGCGGAAAGGTATTTCAGGGAGGCAGAATCCATATTCAGGGGAATTCAGGCGAACAATAATCTGATCAGGCTTTACGAGAGCATCATTGAATTGTATGGCAGAACAGATAATGCTGCCGGACAGCGGGAAGCGCTGCAGGAATACCGGCGGCTTCTCCAGGAAAAGTACAAGGAGGAGAGTCAGCAGAAGATTGCCGAGTTGGTGTTGATCGCCGAGACAGCCTTGCAAAAAGAGCAGGGGGCAGGGTATCGGAATGGATGGCCATCATGGGCGGGACGCCTGTTCGAGTGGGAGGTTGTGTCGATATTGGCCACAGGGATGGTTGCGGCTCTCCTTTACGTTCGGCGTCGAAAGCGCCGGGTGGAATCGAAAGCGTCGCCCGATTCGGCAGAAGTCGAGGTAAGCGATATCACCGATAGGCAGACCTCGGCTCGCGTAGCGATGTCCGAGCCGATACCTTTGGGTGGGGAACAGACAGTAAATCACCAGCTTTTCGAAGAGGTCGACGCATACATCAGGGACAGGAAGCGGTTCCTGGATGTGGATTTGAAAATCAATCACCTGGCGTATGAGCTGGGAACCAATGAAAAATACATATCGCAGGCCATTCAGCGTGGTGCCAACATGAAGTTCGTGGATTATATCGCGCAGCTGAGAGTCGAGGAAGCGAAGCGGCTGCTGTCCGAACCGGGTTCGAGACAATACAGCGTCAAGGAGGTAGCCATGAAATCCGGTTTCGGCAACCAACCGCAGTTTCAGCGAAGGTTCAAACAGTTGACCGGCATGACACCATCCGTTTTCAGGGCAACCATGCAGTTTGGAAGGGCGGATGAACCCTCCGACCGAGACTCGTAGTTGCCATCCGCTTGCCCGGGCATCGGGGACCGGCGTCGAAGCTGCCGCTCCACGCGCCCCTGTACACAACCGCCGATCATCGTCATGGTCCATAGGGGCAGTGCCGATCGGGGAGGAAACCGGTGAACGGAGTTCCATTGCCATTGGCTGTGTCTGGGCGCCGGGAATCAGCCCTGCGCTTTGCTCGTCCTCCTTTTTGTTCGGTATGAAAGGTCTTGTCCGAACGAAGGCATGTGGAACAGGTTATGCCGGAGACCGGCAAGGCGATGAAAGACAACACAACAGATGAAAATGATTCGGACGCTAACTTCAGTAGCTCGGAAGACCATGGTCTTTCCATCCCTCATCATGATATGGTGGCCGGCCGTGTTGTGCGCACAATCGGAGCGTCCCTTGCCGCCACCGGCGGCGGTGGCGGCCGCTCCCTGGTGGGCGCAAGCCATGTACCAGGGAACGGCCCCGGTACCGGCTGTCGATTCGGCATATGTCGCATGGCGGACTGCCTATCCAGACGCGCAGAACTACTACACCCGTTATTACAAGCACTGGCGGCGGTCCATCGGCAGCCAACTGGACACGGCGGGTTATTGGTCGCCCGAAGAACCCGAAACGGAACGGCAGCTCATCCGGACATGGTCACAACGAAGGGCGGCGGCTCCCCGTAGCAGCACCTGGCAGAACCTCGGCCCTTTCCAGACCTGGGCGGAGGGCGACGCAAAACTGGTTTCGTGGCAGGTCAACATCTATTGCATCGCCCAGGGTCTGTCGGATCCGGGTTTCCTGCTGGCAGGCACGGAGAACGGACTTGTCTTCCGCAGCACCGACCAGGCGGCGACCTGGGAGCCCGTCAGTCACGCCCTGCCCACCATCGGCGGCATCGGGGCGGTGGCGATCCATCCCGACGACGCGGACATCGCCTGGTTCGGCGACCGGCATACCCTTTACAAAACCATGGACGGGGGGAATACCTGGACCGCCCAGTTGTCCGTCAACAACCTGCAGTGCCGAAGCATAGCGCCGACCCCAGGGGATCCGGACCAGATCTGGCTGGCCACCGCCCTAGGATTGTACCGTTCCACGGACGGCGGGACGTCCTGGACACAGATTTTTACGGAAAACTGTTGGGACATCGCCTTCCGGAACGGTGACAACCAAACCTTGTTTCTGTTGAAAAACGATTCTGTCGCAAAGCATTGCACCTTCTGGCGGTCGACCGACCAGGGCGACACATGGAATCTTGTGCAGGCGGGTTGGTTGGATCCGGCCCAGAACAGCACGACGGACAACCAGGACGGCGGTGCCCGGCTCGCCACCACAGCGGCCGACCCGGACCGACTCTACGCAGTCTTGCTCGGTCAATACAATGACGGTTTCAACGATAACAACTACCTCGGTGTTTACCGGAGCGATGACGGCGGCCAGACCTGGAGCTTGCCCAACGCGAATGCGGCCGGTGGTCCCGGAGGTCCTTATGCGGGCGAGCATACCTGCCTGTCGACATTTTGGTTCAACGATACCCAGCGCTATCCCAACGATGCATATCAATACGAGCAGGGATTCTACAACCTCGCCATCGATGTGTCCGACGAGGATCCCGACCAGTTGCTCGTCGGCTTCCTGAACCTGTTCCGTTCCGATGACGGCGCCGCCACTTTCCAGCGGTGGGGCGGATACGGAGGCGGTCCTGGTTGGCAGCACCCCGACATACAGGACATCCTGATACAGGGGGATGATGTGTGGGTCTGTTCCGACGGCGGATTGAATCTGTACAGTCCGGATTTCGACCAACACGAAGCCCGAAACCAAGGTGTTGCCGGTTCGGATTTCTGGGGTTTCGGCGGCGGGTGGAACGAGGATGTCCTGACCGGTGGGCGTTATCACAACGGGAATTCCGCTACCATCCAAGGACAGTATCCGGCCGGTGAGTTCATCCGCCTGGGCGGTGCGGAGGCCACGACGGGATATGTCCATCCCGCCGGCGGACGCAAGGTCATGCATTCCGACATCGCCCCCAAAATCCTGCCCCTGGCCATCGACGGCCCGACCACCGGCTTCGCCTTCTCTGCCTATCCGAACGAAGGCTATGCCGGAAACAATGAGAATTCCTCCGAAATCGAACGACATCCCCGCTGCTACAACTGCCTCTACTTGGGGGTCGGCAATACCCTGCAGTATTCCGCCGACGGCGGGTTGTCCTGGTCCGTCCTGGCCAGTTTCGGAACCGATTTCCCACCGGATCCGTCTGACATCGTCACCGGTATAGAGATCTCCCGGAGCAACCCGGATGTCATCTATTGTCTGCAGAACGACGGCACGACCCGTTTGTACAGGTCGGCGGACGGCGGGCAGTCCTTTACCCTGCGTCCTGCCCCACCCGGAGCGGTAAACGGTGCCTTTCTCACACTCGACCCACTCGATGCGGACCACCTCTGGCTGGCCTGGAACAAAGGGGGCAACAATCCGAACAAAGTGTTCGAATCGTCGGACGGCGGGAATACCTGGACCAACCGGACCACCGCCACCCTCGATGGCCACCATGTGGAACAGCTGCTCCACATCGCCGGTACAGATGGCGGCATATACCTGGCCACCCAACTGGGGATGTTATACCGGAAAGCCACGGATGCGGACTGGACGCCATGTTCCGACGGGTTGCCCGTCCGTGCCGCCATCAACCGGCTCGTCCCTTTCTATGCCGGCGGCAAAGTCCGTATCGCCACCTACGGAAGCGGGATCTGGGAAGCCCCTTTCGAGGAAAACCCGGCGACGGTCATTATCCAGCCTGCCGCCGACAAACTGTCCGCCGCCTGTGCCCGTGATACTTTCTTCTTCGACGACTATTCCACGGTACGCCACGACGGCGCGACCTGGTCCTGGTCTTTCGACCCCGCACCCTCATATCTCAGCGACCCGGCCGTGCGAAACCCAAAAGTTGTATTCGGTCTACCTGGCAACTATACCGCAGTGATGACCCTCAACGACTCGCTCTCCCAAAGCCTGTCCATCTCCGTGGCGGACGGCTGTTCGGCCGATACCATTCCGGGACAGGCTTTGCAGCTGGACGGCTCCTCCCACGGGGTGGCAACCGGCAACCTGAACCTGAACAGCCACACGGTGACGCTTTCCTGTTGGGTCAAGGGCGAAGCCTCCCAATCCGCCTGGGCCCCTTTCCTGTTCGTGAGGGGGGGAGGGAGTACCCTCGGCATCGGCTTGGGTGACGACCTCGGTCTCCGGTACCATTGGAACGACGAACATTGGTGGTGGGATTCCGGGCTGTTCCTTCCTCCTGACCGTTGGACCCATGTGGCCTTGGTGGTCACGCCGACCGCCGCCACGATTTATCTCAATGGTGTCGGCAGTACGAACGTCGCCACCCATCCCGTCGAACCGTTCGCCGCACCACTTTACGTAGGGTGGGATCCCACCAGCAACCAACGCCGCTTCCGCGGCCAGGTCGACGAAATCACGGTGTGGAACGAGGCCCTCTCCCAGGAGGAGATCCGCGAGCACCTGCATCTCACCAAAGTCCCCGCCGCCCATCCCGCCTTGGTCAGCTACTACCAGTTCAACGAACTGCAAGGGCCGGCGCTCGACCGGGTCGGGAGCCGGCACCTGGCCTTGATGGGGAGCGCCGCCCGTTCCACTTCCACCGCTCCGCTGGGCGGCGGGCGCAGCGACCGAAAAACCATCGATACCCCCGGCATCCATACCTTCGGATCCGCCGGTCTGACCATGGAATTCTCTGACGGGCAGATCCTGCCGCAGGGAGAGGTTGTGGTCAGCCGCATCCACCTATCCCCGGATCAAGTCCCCGCCCCCGCCGCCCATGGTTCGGTATATTGGGTCATGGACAATTACGGCCCCATCCAACTGGTCGACCCCCCGGCCAGCCTCCGCTTTTCCGGTTATGCAGCCGTACAGATTCCTCCCGATCCTGCCGGTCTCCGTCTGTATGCCCGGGATGCGTTCGATGACGGGGATACCTGGGGAACCGCCCTGGCCAGTGCCGCCGGGTGGTCTTCCGATGCGGACGGAACCGTGGTCTTCGGTGCGGACAATGACCTGGAGCTGTTCGGGCAACTTGTCGTTTTGGAGGAAAATGCCACGGCCACCGCGGAAACCGGTCATTTTACGGCTTCCCTCCTGTCCGACCGCAGTGTGCAGCTGCAATGGTCCGCCCCCGGGGACGTCCCCCGGTTCCGACTGGAAAGGAGCGTGGGAGACAGTCCTTTCCAACCGCTCCATGAGACGGCGGGCCGGTCGCAAGCGCCTTTCCAGTACCGCTACCTCGACCGGACGCCCCGGAAGGGTTGGAACACCTACCGGCTGCACTACCTGGATGCCCAAGGCCATACCACCCGTTCCGAAACACGGAAGGTCGCCCTGGATGCCATGCCGGGCTGGTGGACCATCCATCCGAACCCTGTGGCCGTCGGAACACCCTTGCATGTCACCGCCGCCCTGCCCGGACCTTACCGTTTTCTGCTGTCCGACAGCCACGGAAAATTGGTTCGTGCGACCATCCTCGACGGCAGCGGCCAGGTTGACACCGCCGAACTGCCACCTGGCATCTACTTCTACCAACTGTCCGACCAACGCCATCGGATCCATGGAAAATTGGTGCTGACACCCTGAAGGGGCGCAAGCCAAATTGTCCGTTCGGCTTTGATATGAGTGGATGCGCCATGTCGTGGCCGAAGTGGTGACGGAATGGCGGATTCGTTGAAAGTGGATTTGTTTTTTCCCCGCTTCACGGGGAGTGCTGGTCTGCGAATTTTAGGGAATTTGGCCAATTACAGGGATTTTTTGAAATTTCTGATTGGGAGGATGTTGGAAGGTGCTGCGCTTTTTTATTACGGAAATTTTGCGCCCCGCTTCGCGGAGAGGGGCACGCGGCGCTGGACATGGGTGTGGAAGAGCGGGAGGTGATTCCTTGCTCGCGGGGAAAGCTGGTCTACTAAGCATTCGTGACCCGACTGTTTGGTTTACACCTTCCTGAAGGAGCCGCCACTCCGGGCGCTTGCATGCCGGCCTTCCCTTCCGCCGTCCCGGCATCGGCCACTGCCCCGCCGCCTGGACGGTGGTCTTCACTTTTTGCCCGTCATCCCGTACCTTTGTCATCCGACTCATTTGCATCTTTCAGCAATCATCCTGGTGTCATGAAATATTCCGTCTTCCGTCCGTTCCCGTTGGTCCTCCTGCTTGCATTCCTCTCCTGCCAACCTGTTGCCGAACAGGAATCCGCTCCCGTGCGGCAAGCACCCTTCGTCTGGGAAAATGCCAATGTGTATTTCCTGCTCACCGACCGTTTCTTCAACGGTGACCCTCACAATGACATCACCTTGGGCAGAACGCTGGAAACCGCACCGTTGCGCGGCTTCCAGGGGGGCGATTTAAAAGGAATTCTCCAAAAGCTGACCGAAGGATATTTCGACAGCCTCGGGGTGAATGCCATCTGGTTCACACCCGTGGTCGAACAAATCCATGGCCCTACTGACGAAGGTACCGGGCTGACCTACGGATTCCATGGATACTGGGCCAAGGATTGGACCGCCCTCGATCCCAATTTCGGAACGGCAGAGGACTTGAAAG
Source organism: Bacteroidota bacterium (assembly GCA_041163745.1). Taxonomy (GTDB): domain Bacteria; phylum Bacteroidota; class Bacteroidia; order Chitinophagales; family Saprospiraceae; genus UBA6168. The sequence continues at coordinate 162,826 of JBEAQU010000081.1, forward strand.
CGCTCGTGGACGCCGCCCACCGGAAAGGTATCCGGATCATCCTGGATGTCGTCATCAACCATACCGGCCCCGTGACGACATCGGACCCGGTGTGGCCGGCGGAGTGGGTACGCACCAGCCCCAAATGTGGTTTCGATTCCTATGCCAACACGGTGAATTGCACCCTCGTCGACAACCTGCCGGACATCCGGACGGAAAGCCAGGTCCCTGCCGAACTGCCGCCTTTCCTGCTCGATAAGTGGAAGCAGGAAGGCCGATATGAAGCTGAGACAGCTGAACTCGATGCCTTCTTCGCCCGGACAGGTTACCCCCGTACGCCCCGCCATCACATCATCAAATGGCTCACCGATTTCATTCGGGAACTTGGCGTGGACGGCTTCCGGCTGGATACTGCCAAACATACCGAGGAGACCGTCTGGTCGGAACTTCGTACGGAAGCCGACCTCGCTTTCCGGGAATGGAAGGATGCGCATCCGGAAGCGGTGTTGGATACCCTGCCTTTCTACATGGTCGGGGAAGTCTACGGATATGGTATCTCCGGCGGCCGGGCGTATTCCTTCGGCGACCGGACGGTCGATTTCTTCGGACAGGGTATCAACAGCCTCATCAACTTCGAATTCAAGTACGATGCCCAGGGTGACTACGAGTCCATTTTCGTGAAATACGACTCCCTGCTGGCCGGTCCGCTCAAAGGCCGTACAATCCTCAACTACCTGAGTTCCCACGACGACGGCGGTCCGTTTGACAAATTACGCCAGCGCCCCCTGGAGGCGGGCACCAAACTGCTGCTATGCCCCGGTGGCGTGCAGATTTACTACGGGGATGAGACCAGTCGTCCGCTCGACATTCCCGGTACCATGGGGGATGCGACGCTGCGTTCCTTCATGAATTGGGAGGAATTGGCGGCCGGGGCCAGCCGGAACGGCCATGCGGTTCGGGATGTGCTGTCGCATTGGCGGAAACTGGGCCGTTTCCGCCGGGCGCATCCCGCCGTCGGAGCAGGCCGCCATACCCGCTTGTCCGAACAGCCTTATCTTTTTCGCCGGGAGTTCCGGCAGGAGGGCCTCGAGGATGTCGTCCTGGTCGGCCTCGGTCTACCTGCCGGCAGCAAGACCATGCCGGCGGCCGGTACCTTCCCGGATGGGGCCTTGCTCACGGATTATTATTCCGGACTCCGGACGAGGGTTCAGAACGGCATTATCGAGTTGGATACGCCGTATGACACAGTCCTGCTCGGCGAGTGACAGTCTGCCGCGGCTTTTATGAGATGCATGTGGTCAGCTAGGATGGCTTGGCCAGTGTATGCTCAGTTGGTTCTGATACAGGCAGCGAACGCATGTGTCGTCATATGCAGCTCATGCGGAGACAAGGTCTGCCAATCCTTTGTTGATGCTGCTTACCAGACCGGGTCCTTCGTACACCAATCCGGAATACACTTGCACCAGGCTGGCACCGGCGGAGAGTTTCTCCATGGCATCCCGGGCGGAATTTATACCGCCGACGGCAACAATCGGCAGTTTGCCGCCCGAACGTCGATGAAGGTATCGGACGACTTCGGTGGACCGGTCCCGCAGGGGTTTGCCGCTCAGGCCGCCGGTTTCCAGCGCCAGGCCGGCCGGGCTTGCCAGATTTTCCCGAGAAATGGTCGTATTGGTCGCGATGAGGCCGGCCAGGCCGTTATCCCGGACAATTTCCAGGATGTCATCCAGTTGCGCTTCCGTGAGGTCGGGTGCGATCTTCAGCAGGACAGGTTTCGGTCGGGGGGTCCGCCGGTTGGCTGATTGCAGGCCTTGCAGCAGGGCTGTCAACGGTGCTTTTTCCTGGAGCTCCCGCAGGCCCGGTGTGTTGGGGGAGCTTACATTGACCACGAAATAATCCACGTAAGGGTACAAGGCCTCGAAACAGGTGAGGTAATCCGACAAGGCGTCCGCATTCGGGGTCGTCTTGTTCTTGCCGATGTTGCCGCCGATGACCAGGCCTTCGGGCCGGGGCGTCGAGCGGAGCCGACGTACCAGCGCACCGACGCCGTCGTTGTTGAAACCCATACGGTTGATGAGGGCCTGGTCCGCCGGAAGCCGGAACAGGCGGGGACGCGGGTTCCCGGGTTGTCCCGAAGGGGTGACGGTGCCGATTTCCACAAAACCGAAGCCGAGGGCGGCCATGTCACGGTAATGCCGGCCATCCTTGTCGAAGCCTGCGGCAAGCCCGACCGGATTGCGGAAGGTAAGCCCCCATAGTTCCCGGCGCAGCGAGGGGTGCTCCACCAGAAACATCCGCCTGAACAAGACGGGAATGCCCGGTATGGCAAGCGAGAGATGCAATAGGCCCAGTGTGAGCCGGTGTGCTGTTTCCGGAGGAAGCAGGAACAACAGCGGTTTGAGCAGACGTTGGTACATGATGTCGGCCATTCGCCGGGGTTTGGTGGATGTATGCGTCAAAGGTAGCATATTTGACATCCCCGGAGAAATCCTGTTTGGGGCGGCGGTGCTGTCACAGCATGGGCGTCGGGTCGTCCACTACCCGCAGGCCTTCGTGGAAGCCGTCCATTTTGGCCATGTCGGCTGGGGAGAGTGCGAAGTCGAATACCGAGTAATTCTCGCGGATCCGTTCCTTGTTGGCGGATTTGGGGATGGCGGATACCCCGTGCTGCAGCAACCAGCGGAGAATGACCTGGGCCGGGGTCTTGCCGTAGGCGGCCGACAAGGCCTGGAGGCGTGGGTCCTGGAAACGTTTGCCGCGGACGAGCGGGGTGTAAGCCTGCAGGACGATGTGCCGCGAGCGGCAATAATCCAGTAGGTCCTCGAGGTATAGCCAGGGGCTGAATTCCACCTGGTTCAGCATCGGGACCACCGCTGCCTGTGGCAACAGCTCCTCCAGGAACGGCACCAGATAGTTCGCGACTCCGATGGCCCGGACCCGTCCTTCCGCGTAGATGTGTTCCAGTGCCTTCCAGGTCTCGGCCCTGGTGTTGCGAAGGGGCCAATGTATCAGGTAGAGGTCCAGGTAGTCGGTGCGTAGCGCCTTCAGGCTGGCATCGAATCCGCGTAAGGTCCGTTCGTAACCTTGGTCACCGTTGTCGACCTTGGACGTGATGAACACTTCCTCGCGCGGAATACCGCTGCGTCGCAAGCCTTCCCCCGCCGCCGTCTCGTTGTGGTACATGGCTGCCGTGTCGAGGAGTCGGTAGCCGGTTTCCAAGGCCTGGAAAACCGCCTGGACTGCTTCCTCACCGTACATGTCCCACATGCCCAGTCCGAGGAGAGGCATTTGCAAGCCGTTATGCAGTCGGGTTTGCGCGGGATGATGTTCCATCAGTTGAGTGGATTGTGCCTTCCCGGAACGGTCGGGCGGCATCTTTTTGTCGGACGCCCCCGGTCCCGTCGCCGGGAAAATGACATAACAATGGTGATACGTACCGAAAGGCGGTTCGTCAGTCCCCGTCCTCCCATGGCCGCAGGCCCAGCAGCTTTTCGCCGAGGGGGGAAAGGCGGGCCGTTTCGTATCGGGTCTGTTCCCAATTGCGAGGATCGCCTGGGAAGGCGTAGCCCTGCGGTGCGAGGCGGTGCCGCCAAGATTCGATACGCCAATCGCGCAAGGCCGTGTTTTCCGGCTGGGCCGGCATCATGGAGATATATTGTGCGATGCGTACCTTGTTGGCCGACCGATTCGGACGGATGCCGTGCGGAAGCAGACTGTTGAAAATCAGGAGGTCGCCTGCCTGCATCCGGACCTTGACCGTGTCGAATCCGGTCGTGTCCGGCTGGAATCGGTTGCGGTCGGCCGGTTGTGACAGTTTCCACGTGTCGTACGTACGGTACAGTTCGGGGATGCACTGGAAGCCTCCCATTTCCTCATCCGTCTGGTCCGCCAGGGCCAGTACACCTTGTACATTGACCGGTCTGGTTTCCGGGTCGTAATCCCAGTGGATGAAACCGTCGAAGGCGAAGCCGGGCCGGGCCGGAAAATTGAGGTTGGCACGGTCGATGGTCACCCATAGCCGTTCCGTTCCCCAAATGTCCACGAACGCATCGTATACACGGGGGTATTGCCGGTTGTCCCAAAGATACTGGTGGTTGTATACCTCCACCATCCCGCTGTTCGTGAGTTCCTTCATCTGCATCTCCGCCCGGGGAGGCGCATACCATGTTTCCGGGTCGATGGGGTCTTTCTCCTCGAATTCCCAAAGGAAATCGGCCAACCGGAGCGCTTGTTCCCGCGGCACGGCCTGCGGGATGACGATGTAGCCGTTGTGAATCCAGAATTGCCAGTCGTCCTCCCGGAGAACCCGCAGCGGTATGCCGTCGGACCGGTCGTTGAGTCGCCGGGCACTGGATTTTGCGGTGGAAGGGTTGCCGGGAATGTCCTCATGGGCATTGTCCGGCACCATGCCGGGCGCCATGGTTGCCATGGTGACGGGGAGATCCTGTTTCATATGGACATGTTTTTAAGTGGAAAAACAAAAGTAGGGTAGGGTCCCTGTCTTCGCTACACATCTTTTATCTCGTTTTTGAACTCTATTGACACAATAAGGAACAATTGGGGTGTTTTTGTCAAAATATGGTTATTTTTAACACATGAAATTGGAAGTCGAGAAGATTGTTCCGGACGGACACCGCTCCTTCCGATTGTTGACACCGCAGCTACGGGACCGGTTTTATTGGCATTACCACCCGGAGTATGAGCTGGTGTACCTGGAGGGGGCGGACGGAGTCCGGCGGATCGGCGGGCACACCGCTCCATTCCATGGAAGCGACCTGGCCTTCATCGGACCGTACATCCCGCATTTGAACTTTGATTACGGCATCGAGGGTTCTTACCGGAAAGTGGTGGTTCAGCTGCGGGCGGATTTCCTGGGAGCGGCCTTTCTCGATGCGCCGGAGCTGTCGGCTGTCCGCCGGTTTTTCGGGCGGACCGAGGGTGCGGCCATCTTCCATGGCCGGACGAAGGAATCGGTCGGAGCCAAATTGGTGTCCCTGGCGGAGGAACCGCCGTTCCGACAATTGGTTCTGCTATTGGAAATCTTGCAGGAATTGGCGCAAAGTGAGGAGGTGACGGCCTTGGCTGAGCAGCCGATAGCCAGTGATTCCCTGTTCCGGGAGGAGCAGCGGATCATGGAGGTTCGGCATTTCGTGCATACCCATTACCAGGGGGTGGTGGACATCGGGACCGTCTCTTCCCTGGTTCATCTGACGAAGCCGGCATTTTGCCGTTTCTTTCGTAAGATGACGGGGCAGACCTTCACGGAATACCTGAACAGTTACCGCATCCAACAAGCCAGGCACCTCTTGCAGCAGGGAAGTTCGGTAACGGAAGCCTGTTACCGGAGCGGATTCGGGAGTTTGTCCTATTTCAACCGCCGGTTCCGACGGCAGACGGGAGAGAATCCGACCGCTTGCCGCCGAAAAATGCTGCGCAGCGGTTGATAGAAACATTTCTAATGAAAAGGCTACCAGTAATTCAGTCTTTCCTGCCGGGGAGGATTCGGGCCGGGGTCCCGTCCGTGCCGGTGTCGCCGGGAGCGGAAGGGGCGACAGGGCGGGAAACGGCGGACCTTGCGGGGTTGTCCCGACGGCTTCCGACACCGTTCGAGGTGTATCGGCGTCGGAAATTATTGCGGACCCTGGGGTTGTTTCGGTTGGTGAGTGGAAAATCGCTGCTGGATGTCTGCTGTACGGACGGGGATCTGCTGGCCTTGGCAGGTGCCTTTCAGGCGAAGGAACTGTTCGGGGTGGTCGCGGGAGGGGAAGCGTCCTTGGCACGGATATCGGACCGTTTGGCCGGTCTTCCGGTGGATCTGGTGTCTGCGCAGATACCGGACCTGCCGTTTCCGGACCAGGCGTTCGACGTGGTGCTCTCGGTGGAGCCGACGGATCATCGGAGTGTAGCCGAACCATCGGAAGAAGCCATGTCGGAATGGTGCCGGGTCAGCCGGCAATGGGTCTTGGTGGCTGTGCCGGTAGGGTCGGTGGCATGCGGCGGGGAGGCGGAAGGTCCGGCAGCCCGCACGTTGCAATGGTACGAGGACCATTTTCGTTCATACGATTTCCAGCTGCGTTCCATGGAGCGGTTGCGGGTGGCGGTGAGCGCCCGGGTGTTCGCCGGTCGGAGCAATCCCTGGCATTGGGGGCGTTGGCTTCTAAGTCCGATCTTGTATCTGTTGGGTTTCCCGCGGGCTTGGCTGCGCCCGCCGGTGGGCGGTTCCGACTTGCCATCCTCTGCCCTGGCCTTGTACCTGCAGCGCCAGCTGTTGCCCTTGACCGGCTGGCTGGACAAACGTTCCCGGGGAGAGGAAGGAGGCACGGTTGTGCTCCGTTTCGAGCGCAGGCAACTGTTTCGTAGGTTTTAGTGCGGGACGGTAGGGTGCCCGTCCCGTGAAAAGATTATTTTTGCGCACGCAAAAACACCCACATCATGCCGAACACATTCCGTCTGCTGCCCTTGTTGTCCTTGTTCACCCTGGTCGCCAGCATTCCGCTTTCCGCGCAAGGGCAAGCCCTTTCCTACTATCTTCCTGCCGCCGAATACAACCCGGTTGTTCCAACCCCGTCTGCATTTTTCGGATTTGAAATCGGTGAATGGCATCTCAGTCACGACCAGGTCATTGCCTACTACAGGGCGTTGGCTTCCGCATCCGACCGGATCACGATACAGGAACACGGACGCACGTACGAGGACCGGCCGTTGATTCATCTCATCATCACTTCCCCAGGGCAGCATGCCCGCCTACCGGAGATACAAGCCATGCACAAACGCTTGTGCGATCCGGAGCAATCCGCGGGACTGAACACTTCGGACATGCCGTTGGTGCTGTACCAAGGATTTACGATTCATGGGAACGAGCCCAGCGGGGCCCATGCGGCTGTGCTGGTGGCATATTACCTGGCGGCGGCAAGGGATGCGGCGGTGGTCGATTTGCTGGATCGGACGGTCATTTTGTTCGATCCGGTGTTCAACCCCGATGGCATGCAGCGTTTTTCCACCTGGGTGAACATGCACCGGAACATGACCCTGACGGATGATCCGGCGGATCGGGAGTTCAGTGAGGGCTGGCCGAGGGGCCGGACAAACCACTATTGGTTCGACTTGAACCGGGACTGGTTGCCGGCCCAGCATCCCGAGTCGCAGGGTAGGGTCCGGCTGTTCCAGTCCTGGCGGCCCAACATCCTGACGGACCACCATGAAATGGGTACTCATTCCACGTTCTTCTTCATGCCGGGGATACAGAGCAGGGTCAACCCCGTCACCCCGGCCGCCAACCAGGACCTGACCTTCCGGATCGGAGAATACCACGCCCGCGCCCTTAACGGTATCCGGTCGATGTACTACACGCAGGAGAGCTACGATGATTTCTATTACGGGAAGGGTTCCACTTATCCAGATGCACAGGGTTGCATCGGAATCCTGTTCGAGCAGGCCAGCAGCCGGGGCCATCGGCAGCAATCCCGCCATGGGGTGCTGACCTTTCCGTTCACCATCCGCAACCAGGTGACAACCGCCTTGTCCACCCACGCCGCAGCGCTCGCCTTGCGGAAGGAATTACTGGATTATCAGCGGGATTTCTATCGGCAGGCGAAAGCCGAGGCAGCCCAAGACACCCGCAAAGCTTTCATCGTCGGAACCCGGAAAGACCGGAGCCGCCTGCTGAAATTCGTCGAAATGATTTCCCGGCACGAAGTGCGCTGTTACGGACTCGCCCGGGAGACCACCGTGGGCCAGGTGACCTATCAGCCCGACCATGCGGTCGTCATCCCGCTGGAACAGGCGCAATACAAATTGCTGCTGGGAATGTTCCAACGTGACACCACCTTCACAGACAGTATCTTCTATGACATAAGCGCATGGACCTTGCCGTTGGCGTTCGACCTTGACTATGCCGCACTCACGGCCCGGCAGTTCCAGCCGGACCTGCTTGGCGATCCGGTGTCCGACTTCACCTTGGCGCCGGGCAAACTGCTGGCCGGGGAAGACGATTATGCCTTCGCCTTCGAATGGGACGAATACTACGCACCGGCAGCCCTTCAACATCTCCAGCGGCATGGATTGCGCACCCAGGTTGCCACCCGTGGATTCCGCGGGGAAACCACCGGCGCAGGCCCGTTGGATTTTCCCATCGGAACCATCGTCATCCCGACACAGGGACAGGCTGTCGGTCCGGCCGAACGCCGGGCCCTGTTGCTGGAGGCGGCAGACCTCGGTCACCTCACCATCCACGGCCTGTCCACCGGCCTGACCGCTCAAGGTATCGACATCGGCTCGAATTACATGGAAGTCCTTGAGGCACCTAAGGTGGCGCTCCTCGTGGGGCAGGACGTATCCCCTTACGATGCCGGGGAAATCTGGCACCTGCTCGATACCCGCTACCGTTTGCCGGTCACCAAAATCGAGACCGACAGGCTCAGTCCCTCCGTCCTGGCACGTTTCAACGTGCTGCTGATGCCGCCGGGGTCGTATCGTGACCTGCCGGCAGATGCCGTCCGTAATTGGTTGGCTGCCGGCGGCGTTCTGGTCGCCTATGAAAATGCCATCCAATGGCTGGAAGGCAGGCAGTTGGCACCTGTTGTATTCCGATCCGCCGAAAAACCTGTCTTGTCGTCTGTCGGAACCTATGCGTCCGCTAGGGAAGATCGGGACGCGCGGGAATTGTCAGGTGCCATTTTCGAAGCGGAAACGGACCTGACCCACCCCCTGCTGTACGGTTTCGATAAATCCAGCCTGCCCCTCTTCCGCACCCACGACCTGTTCATGGACACCCCGGAGAATCCTTATTCCGCACCGATCCGCTATACCGCGTCGCCCTTGCTGGCGGGCTATCGCCATGCTTCCTTGCGTAAACTGGCAGCGGGAAGTCCGGCTGCCATCATCGGCGGGCTGGGGGCTGGAAAGGTAATCTGCCTCACCGACAACACCAATTTCAGGGCTTTCTGGTACGGTACCAACAAGATCCTGGCGAACGCCATCTTCTTCGGTCGGACCATCTCGAGTCTAACCGTTGAAAAAAACAGAAAAAAGTAAGCAAAACGAAGGGAAAGATTTGCCGTTGTTGAAAAAACTGCGACATTGTGTCCTGATTCCTTCGGTTTCAGGCTCTCCTTTTTCAAATTGCAAAATCCATTGATTGTCAGCAAACTTGTTTTTTCATGTTTCGCTGTTTCATATCTTGGAACCACATAGGTCACAGGCAAGTCCGAACGGACGTTTCACCTTGGCTACCTGGTTGACGGGCAGAGTTGGCCCACCGGTAAAATCAGCCGGCAGCCGGCGGTTGCCTACGCTACGAAATGCGATTTGCCGTATGCTTACGGTCTTGTCCGATTGTATTTGCAAGGTCACGGAGATGACCCGATCCGGAAGGAAGTAACCCCTCGTAAAAATCCGCTTTTTCTGGTCGGCGGAGCAAGATGCTTGTTCAGGTGGTATCCGGTTTTACCGGATGGCTCCCCGCCCTGACCCAGAAAAGGACGGTGGCTTACCCCTGAAGGATGGATATTATGCAACCAAGCATGGAGAATCATGAAAATGGCTTAAGGTTCCCATGTCAGCTAGTTCATATGCAGTCTTTGACAAAGGCTGTATTATGAAGAATGGAAACTATGAAAAACAACACAGCCGTATTTTCATTTTTTCATTCCTAAACCAGTACGTATCAGATGGAAACTAAAAAAGCGACATGGTTGAATTTCAGTCAGGTGGAATCGGCTACCCACACCTTGCGGGCCTACAAGCACCGTTTCAGGTACGATATCATCAATAAACTGATGACCAACGGAAAGATGTCCTCCGAAGAAATCGCGTCCTATCTGGATTTGTCGGAGCCTTATATCGCCGAACAATTGGAAATTCTCCTCGGGCAGGATCTTGTGCAGCTGGAACACGCGGCAGGAGGAACGTATTTTATTGCCAACGAATCCAAGCTCCGCCGCATCAAGGACGGGCTGGATGCTTTTTTCTCCGATCGGGACTGAACCTGCCCCCGGAGCCGGACGGCCTCCTCGTCATTTCCTCACCTGGCATCCGCTGTTCGGAAGGAGTCCGCCCCCTTCGTTTCATGCTGGTGGGGTTATGGCGTTTGCTCCTGCGGACATCCATCCGCAGGACTCCGCAGAGACGCCAGCCGCTGTCTCGGGGTTGTCTCGAGGTTCCTGCCGTGCCCGGCTGTCCGTTCCGCCGGCAGCCCGCCTGTGCAAGCGGAAAAGGGAAAGGAGGGCGTCGGGCTTCTTCCATGAATGGAATGATGCCCGCGCAGCCCCTGCGTATGTATTGGCCGTCCGACGACGGGTGTCTCCGGCTTGTCCAAAGCTGCGGGCCGGCTCCTCAGCAATTGAGCGCTCCGCAGACGCTGATGGTTTGTCCGGAGATGTACGAGGCCATGTCGCTCGCCAGAAAAACGCAGACGTCCGCGATTTCCCCACCGGTTCCGAAGCGTTTGAACGGGATGTTCGCCAGGTAGTTGTCACGGGTTGCCGTATCCAGTGTCCCTGTCATTTCCGTTTCGATGAATCCTGGTGCGATGACATTGCAGCGGATGTTACGGGATCCGACCTCCTGCGCCACGGATTTGCTGAAGCCGATGATACCGGCTTTGGAAGCCGCGTAGTTAGCCTGTCCGGCATTTCCTGTCAGGCCGACAATGGAGCTCATGTTGATGATAGATCCCGAGCGGGCTTTGAGCATGGTTCGGAGGACATGTTTGGTGAGGTTGAAGATGGATTTGAGATTAGTGTGTATGACCTGGTCCCATTGTTCCTCTGTCATCCGTAGCATGAGGTTGTCGCGGGTGATGCCGGCATTGTTGACGAGTATGTCGATTGTGCCGAATTCGCTGACCACGGCTTGGGTGAGTTGTTCCGCCTGGCTGAAATCAGCCGCATCGGAGGCATAGGCCTTCACCCGAACACCGTATCGGCCTGTGCAGTGCTCCGCCAGTGCGTTCGCCTTGTCGGCCGAGGAAAGATACGTGAATGCGACGTTCGCTCCTGCCGCTGCGAATTTTTCCACCACCGCCGCTCCGATTCCACGGGAACCTCCGGTGACAAGGGCGGTTTTTCCTTCCAGTAGTTTCATATTTCCAATGATTTAGATGACAATGATGGATGGCCTGGGATTTCCTTCTTTTCAAAGGTGTACCCGGAGCCCGTCATAGGCAAGGTGAACCGTGGGTGGCAGTTGTGCCGTCACCATCGTATGCAAGCCCATTCCATGGCTGATATGGGTGAGATACGCCGCTCGGGGCCGGATGTTGTCGATGAGTTCCAAGGCCTCCTGCAGATGCAGGTGGGAAGGGTGCGGGGTTTGTTGCAAGGCATTCAACACCAGCACCTCCGTACCCTGTATGGCGTTCAGTCCATCCTGGTCTATGGTTTTCATATCGGTGATGTAGGTGAACTTCCGCCGTCGGAAGCCCATGACCGGCCATTGTCCGTGCAGCACTTCGAAGGGGATGAACCGCAGTCCTGCCGCGAGGAACGGACGCCCCCGCTCTATCGGAACCAGCTCTATTTTCGGGGCGCCGGGATAAGGCTTTTGCTCGAATATGTAGGAGAATCTCGCCATTACCTCCCGAAGTACCCTTGAAGTTCCGTAAACGGGCAGGTGGCGACCTTGCCGGAAGTTGAAGGGGCGTACTTCATCCAGTCCGATGACATGGTCGTTGTGCTCATGGGTCAGCAGGATGGCATCCAGGTGCTCCACCCGGGCCCGCAGCATTTGCTGTCGGAAATCTGGGCCGGCATCTATCACGACCGACTTACCTTCCTCCTCGATCAGCAGGGATGAGCGCAGGCGTTGGTCCCGGTCATCACCGGACCGGCATACGGGGCAATCGCATCCTATGACGGGGATGCCTTGGGATGTTCCGGTACCTAGGAATGTGACGGTCAATGGCTGACTGATGTTGAATCTCGCCGGGGCAAAACCGATGGGTTTCCACGGCAGGACGGACATGGTTCGGCAGCTTGTTTTCTGCGCAGGCGGATGACTCGAAGACAAGTCTCCGGACGACTGCCAGGCAGGACGTCCGAAGACGGCCGACGGTTGCAAATATGGAACAATCCTGCGAAATATAGGTTGTACCAGGGAACAAGTGGAAAGGAAAGGTAAAAAAATGAAGGCAGTCCCCCGCGTACATTGCTTACAATTAGTGAGTGTAGGGGGACTGCCTTCAGAAAAATAACGCCTATTTCTTTAAACCATAAGAAATACGTACGACGGGACGCATTCGCTGCCTGGGTTTGAAAAAAAGAAAATCGGACCGGCGGATTCCGGCGGCCGATAGGAAAAAAGACGGGTTCACGCGTCGATGATGGGCCCTTTTACGAAGAACATGTCCGTCAACCCCTTGTTTTTGGCGTCTACTTTTCCCCTCGATTCACAGCGGAAGTGTTGTTGTATGAGCAGGTAGGTGGCCAGGGAGACGTTGATTTCGTTGATTTCCCCGCTTTGTTCCATCCGGGCCGCCATATTGACGGTGTCCCCCCAGACATCGTAGGCGAATTTGCGTTTACCGACGACGCCTGCCACCACGGGACCGCTGTGGATGCCGATACGGCAGTAGAAGGGAAGAGCCCCGCGGGCGAGCTGTTCCTTTCGGTACCTGTCCAGGAAGTCCTGCATTTCCAGGGCGGCGCGAACCAAGCGCACGGCGTGGTCGTCCGCAGGGGTGGGCAGTCCTGCCACGCAGAGGTAGGCATCTCCGATGGTCTTAATTTTTTCAATGCCGTGTCGGTCGGCGATATCATCGAAGCCTTGGAAACAACCGTCGAGTTCCGCGACCAATTGTTCGGCGGGCATCTGTTCCGCCATTTGGGTGAAGGATTTGAAATCCGTGAAAAGGACGGAAACGGAATCGAAGCGGCGCGCCTGGGCTTTGCCTTTCGACTTGAGTTCGAGGGCTGTCACCTTTGGCAGGATGTTGAGCAGCAGGGATTCGGAACGTTGTCTTTCCCGCTGGATGATTCGGTTCCGATTGAGCAGCAAGATGGCCAGGCCCAGCAGGAATGCGCCGCCGACCAGGAAGGAGTTGCGCAGGACGGTCGCCGCCTTCAGTTCCGCCTCCCGTTGGCGCAGGGCCATGTCCGCCTTTTCCTTGGCCAGCTTGATGTCCTTGTCGATATAGATGGCCTGCATGCGTTTCTGCTGTTCCCAGAAGTCCTCCTGGAAGACATCGAAACGGAGGTCGGCATGTTGTCGGAAATAGGCGTAAGCCTGTTTGTAATCGCCGCGTTTCGCATGCAGACGGGCTAGGTCCTTCAGTCCGTTGACCTGGTATTTCTTGCTGCCCAGTTCCAGCGCCAGCTTGTAATAGCGGTTGGTCATTGCGAAGGCTTCCTCCAGCCGACCTTGCCGTCGGTAGATGTCTCCAAAACCGTTGAAGAGTTCCATCAGGCCGAACCGGTCGCCCTCCGCCTGCCGGATGGCAAGGGCTTTGTCCAGCCATTTCTCCGCCTCGGACCATGTCTGCTGTGCCCGGCGGTTTTGTCCGGATGCTTCCTGGTAGCTGCCGAGGTTCTTGAGTACCAGCCCCCTGTTGTTGTAGGCCTCGGCCAGGCCGGGTAGATCCCTGTCTCTTTCACGGATTTCCATGACCTCCGACAGGTAATGGACGGCCGTATCGAAATACTGGCGGACACTGTCGTGCTGGACGGCATCGTCCAGCAGGCGCTCACCTTTGGTATCCGACAGGTTGGCGAGGTTGAGCAGGACGGTGGCGACCTCCCTTTCGTTGCCCAGGGACCGGTGCATATCCAGGGCTTTGCGGTAGGCATCCTCCGCTTCCGGGAAATTATCCTGTTCGATCAGGATGTTGCCAATGATATTCCATGCGTTGGCCACCCCGGCGGAATCCGAGAGTTGGGTGGCACCCGACAGGAACTGGTAGATGAATCCCAGGGCTTCCTTGTAGGTTCCCATCTCCTCGCAGAGTATGGCCAGGTTGTATGTCACCCGGAGGGCGCGTAGGGTGTCGCCCAGGGCATATCGTATCTGTTGGCATTCCTCGTATTGCGAATATGCTTCCGGATACCGCCCCAGCTCCCGGAGTTCGTTGCCGAGGTTGTTGAGGATGTTCGAGACGCCGGCCGTATCTTGCAACCGCCGTCGGATTTCCAATGCGGACTCGAAATGACCGATGGCCTTCCCGTGGTCTCCCTGGCCGCTTTCCAAGACGCCCAGGAAGTTGCGCGCATTGCCCATACCTGCGAGAAAGCCGATGGATTCAGCCAGCCGGAGGCTGGACTGCAGCAGCAGGCGGGCACTGTCCGCCTTGTCGAAACGGTATTCCCAAGCCAATTCGTTCAGCATGTGCACCCGGGCGCTGTCCGGGAGGGGGGTCCGGAGCAGCCGGAGGAAACTGTCGGCCGGTGCCGGCTGTCCCAGGCATAGCCAGTACACGCCAGCCACCCCTAGCAGACAAAGCCCGCTGCGCAATTGTCTGCGCAGCGGGCGGAGCCATATGTTCCCACAAGGCCTTGGTGTCATTTGGATTCAGGCAGCAGCAGTACGCCGCTGGCCAGGAACTTCACCTCCTCCTTGGGCGTGGTGATCGCCTCGATCTCCTCCTGGGTCTTGCCGGCATCCTCCGCATAGTGCCGCAGCTCTTCCACCGGAGTCACCTGGCGGTAGGCATATCCGTCGATGACCACCTGTCTGCCTGCGATGTCCTTCGGCATGAAAAAACCATAATCCTTGAACTGGACGAACAGACCGGGGTTGTTCGCGTCGACCAGGTTCATCCAGCAGCCCTTGACCTGGCATACCGACTCGACCGTCCCTTGCAATTTGACAGCCAAGGAGTCACTGTCGCCCAGCAGTGTCGGCAGCGCTCCGATGGATACGGCACCCTTGGCACTTATTTTCTCTCCGAATGTGTTGGATTCCTTGCCATCCGAACCGGTAGAGGCGGCTTTCTGGATGCAGGCGCCGAACAGAACGGCCGACAGGCATATCGCCAGGGCCAATTGCGTCGTTTGTTGGATTCTTGTTCTCATGCGTTGTGGATGTTTATGTGAAATGACCGGATTTCTCCGATGCCCAAAAATATACTTTTTCTTGCGATGTGAAAAGCGGTAATGGCAAACCCCTCAGGCTGCGGGGGCGCAAACCGGACGGCCATCCGGCCGCTATGGCAAATCCCGCCGGGGCACGGACAGGACGGTTTTGTTTGCGCCCGATGCGGGCGGGAGGTGGCTGGTCTCGGAAATTTCCCGCCCGTGGCAAAATAATCAGGACCACGCCGGACGTTAGCTGTGAACAAACCAATCGACAGGCATACCCTACCGGTACGCGCCGGAAAGCTGCTTCCTGTCTCCGACCAAACCTAACGCGGATGCATACCTGTTTCCCTTCCTACATGTGGTTGCCGTTGTTTTTATGCTGTACGACGGCAACAGCTTCCACCGAACCGTGCTTCGCGGTGTCGGGTTGTGTGCAGGGCGATTGCCGGGACGGATACGGAACGTTCGTCCACCCGAATGGCGACCGTTATATAGGTGATTTTCAGGACGGTCAGCCACACGGAAAGGGAATCCTGTATGCCCGCGGCGGCAACAAGTATCTGGGGGATTGGGACAGGTCTCTACGGCAGGGGACGGGCAGGATGATCTTTCGGGAGGGACATGTCTACACCGGCGCCTTTCATCGCGACCAGGTCCACGGCCGTGGCCGTATGGATTTTGCCAACGGGGACCGGTACGAGGGCGACTGGCAACGGAACCGGCCTCATGGGCAGGGTGTCTACACCTACCTATCCCGCGACCGGTACGAAGGGTCGTTTGAAAACGGCTGTTTCCACGGGGCGGGCATCTTCGTCCGCCGGGATGGTACCCGCATACAGGGACTTTGGGAAAAGGGACGTCCGAAGCAAGGACAGACCGGCGTAGTTCCGTCGGAGTCGACGCCTTGGGTCGTTCCGGATACGGAGCCGGTGCCGGCGGCCGTATCAGACCAGACACGACAGGAAGCGATGTCCGCGACCGACAGGCAGCCCGGCATGCGGGTCTGGGCCGTAGTCATCGGCATCTCCCATTACCCTCACATGCCGGCCCTGCGGTATGCCGATGACGATGCCTACCGCTTCTATGCCTTTCTGAGAAGTCCGGCGGGAGGTGCCGTGTCGGAGGACCAGGTCCGGTTGTTGGTGGACGAGCATGCTACCCTGGAGCATATCCGCATCGCCTTGGCGGGGGTGTCGGCGGCAGCGGGTCCGCATGATGTTTTGCTGGTGTATTACTCCGGACACGGTTTGGAAGGGGCTTTCGTGCCCAGTGACTTCGACGGGGTATCGCACTTGCTTCCTCACACCGAGCTCAGGAATATCCTGGGGAAGTCGAAAGCACGGAACAAGGTGCTGATCAGCGACGCCTGTCATGCGGGGTCGATGATGTCGACACCTGCCGGTCGGGATTGGGTGGCCCGCGGGACGATGGCGGCCGATGTGTCGAGATATTATGAGGCCCTGATGTCCAGCGGAGCCGGTTGGGCCATGCTGCTGTCATCCCGTGAGAGTGAGATCTCCTTGGAAGACAGCAGTTTGCGGGCAGGGGTTTTTAGCCACTTCCTTGTTCGCGGCTTGTCCGGGGAAGCCGACCTGGACTTGGACCGGCTGGTTTCTCTGCAGGAAATTTATAATTTTGTAAAGGCAGGGGTCCGCCGGTATTCGGCCGGTGCGCAAAGTCCGATGTTGGCGGGGAATTACGATCCGGCCATGCCTTTGTCGGTGGTGCTTCGTCCTTAGGCAGACGATATGCCGTTGTGGGGAGCCTATGGCATCGGACCCAACCATGGCGTGCCGGCGAAAGTCGGGCGACGCCGTGTCCGTACCTTTTCGCCGCATGGTCAAAGGCATTGACGGATACGCAGCAAGACGGATTGTCGGTAAACAAACGACAGATATGAACATAGCATTGGGATCGGACATGCAGGCGGAGGTGGTGGAAGCCGTTGCGGCGTGGTTGCAACGGCAGGGCCACAAGGTTGTGCCGTTCGGAGCGGTCGGGGGAGGCGGCCCGGTAAGCTGGTCTGTCGTAGCTGTGCAGGCAGCCAGTGCGGTGGCCGTCGGGCAATGCGACCAGGCGGTACTGTTTTGCTGGACCGGAACAGGGGTCTCCCTGGCCGCCAACAAGGTCCGGGGAATCCGGGCCGCTTTGTGTGGGGATGCCGCGACGGCGGCCGGTGCCCGGGAATGGAACGATGCCAATGTGCTGGCCATGAGCATCCGCACCACGACACCGGCCCTGGCGGAAGAGATGTTGGAGGCCTGGTTCCGGCAGGCGCCCAGCGAGGCGTCGTCGGATTTGGCTGCGCTCGACTGGTTGTCCGCATGGGAACAGGGGGTGGAAAGACCGGCCGCAGGGCCGGCGGAGCCCGTCCGACAGCCGCCCCCCGACAACTGGGCAATCATATGAACAGAATCATTTTTTGTATCGGATTGTTCTTGGCAGGCCTGCCGTGGACTGCTCGAGGCGGCACTCCAGCGAACCGAGCTGCGCAGGGCGATGCGGCCTATCAGGCGGGTGATTACGAATCGGCGGTAGCGGCTTACGGGGCGGTCCTGGAACAAGGATACCATAGTGCGTCGCTACACTACAACCTGGGGAATGCCTGGTACCGGCTAGGGCGGCCGGGGCTCGCGATCCTGCATTACGAAAGGGCATTGCTGCGCGCTCCCCGGGATCCGGATGTCCGGCACAACCTCGCGCTGGCCAGGCAGTTGGCCGGGAATCCCGGCCAGTCTTTGGTGGCCACATTTTATGAACAGGCGGAAGCTTGGCTGTCATCCTTGCTGCCGACGGATACCATGGCATGGATGGCCCTGTCCTGCTGGTGGCTTGCATGGGCCGGTTTCGCCTGGTGGCGGTGGGGACAGCGGCGGCAGCAAAAAAAGGTGGGCTTCCTGCTGGGTATGACCTTCGTTTTCCTTAGCTTGTCGGCCGGTCGGTTGAGCTATGTCAGGATGGACATGCTGGAGGGTACGGGCAGGGTGGTGGTGACGGAAGCCTCCGCCACATTGCGTAGCGCGCCAACGGGGGAGGGACGGTCGCTTCGACAGGTTCCGGAAGGCTCCACGCTGATGATATTGGCTGCTTTGGGCGGCTATTGGCAAGTCCGGCTGCCAGACGGGGAGACGGGCTGGCTCGAACAAAACCTGGCAGCGCGTATCTGAATCCGCCGGCAACCCTGGTGCGTACATTCCCGCACAGGCTTCGTACCTTGTCCATTCCCTATCACCAAGGCAAGCGGACCATCCTGCCGGTTTATTCCGGGGGCATATCCTTCCGTCGACGGGGCACGGCCAGCGTCGCGGCATCGTCGAGGCCAGCATGAAAAACAACTTTATCCGATGTCAAACAAGTTACCTTTCCCATTGGTCATCCTGGGTTGTCTGGCGATGAATGTCTTTATTGGCTGTACGACGCCGACTCCTCCCAAGGTGCTGGTTTTCAGTAAGACGAACGGATTTCGGCATGCCTCTGTGGAAGCCGGTGTGGCAGCTGTGCGGGCGCTGGGCGCCAGCAACGGATTCATGGTGGACGCCACCGAGGACAGTACCCGCCTGTCGGAGGAGTTTTTGTCCGATTATTCGGCAGTGGTATTTCTCAATACGTCCGGAGATGTGTTAAATAGTTCGCAACAAGCAGATTTTCAAAGGTTCATAGAGGCTGGCGGCGGCTTTGTCGGCATCCATGGCGCCGCTGCCACCGAATATGACTGGCGCTGGTACGGCCGGTTGGTCGGTGCTTTTTTTAGGGACCACCCGCCTGTTCAAGCGGCCGTACTTCGGGTGGAGAACCCGGAACATCCCGTCACGGCCGGGCTGCCGGGTGTTTGGGATCATCAGGACGAATGGTACAATTTCCGGGCTGTGCTTCCGTCCGGAAAGGTCTATTCAACGGTGCCTTCCTCCCTGCGTCCCGTCCCGGAAAAAGATTCGTTGGCCCGGATGCTCGACAATGTGGTGCCGGCGGCCAAATGGGTCGACGACCCTGCACTGCCGTTCCTGGAACCGGACATCCAGGTCCTTCTGACCTTGCAGGAGGGTTCCTGGGAGGGCGGGCGGCACGGTAACAGACATCCGGTTTCCTGGTGTCATGCTTTCGAGGGCGGCCGCTCCTTCTATACCGGTCTCGGCCATACGGTGGAATGTTACAACGACTCCCTTTTCCTGCAGCATCTGCTCGGTGGCATACGCTATGCCATCGGCGAAGGCAAGCCGGATTACCGGCTGGCCCGGACACACCGGATTCCGCCTTCCGACCGCTTCGTTCGCACCGTCCTGGCCAGCAACCTGAATGAACCGACAGAACTGACCGTCTTCCCGGATGGCCGCGTGCTGTTCGTCGAACGCAGGGGCGCCATCAAAGTGTACGATCCGGTGCGGGATACCGTCGACCTGGTCTGCCAGTTCCCCGTGTACGATGCCAACGAAGAAGGACTGATGGGTGTGCAGTTGGATCCGAACTGGACGGAAAACCATTGGATCTACCTTTTTTACTCCGTATACGACGGTCCTGCGGATCCCGTCTTCGTAGCGGAAGGCAATCATCACGAAGGACGGTACAACCGCTTGTCCCGTTTCCTGTTCCAGGACGGCATGCTCCACCTTTCCACCGAAAAAGTACTGCTGGAGGTGCCGGAACTGGTGGGCTGCTGCCATACGGGCGGTTCCATTGACTTCGACGGGGAAGGCAATTTGTTCCTGTCGACCGGCGACAACACGAACCCGTTTGAGTCGGATGGGTTCGCACCTATCGACGGACGCAAAGGACGTGCGCTTTGGGATGCCCGCAAATCCTCCGCCAATGCGAACGACCTCCGGGGGAAGATCCTCCGGATCCGTCCGATGTCAGACGGCACTTACACCATTCCTGAAGGGAACCTGTTCGCACCGGGTACACCTGGTACCCGGCCCGAGATATTCGTCATGGGGTGCCGCAATCCGTACAGGATCGCGGTGGACAGGCGGACAGGTTGTGTATACTGGGGGGACGTAGGACCGGATGCCGGACTGGACCGGCCTGGTCGCGGCTCCAAGGGCTACGACACCTGGAACCGCGCCTGCGAAGCCGGTAATTATGGTTGGCCGATGTTTCGTGGGAACCATGTCTACCATGATTTCGACTTCTCCGCAGGGAAGTCACTCGGACGTTTCGACCCCTTGCGACCGGCCAACCGGTCTCCTTTCAACACAGGACGGGAGGATCTGCCGCCCTTGCGCCCGCCCTTCGTCTGGTATTCCTATGACGAGTCACACGAATTTCCCTGGGTGGGTACCGGCGGTAAGAATCCCATGGCCGGCCCGGTCTACCATGCGGAGGATTTCGCGCCGGGCACGAACCGTTTTCCGGATTACTTCCAAGACAAGGTATTCCTGTACGAGTGGATCAGGGACTGGATCTATGTGGCTGCATTGGACAGTGCCGGTCATCTCGTCCAGGCAGACCCCTTCCTGCCGCAGGAATCGTTCTCCGGCCCGATGGATATGGCGTTCGGACCGGACGGGGCCCTCTATTTGCTGGAATACGGGGAAAGCTGGTTCTCGCAGAACCTGGACGCCCGGCTTAACCGGATAGCCTATGCTCCCGGCAACCGTCCGCCGGTGCCGCACCTGACCGATGCCGTGCTGACCGGCGCCGCTCCCCTGACTGTTCGCCTCCAGGCGGGCGCATCGAAAGATCCGGACGGCGATCCCATGACTTTCCTGTGGAGGAACGGAAAGGAGACCATCGGCAGCGGCCCTGTGCTCGAACACACCTTCCGACGTCCGGGCGATTACGAGGTCGTCCTGACGGTGACCGACAACCATGGCGCAGCCGCCCGGCTGTCCGTGCAGGTGGCCGTCGGTAACGAAGCGCCGCATGTTGCGTTGCAAATACAGGGGAACCGCAGCTTTTACTGGGATGACGTTCCCGTCTCTTATTCCTTGGTGGTAACCGACCGGGAAGACGGAACGCTGGCCGCCGGGGAACTCGATACCCGCCGGATACGCCTGACCATAGACTACCTTGCGGAAGGACGGGACATCGCCGCCGTGGTCCTGGGCCACCAAGCGGACAAACAGACGGCCGCAGGCCTCCAATTTGCCGGTGGACAGCTTTTGATAGAAAGGAACGATTGTCAGACTTGCCACGATACGGACCGGAAAGTCAATGGTCCGAGCTACCTGGACATCGCCAACCGCTACTATCGGGATGACAATGCCCTCGAATATCTTGCGGCGAAAGTCATCACCGGCGGCGCCGGAAAATGGGGGGAAACCGCGATGAGCGCCCATCCGGACCTTACGACGGACGAGGCCAAGGAGATCGTCCGATTTATCCTGTCGCTTGCCGGCGCCGACGAACCGGCATCCCGGATTGATTTTGCCGGCAGCTATCAACCTTCGGCGCATCGGCAGCGGACGGAAAAGGGAGGTTACGTCTTCCAGGCAAGCTATCGCGACCAAGGTCGGGCGGACGGAACGGGCTCCTTGTATGCCAAGGAAACCGTCCTGCTTCGGTATCCCAGGCTGGACGCATCTGCGGCTGATATCCTTGGCAAAGGGGTTCGCCGAACGGCGGACCGACAGGCTGCCGGCGGTCATCGCATTTCCGATGTCGTTCACGGTCGGTACGTTGGCTTCCGAAGACTCGACCTTACGGACATCGGGTTCCTCGAATTCGGATTCTCCTTGGAAAATCCTTTGCCGGACAAATCCAGGTTGGATATCCGTATCGACCGGCCCGACGGTAGGGTCATCGGACAGCTTACGCAGGAATCCTGGCAGGCTGGCGGCCGCATTCCTTTGGAAGCAGTCGGCGGCTTCCACGACCTCTTTCTGGTGTTCGACCATGAGGCCCGTCCGGAAGATGCGTTGGGGGGATTGGAATGGATAGGGTTCCAGCGGAGGGATCCGGTGTTCTGACACCGGACGTCCCCGGCGGGCTTTCTCCGGCATGGCCCGAACGGGTAGTTCAACATGTACGTCCGCAGGCCATGGGAAGGGTCTGTCGACACGCAGGGGGTCAACCCCCTATGGTGGCCATGCTTTCCGTCGGCGGAAGCTGGAAACTGCGCCGTTGTTCCGCCTCGAAACCGTCTTTCGCACGGTCCTTCAGCGCTTCCCGGATGGTGTCCGCCAATGCCTTGTCCGAAGCGCCCGCACGAAGAATGTCCCGCAGGTTGAAGATGCCCTGGTCGTACAGGCAGGTCCGCAGCATTCCCTGGGGTGTGATGCGAAGCCGGTTGCAGGTGCCGCAGAAAAGCCGGGTATATGCGGCGATGATGCCGACTTGTCCGCGGTATCCGCCGACCTGGTAGTTGAAGGCGGTGGAGTGGGGCGGATCCGGCGTCTTTGTCAAGGTCGGATAGCTCGCCTGAAGGTGACGGAGGATGGCAGGGTAATCCCATGCAAGCCGCCCTGCATGCGTACCACCGCCGTTGAACGGCATTTCTTCGATGAATCGTACCGTCAGGTCGTTGTGACGGGTTAGCTCCACCATGGGAAGGATATCCGATATGTTGTGTTCGGCCATCACCACCATGTTGATACGGGTCCGGATGCCGCTGTCCAGCAGCTCGTCCAAGGTCCTCCGGACAGCCCCGAAGGCATCCCGACGGGTGATGGTGCGGAAACGCTCCGGATCGAGGCTGTCCATGCTCAGGTTGACCGAACGGATTCCCAGGTCCTTCAGTTGTTGCACCAGCCCCCCTGTCAGTGTGCCGTTGGTCGTGAGATGCAGCTGAAGGGTGGGAAAAGCCTTCGCCAGGCGCTCCAGGAAATCCGCCATGCCGACCCGGACGAAGGGCTCTCCGCCGGTAATCCGCAGTTTGTCGACCCCCAAATGGTGCAGGATGCCGATCAACCGCTCCATTTCCTCGTAACTTAGCAACGCATGCCGGGGAAGATATGTGATGCCTTGCTCCGGCATGCAATAATGGCACCGGAGGTTGCAGCGGTCCGTGACGGCCAGCCGTACATAATTGATGACCCTACCGTGGTTGTCGTATAGCATGGACTGCACTGGTTTGGGGGCTGTCAGCCTACCGCACAAGATATTCCGTTCCCGACTCCTCGCCGGTAACTTTTGTCACATGAACCGTTCGGTGAAACCTGGGACGCCGTTCAGCCACCCGGCCCATACAACTGCTTGGCCCCTTTCCTGCGGGATGGTTCACAAATATAGCACCACCGGCCGCCTTTGGCAACTTTCCGGATTCTTGATATATTTGGGCTGGTCATCGGACAGCTCCGGCCTACCTTGGGCGTAGATGAAGAGCCGGGTGTCCGGCGGCAGGCGGTCGCGCACAAGGGGACGGCTCCATGTGCCCGCCACCTCGGCCCCGCCCAAACCGGAAAGTTTCGCCTCATGTTGAACATCCAATTGCTGGCTTTCGGTATCGCAAGGGATATCATCGGTTCCCGCACCGCTTCGCTCGAACTGCCGGACGATGCTTCGCTGCAGGACCTCCGGATCCTGCTGCTGGAACGGTTCCCCGCTTTCGCCCAGCTCCGCTCCCTGGCTTTCGCCGTGAACACCGATTACCAGACGGACGAATACCTAATCCGGGATGGGGATGAAGTGGTACTGATTCCGCCGGTCAGCGGCGGGTAAGGGTATTTGCCGCGAGACGCCGCCAGCCTCATGCCGGCTACCTTTGATTCCCTCAATACAGTTTCCATGATTGATGTCAGATTGCTTGCCACCGCCCTGGAGGATGATGCCTGCCTGAGTTACGTCGCTTCCGAAGCGGATGGCGGTACCGTGCTGTTCAAAGGTACAATCCGCAATCGGACCGCCGGAAAACCGGTCCTCCGGCTGACATTCGAAGCATACGACGCCATGGCTGTCCGGGAAATGGAGAGCATAGCGGCGGAAGGCTTGGAAAAGTGGCGATGCCATCGTGTGGCCATCCATCACCGGACCGGAACCCTCCTCCCGGGAGACACCGCCGTTCTGATCGCCGTGGCCGCCCCCCATCGGCAGGCAGCTTTCGATTGTTGCCAATTTTGTATCGACACCCTGAAGTTGCGGGTACCGATATGGAAAAAGGAAGTGTTCGCTGACGGGGAGGTATGGGTGGCCGCCCACCCCTGAAACGAACCGTTCCCCCGCGTCGCCCGCTTCCCGGTACTGCCTGTTCCTGGGATTCCCTTTCCCTCCTCCATCCGATTCGCCTCCGCTGTCTTCGTGCTAGCTTTCTGTATGCTGGGCGACTTTGTTCAATCTTTATTTAGTAATTGTTAAACAGTTTTCGAGTGGGCTTGTTACGATGCCGAATGTATTTTCCATAACCAAAAAATGTATTATGAAATTTCTAAACACGGTTGCCAGTTTGTTGCTGGCCTTCCAATTTTCTTTCGGGCAGACCATCACGGACATC
>JBEAQU010000082.1:0-49144 GCA_041163745.1 Bacteroidota bacterium
CCTGCCGCCCGGCACCGTGCTGGACGGCGAGGTTCTGCCCTGGCGGGATGGCCACCCCCTTCCCTTCCAGGCCCTGCAAACCCGGATTACCCGCAAAACGGTGTCCCGAAAACAGCTGACCGAAGCCCCCCTGTGTTTGCTGGCCTACGACCTGCTGGAATACGGTGGCCACGACATCCGCGACCAGCCCCTGGCCGAACGCCGGGCGATACTCGAACAGCTGGTCGGCCAGACGGCACATCCGACCTTGCAGCTGTCGCCCGGCCTGCCGTTCGAACATTGGGACCGGCTGTCCCTGTACCGGGACACAGCGAGAGACCACGGTGCGGAAGGGCTGATGATCAAATCTTTGGAATCCCCCTACCATACCGGCCGCAAAAGGGGGAACTGGTGGAAATGGAAAGTGGACCCCCTCCGGTTGGATGTGGTGCTGGTCGCCGCCCAAAAAGGCCACGGCCGGCGGGCGGACCTGTACACCGACTATACCCTGGCCGTGCGGTCCGGCGACCAATTGGTCACCTTGACAAAGGCCTATTCCGGACTGACCGACCGGGAATTCCGGGAAGTGGACCGTTTCGTCAAGGCCAACGTGCTGGAGAAATTCGGTCCCGTCCGCACCGTCCGTCCGGAACTTGTCTTCGAAATCGGGTTCGAAGGACTGTCGGTCTCCCGCCGGCACAAATCCGGCGTAGCGCTCCGCTTCCCACGGATACTTCGTTGGCGCCGCGACAAACAGGCGGCTGACATCGACACCCTTTCGGATGTATGGGCCCTGCTGAAAGCCGTTTCCCAACCTCCTGGCCCACCGCCGGCGCCGGGAGGTGATGCGGCATGAACCAGCGCAAACTTCTTTCGAATGGAACACAGCGTTGGCGAACAGACACTCCGCCGATGGATGGCGGCAAGGGACATGGAACCCTTCCCCTTCCAGACCGAAGTATGGCAGCACTTCCGGGAGGGACGCAGCGGCATCCTTAACGCTCCTACCGGCAGCGGGAAGACATATGCACTGCTATTGGCTTTGTTCCTGGACTGGATGGAGACGGTCCCCGATTGGGCCCGACTTCGCCGGAACGGTTTGCTGTTGCTGTGGGTCACCCCGCTGAAGGCCTTGGCAACGGACCTGCAACGCGCCATGCAGGATGCCTGTGACGGCATCGGCATGCCGTGGGAGGTCGGCTTGCGCACCGGCGACACGACGGCCGCAGAACGGCAGAGACAACTGCGAAACCTGCCGGAAATCCTGGTCATCACACCGGAAAGCCTGCACCTGCTGCTTAGCAGGAAAGGGTACGAGGATACCTTCCGCCGCCTGCGGGCCGTCGTTGTCGACGAATGGCACGAACTGATGGGCGGCAAACGTGGTGTCCTTGCCACCCTGGCCATCAGCCGCCTCCGAGGCATTGCCGGTGAACGGAAGGACACAGGCAGCTGCCTGCGGGTATGGGGCATCTCCGCGACCATCGGCAACCTGCCGGAAGCCGTGGAGGTCCTGCATGGCAAGGACCATACGGCTGCCGTCCTCGTCCGGTCGGACCTGCGGAAAACGACCTATGTCCACAGCGTGTTCCCGGCGGAGGTGGAGCAGCTACCCTGGGCCGGACACCTCGGCCTGCAGCTGGTCGACCAATTGTACGAGGTCCTGGCCCGCAGCCGGACCACCCTCATCTTCACCAATACGCGCGGACAGGCGGAACGCTGGTACCATGCGTTGCTCGACGCCTATCCCGATCTGGCCGGACAAATCGCCCTGCATCACGGATCCATCGACCGGTCCATGCGGCATTGGGTCGAGCAAGCGCTCGGGGAAGGCATGCTCAAAGCCGTCGTCACGACCTCCAGCTTAGACCTGGGGGTCGATTTCCGGCCGGTGGATACGGTCGTGCAGGTCGGAAGCCCCAAAGGAGTCGACCGCTTCCTGCAACGGGCAGGCAGAAGCGGACATGCCCCGCAGGAAGCCAGCCGCATTTATTTCCTGCCCACCCATTCCCTGGAGCTGGCGGAAGCCGCCGCCTTGCAGCTTGCCATCCGGGAAGCAAAGCTGGAATCCCGCCAACCACCCGTACTGGCGTACGATGTGCTGGCGCAGTACCTCTGCACACTGGCCTGCGGAACCGGCTTCCGGCCGGATTCCATCCTGCCGGAGGTGCGTTCCACCCACTGCTTCCGGGAAATGCCGGCCTCGGCCTGGCAGTGGGTATTGTCCTTGCTCAGCACCGGCGGCAGCCTCCATGCCTATGAGGAGTTCCGTCGGCTGGTGCGCGCGGAGGACGGCACCTGGCGGATGGCGGACCGGCGCACCATCCTGCGGCATCGCCTGCATATCGGAACCATCGTCAGCGACACCCTGCTCCAGGTGAGATACCTCAACGGCGGGCATATCGGCACCCTGGAGGAATTGTTCGTGGCCAAACTGAAACCCGGGGATGTGTTTCACCTGGCCGGCAAGACCCTGGCCTTTGTCCATTGCAAGGACATGACGGCCTACGTCAGACGATCAACAGCCCGCAACGGCATGACGCCCAGCTGGCTGGGCGGTCGGATACCCCTGTCGTCCAGCCTGGGCGACACCCTCCGGACCGTCCTCCAAGAGGACGGCCCCGGAAAGGATTGTCCTGAAATCCGCTTTCTGGCACCTTTGCTGGACCTGCAACGGGAACGGTCCCTGGTACCCGGTCCGAAGGATACCCTGGCGGAATACATCCGGACCCGGGAAGGATTCCACCTGTTCGTCTACCCTTTTGAAGGCAGGCTGGTCCATGAAGTCATGGCGGCGCTGCTTGCCTACCGGCTCAGCCGGCAGCGGCCCATCAGTTTCTCCATGGCCATGAACGACTATGGATTCGAACTCATGAGCGACCGGGATTTTCCATTGGACGCCGAACAGCTGCGTGATTTGTTTCGGCCGGATGACCTGCTGCCGGATATACAGGCCAGCATCAATGCCGCGGAGCTGGCCAGACGCAGGTTCCGCGACATCGCCGTGATCGCGGGGCTTGTCTTCCAGGGATACCCCGGCAGCCTCAAGCAACACCGGCAGCTGCAGTCCTCCTCCGCCCTGCTGTTCAATGTCTTCTCGGAATATGACCCGGACAACCTGCTCCTCGCCCAGGCCTATCAGGAGGTCTTCGACCAACAACTGGAGGAACCCCGACTCCGCCTCGCATTGCAACGAATCGTCGGAAGCCGGATCGTTTTGTCGTGCCCGTCCCGGCTGACGCCCTTTTCCTTTCCGATCAAAGTGGACAGCCTGCGCCAGCACATGAGTTCGGAGAAACTGACCGCCCGGATACTGACATTGCAACGACAATCCAGGTAACACATCCCAACCATGGACACCCGACCCGTTTCCTTCGCCGGCGAACACCTGCTGCTGCACCCTGACCGGGCCCTGTACTGGCCTGTCCGGCAGACCCTGCTGTTGTCAGACCTCCATATCGGCAAAAGCGGTCACTTCCGCAAAGCCGGCATCCCGATTCCCGCACAGGTCCAGGCAGACGACCTCGACCGACTGTCCGGGTTGATCCGGGATTTCCTTCCGCGGCGGGTAGCCATTGTCGGTGACCTCTTTCATGCCGGTATCAACCAGGATATGGAGCAGTTCCGAACCTGGCGGATGCAATTGCCCGCATTGTCCTTCGTCCTGGTCCGGGGGAACCATGACAGACTCTCCGAAGCAACCTACCGGGACTTGGGCATCGACCTCGTATGCGAACAGCTGTCCGAAGGTCCGTTCGACCTGGTACACCAGCCAGTCCCGCGAACATCCGTCGCACGGCATACCATTTCCGGGCATCTCCATCCAGGGGTCGCCGTCCGGACCCGCGACCGTCAAACCTTGCGGCTCCCTTGTTTCTGGTTGTCCGGCTACTGTCTGACCCTGCCTGCCTTCAGCCGTTTCACCGGCTTGTACCTGGTCGAACCGGGTCCGGCGGACCAGGTGTTCGCCATTGCGGAAGACACCATCCTCCCGCTGCATGGATAGCACTCCCATCCTGTCATGCCATGGATCGCCGAAATACCTCCCACACTACCCGCTTCCGACGTTTTTTTCGGAGTTTTACCGGCCGAACGGAGCAGGTCCACTCCCCCACCCTGCGCGCGGTACTGCCGGTAGGAACTCCTGCCGGATTCAAATTTCAAACCAGGTAAATCGAACCCATGTCTTCCGAAGACTTTCAACAAGCCATCCTGTGCGGCATCCCGGACACGCTTCCGCCGGACCGTCCGCTCGACCCTGCCGTCTCCCATGCCCCGAAAAGAAACCTGAGAGGTGTCCTGGACCAGGAGGATAAGAAGCTGGCGGTCCGGAACGCGCTCCGGTATTTCCCCGCAAAACACCACGAAGTCCTTGCAAGCGAATTCCTGGCGGAACTGGAAACCTACGGCCGGATCTATATGTACCGTTTCAGGCCGGTCTACCCCATGCATGCCCGGCCCATCCATGCCTATCCGCACCGGTCCGAACAGGCGGCGGCCATCATGCTCATGGTGCAGAACAACCTGGACCCGAAGGTAGCCAAACATCCGCACGAGCTGATCACCTACGGTGGCAACGGAGCCGTCTTTCAGCATTGGGCGCAATATCTGCTCACTATGCAGTACCTGGCGACCATGACAGACGAGCAGACGCTTGTTCTGTATTCCGGCCATCCGCTGGGGCTTTTCCCTTCCCATCCGGGCGCACCCCGGGTGGTTGTGACCAACGGGATGATGATACCGAACTACTCCCGCAAGGAAGACTGGAACAAATACAACGCCTTGGGCGTCACACAATACGGCCAGATGACCGCCGGATCTTTCATGTATATCGGTCCGCAGGGGATTGTGCACGGAACGACCATCACCCTCCTCAACGCAGGCCGGCTTCGACTGCCCGGCACGGACAACCTCCGGGGCCAGGTGTTCGTGACCAGCGGGCTGGGCGGAATGTCCGGGGCACAGGCCCGGGCCGCCGTCATCACCGGAGCCGTCGGGGTCATCGCGGAAGTGGACGACATGACGATCGGCCAGCGTATCGCGGACGGATATGTGGATGCCGCCGATGTCTACCGCGACCTGGACGCCCTGGTCCGGCGCATCGAGGATGCACGCATCCGGAAACAAGCGACGGCCCTTGTCTATGCCGGCAACATTGTGGCGCTCTGGGAAACACTGGTGGCACGGAACGTACCGGTCGCCCTGGGCAGCGACCAGACTTCCCTGCATAACATCGACGACCTGGGATATTGTCCGGCAGGCTATTCCTTCGAAGAGGCGAAGACCCTGCTCGAAACGGACAAACCGGCCTTCATGGCTGCGGTGCAGGCAACCTTGCGGCGGCATGTGGAGGCCATCAACGAAATGACCCGCCGCGGCATGTATTTCTGGGACTACGGGAACGCCTTCCTGCTGGAGGCCGGCCATGCCGGGGCGGATGTTTGGAAGGACCGGGCGAAAGGCCTGTTCCGGTATCCGAGTTATGTGGAGGACATCATGGGCCCCATCTGTTTCGACCTGGGCTTCGGTCCCTTCCGCTGGGTTTGTACCAGCGGTCGGGCGGAAGACCTCGCCATGACCGATGCGCTGGCCGCGGGAATACTCCGGGAAATGTCGGAAACCGCCCCACCGGACATCCGGGGACAGCTGCTGGACAACCTCCGCTGGATAGAACATGCCGAGCAGGACATTCCTGTCGTGGGGTCCCTTGCCCGAATCCTGTATGCGGATGCCGACGGCCGCATCCGTATCGCAAAGGCGTTCAACGAAGCCATTGCCGACGGCCGGATCTCGGCACCGATCGTCCTGGGAAGGGACCACCACGATGTCAGCGGAACGGATTCCCCCTTCCGGGAAACAGCCAACATTTACGACGGTTCTCGGTTCACGGCCGACATGGCGGTGCAGAACGTCATCGGGGATGCGTTCCGGGGAGCCACCTGGGTGAGTCTGCACAACGGAGGCGGTGTCGGTTGGGGCGAGGTCATCAACGGCGGATTCGGCCTGGTGCTGGACGGCACGCCCGCCGCGGAACGCCGGCTCACCTCTATGCTGGGCTGGGATGTCAACAACGGCATCGCCCGTCGAAGCTGGGCCCGCAACCGGCCGGCCATGACGGCCATCGAACGCGAAATGCAACGCACCCCGGGCCTGCAGGTCACCCTGCCGCACCTGGTGGACGACAACCTGATCGACCGGCTCCAACCGCTTCCCTGAAACATCTGCAGCCCGGGCGGGCCGGGCATGATGACGGCCCGCCGGCCCGGCCACAGCACCTTCCCCTCACCGATTCGGGCGCATGCATCCGCCTTGCCGACGCGCTGTTGGCATCATCCCACGGCCGCCATATCCTGTGGCGGCCGGTCCGCTCAGAAGGTGTAATCCAACCGCAGGGTGACGTTCCGGGGTGCCTCCAGCCGGCCGGGCCTGGAGACATATTCCTCGTTGGTCAGGTTGTTGCACAGCAGGCTGCATTTAAGCCGGTCGTTGGCATGGAACGCCGTTCGGATTCCCAGCACCAGGTTGCCGCGGCGGTTCTGCTGCCGATAGGTACGCAGGCCGGGCACAATCAAGGCTTCGAACACTTCGTCGATGTTTTCCATCTCGCTGTTGTAGACAGCGGACAGTCCGATGGAGACAGGCCCCTTGCGGGATTCCACATCCCACTTGAAGGAATGACGGAACCGATACTTCAGTACATTCCGGCAACGGCTCCGATCGCCGCTGCAGACGGAAGAATTCAAAGCATTCCGGTAGGCCTCGGTCTCCCGGAAAGCGGCGGACCCGTACAACAGGGAATCCAGGGAGGCGAAGGTCTTGAAGCGGGGGTCGATGTAGGTATAGCCGATCAGGGCGGTGGTTTCCCATCCGGCGACGGCGCCTTTCCCGGTTATGCCGGCTTCCAGACCCCGGATACGGGTATCGCCGACATTGCGGGACTGAAACGGTGGGGGGAAGCCCTGCAGGACGATGTTGAACTCCATCATGTCTTCGTATTCGGACCAAAAACCGGCGAGGTCAAGGAATCCGTTGAAACCGCCCCATCGGAACCCCTGGCGGAGC
The DNA here is from genome assembly GCA_041163745.1 of Bacteroidota bacterium. Lineage (GTDB taxonomy): Bacteria > Bacteroidota > Bacteroidia > Chitinophagales > Saprospiraceae > UBA6168. The sequence continues at coordinate 7,042 of JBEAQU010000082.1, forward strand.
CCCAGTTCCGCCGACCATCCCGTTTCGGAGGTCAGGTCGGTGTTGGGGATGATCGGAGTTCCGCCGAAGAGGGTGTAGATGAACTTTTCTGCGATGGTGGGAAAACGGTAACCCTGGCCCCAGGAAGCCCGCAGGAAGGTGACCGGGCTGAGGGAATAGCTGGCGCCAAGACGGAATACCGGTTTCGTTTCCCGTATCTCGCCGCCCGGGACCGTATCCCGCCAGACGACGTTGCCGCCGTTCCGGTACACGAGAAACTCCGGTGTCAGGATGGTATTGGATTCCAGTCGAAAGCCGCCGGAAAGGCGGAGGTGACGGAAGAACGTCCGGTCGACCTGCAGGTAGGCCGCCAGGTTGCGGGAATGGAAGGTGGTGTCGCCGTACAAGGGCGCACGGACCGCGGTGCCGATGAAAACGCCGCCGGCGGTCAGCACGGTGCCGCTTCCCGCCATCTTTCGCTGGAACTGGTACTCGCCGTAATACATGTCCGATCGGTTCGACTGGTCCGCCTCCGACGTTTCGTTATCGTTCTTCACCCGGAAAAGCCGCCCCATGAGTTTGTGTCTGTTGTCCGCACCGTCGAAATAGGTAAGATAGGGATCCAGGTTGAAACGGAGGGAAGCCGAGCGGGATACCGGGGCACCGGGGCGGTACAGCAGGCTGTCGAGGCCGCCCCAGAAAAAGAAGGAGCTGCCTTCCGATCGGTTGGCATTGGCATTGAGACCGACGGTGAGACGGTCCGACAACCGGTAGCGGAGGCTGGTGTTGACGCGGCCCCGCCGGGAGTAGGTGCTGTCGTTCACACTTTCGTTGCGTTGGTAGAACGCGCCACCCACGACATCCAGTTTGCCGAAGCGCTGTTTGTGCGAGAGGCTCGCCCCGGCGGTGTAACGGGGACTGTCCCACCATTTTGCCGCCTTGTTGCGAGGCGCCATGAACGTCGTGAGGAAAGGGGCCACCCGGGTCTGGGGTTCGGCGCGGGCGAAGGATGTCCGGACATTGACGATGCCGTTAAGGGCCGACGATCCGTACAGGGCGGAGGCGGCGCCTTTGACAACCTCGACCTGCTCGATGCTTTCCAGGGGCACGTCCTCCCACTGCGGGTAGCCGGCGTCCGCCTGGAGGATGGGTATGTCGTCCAGCAGCAGCAGGACCCGGCTGCCTGCCCCGTAGGAGAAGCCGGACCCACCCCTGATGTTGGCCTGGTCCCCCACCATGGTGACACCCGGCACCTTGTCCAGGAGGCCGCTCAGGCTGGTCTGGTTGGTGTTGTTGATCAGACTGGGTTTCAGGACATCAAGGGACACGGTCACTTCCCCGAGGGCGCGCTCGTATTTTCCGCTTGTCACCGTGGCGGTTCGGAGCACATTCGTGGTTTCCGACAGCCGGTAGCTGCGTTCCACCGCTCCGCCGGCACCGAGGATTATCGTGTCCTGGACCGGTTCGTACCCGATGTAACTGACAAGCACCGGCCAACGGCCAGCGGGCAGCGACAGGTCGAAGCCCCCCTCCACCCCGGTGACCGCACCGTCCGGTCCGACCTGTACGGTGGCGCCTACCAAGGGCAGCCCGCTCCCCGCTTCCAGGACCGTTCCGGTGAAACGGGCGTCTACCTGCCCGACAAGAGGGGACGACAACCATCCCGCAACCATGCATAACAACAGTGTCCGTTTGTTCCACATATCATCTTTAGCTTATTGCGTCCGCAGTCCCGTCGCAAGCCTGCCGGCATGACCAGCCGGGCGGCCGGTCGCACAGGCATCGGTCCGGTAGTCGGACGAATTTACCTAATATTTGGTTATCCCGGACATCCGGCGAACGGAACCAGGGCAGGAATCCCGGAAAAAAGGTGTGCACAGGCAAGTGGGCTGACAGGCTCCGCAAATGCAGGGCAGACCGCACCGTACTGTCTCTTCGGAACCCGACCATCGATCCGGACGGCAATCGAACAGAAACAAAATGTTGCTGAAAATACAAATATGGAAAAAATTACGACCTTTGCATCATCCGCACATCAACGATTTCACCCACCCGACATGACGACGGACCGGCTGTCCGGCGCCTACACCTACACCATGGCACCACCGTCCGCACATCGTAAACTTCATCCTTCACCAATATCCGCTTTCTTATGAAACAGACCTTACTCCTCCTGGCACTTTCGTGCCTCCCGTTCACATTCCTTTCGGCCCAGGATTGCGAGCCGGACGCCCTCTACACGGATTCCTCCGCGGGGGTGTATCCGCTGCCGTACGACGCCGACCTGAGTCCGGACGGCGGCATCACCGCCTGTGCTGCGGTCGGGAGTTTCTTCCAGTTCAACTTCACCATCGTACTGGGAGACACCCTGAACATCGGTGCGTTCGCTTTCCCGATGGATTCCATCATCATCCAATCCGTGGAGGGCCTTCCGGAGGGGCTCGCCTTCGCCTGTTCCCCCGGCAACTGCCACTATATCAAGAACACCCTCGGCTGTGCCGCCATCTACGGCACCCCGACCGGTAACAACATACCCGGGGAATATCAACTGACCATCAAAGGTGCCGCCTTCATCAACGGCTCCTCCCTGCCGCTGCCACTGGAATTCCCCAACGCCGCCCTGGCTCCCGGAAAGTACACGCTCACGCTGCTGGCCTCCGACAGCGACCCCTGCCAGTACACCCGCACCCGGGATACGGACTTTTTCACCCGACTGCTCATCTCCCCCAACCCGGCTCAATCCACCCTGCACCTGCAGCTGGATGCGGACAGGGCCGCCCGCCACGACCTGTTCCTTTCCGATGCGCTCGGACGCCCCGTCAGCTGGCAGGAAATACAGGTACAGCCAGGCGGGAACCACTTCACGTTCCCCGTGGATGACCTTCCGGACGGCATCTACCTGCTGTCAATCCGCCATGCTGCCGGCATGCAGACCCGCCGGGTGGTGGTGCGGCGTTGATGGCTTGCCTGGCGGCTCTCTGCCGGAAGGGCAATTCGCATCCTTTCCGGCACAACCGCTCCTGCCAGCCGCCGCCGCTTCCCTTCCGTATAACATCGCCATCGAGGCGCCGTACTTCGCCATCCTCCTTCGGCAACAGGATGCTTCCGGAAAGTGAACCGATGCGCTCCCCGCTTGTTTTCTCAAGGGAAAAAGACACTATCGGCTGACAATGCGAAGAAGCATGACCGCTTCCTGACAAAATTTTGACTGTTTTACCCGGTTCGACCATTTAAGAGCCTAAATTTGTCCGGGACGATGGCCCATACATCAACATTCAAATCCTTGCAGATGAAAATCAAATTTTTCCTTTGTGCCGCCCTCACCTGGGTTGCACTCGGCTCGCAGGCCCAACTCTCCGCCCCGACGGAAAACTGGCAGCACCTGGACAAGGTCAAAGACGGCGTATTTGGTGTAAGCACCGAAAAAACCTATGCCGAACTGTTGTCCGGTCGGACCAGCCGTCCGGTCGTCGTCGCCGTCATCGACGGCGGAGTAGACCCCTATCACGAAGACCTGAAGGATGTCATGTGGAGGAATCCCGGAGAGATTCCGGACAATGGCGTCGATGATGACCGCAACGGCTATGTGGACGATGTGTTCGGCTGGAATTTCATCGGCGGAAAAGACGGTGAGAACGTCCACCACGACCAGCTGGAAATCACCCGGCTTTATGTGAAATACCACGAACAATTCGCCAATGCAGACCCGGAGAAGCTGAAGAAAAAAGATCGGAAAGCTTACGAACAGTACAAATCCTTTGAATCCATCATCCTGGAGAAAAGGGATGAGGCGGCACAAAACGCCGCCACCTACACTTCCATGCTGGAGGCCATCGAGAAGGTGCGGCAAGTCGTCGGCAAATCGAATCTGACCAATGCCGACCTGGATGAATTCTCCTCCGACGACCCCACCGTGAAACGGACAGCCCAGATCATGAAATCCATGCTTGCCAAAGGCGGAACCGTGGACGACCTGCGCGAACAACTGGAAGGGGCCGCCGACTACTTCCGTTCACAAGCGGAGTACAACTACAATCCCAACCTTAAAGTCCGCCAGATCGTCGGGGACAACTACCTGGACGCCAATGAACGGTTCTATGGCAACAACGACGTCAAAGGTCCCGATGCCAGCCACGGTTCCCATGTCGCCGGGATCATCGGTGCCAAACGAAACAACGGCATTGGCATGGACGGTGTGGCGGACAACGTACGGATCATGGCCATCCGGTGCGTGCCGGACGGGGACGAACGCGACAAGGATGTCGCCAATGCCATCCGGTATGCCGTGGACAACGGTGCCAGCGTCATCAACATGAGCTTCGGGAAGGGACACTCCTGGAACAAACAGGCCGTGGACGCCGCCGTCCGCTATGCGATGGAGAATGATGTCCTCATCGTACATGCCGCCGGGAACTCCCACCAGAACAACGACGAAACAGCCAACTTTCCCAACAAGTATTTCGAGAAAAGAGGGTTCCCCCTCCGCCCCAAAGCAGCCGGCAACTGGGTGGAAGTCGGTGCCCTCTCCTGGAAAGCCGGTGCGGAGATGCCAGCCAATTTTTCCAATTACGGGAAAAAGAACGTTGATTTGTTCGCTCCGGGCGTCGATATTTTCTCCACCTTCCCGGACAACGAATATGACGCCATCAGCGGAACCAGCATGGCCTCTCCCGTCGTGGCGGGTGTCGCCGCCGTGATCCGGTCCTATTTTCCGGACCTGACGGCCCGGCAGGTGCGGGAAGTCCTGCTTTCCAGCACCGTCATGACCAAGGATGCCATGGTGCGTATTCCCGGCGGAGATCCGGAGAAGTTGGTTCCTTTCCAGGAACTTTGTGTGACCGGTGGTGTAGTCAACGTATATGAATCCGTCCTGGCTGCCTCCAAGACCAAGGGCAAGGCGAAAAGAAAGTCGTCCGCCGCCAGCAGCGGCGGCGCGACCGGTGGCAAGCCCGGCAAGGCCTGACACGGCCTGCCCCCGGCATGGAAACCCGTTGCCGGCTTCCGTAAGACACAGCCATGGCTGGCCTTGTCGAAGGCCAGCCATGGCCGTGTCAAGCACGCGCAACCCGGCTGCTTTCTCACAGGACGATGACTTCCGAAATGGCGTCCCGCCCCAACTGTTGGTGCATCATACGACGGATTTTCTCCCGCTCGTAATGCAATTCCTGTTTCAAGGAGGGGGAGTTGAGGCGGATGTACAATTTTCCTTTCCGAAAGAAGATCTCCCGGGTGTATTCGTTGATGGTGGTCCCCATACGGGAAGCCCATATTTTCCGGACTGCCGTTTCCACCAACGCGTCGTCCCAGTGCAGTTCGCGCACCAGCTGTCGGATGACTTCCCCGATCGGTTTTTCTTTTTCCACTGTTCCTGTTTGTTTCGGGCAACAAGGAGTAGGGACACCGATTCCAAAGCACATCGGGAACGGATCGATTCCACGACGGACAGCCTTGTTCTTTCCAATGACCGGACCGGAAAGTAAGCCCCCCGGCCAGGTCACTTCCTCCTGCGCTTGTTGTCCTTGTAATCGAGGAAAACGAATTCCCCGAGGCCCTGCAGGCTGCTGAAGAACGCTTTTCCGTTGTTGGCTTTGGTGAACTGGTCCACGAAATGGACGAGATAGGGATCCCGGGCGATCATGAAGGTCGTGATGGGTATCTGCATCTTGCGGCATTTCATGGCCAGACCCAGGGTCCGGTTGACGATGGTCCGGTCCAGGCCGAAGCTGTTCTTGTAATACTTCTTCCCTTTTCGGATGCAGGTGGGCTTTCCGTCGGTGACCATGAATATCTGCTTGTTCGGATTGCGCCTTTTGCGCAGCAATTCCATGGCCAGCTCCAGACCGGCCACCGTATTGGTGTGGTAGGGACCGACCTGCAGGTAAGGAAGGTCCTTGATTTCCACCTGCCAGGCGTCATCCCCGAAGACGATGATATCCAGCGTATCTTTCGGGTATCGGGTCGTGATGAGTTCGGAAAGCGCCAGTGCCACCCGTTTGGCGGGCGTGATGCGGTCCTCCCCGTACAATATCATCGAATGGGAGATATCAATCATGAGGACCGTACTCGACAGGCTTTGGTAGAAGGTTTCCTGCACTTCGAGGTCTTCCGGAGTCAGCATGAACCGGTCGATGCCATGGTTGACATGGGCATTCCGGAGACTTTCGGAGACGGCAATGGAGTCGAGGGCGTCTCCGAACTCATACGGGCGAAGTTCGGCAGTGTGTTCGTCCCCCCGGCCGCCCTGGCGCGTGGTGTGGTTGCCCTGTTTCGCCTTGCGGAGCTGTCCGAAGACATCCTCCAAGGCTTTCCTTCGCAGGGCGATCTCCATCCTGGAAGTGGGGACGAACCCGGGTCCGTCGGCCATATCGCTGCGGGTGATGTATCCTTTGTCTATCAGGTCCTGGATGAAATCCGCCATACCGTAGTCTTTGCTGGTCAGGCGGTGCCGGCGGTCCAGGGAAGTCATCCAGGCCAATGCCTCCCGGATGTTGCCGGAAGTGTGCAGGAGCAGGTCCTGGAACAATTTCAACAGGCGGTCGAAGAGCGAGCCCTCCTCTTCCTCCGGATTGAATGCTGTGAAATTCCAACCTAGCATGTTTCGAGATTGATGGTGCGGACCGGGGATCGCGGGCGGCTAAGCAACCGTACCGCCGGACTAAACCGCCGCAAGGGCCGTCCGCACCGGCATCACCTGCCGCATTACGGAGTACCGTGGGCATGGCTTGCGTCCTTACGCCCCCTAGGATAAACCCGTCAGCCCGGAATAGGTTCTAAGCAGGAGGCATCCGGGCGAAATTCCCCGACATTCCGCCGGGCGGTTGGAAAAACGAAGGTCCCGGCGGACCTGAGCGGACAAACCGTCCGTCGGAAGGCGGTTCAATCCTCGTCAGTGTCCTTGGGTGGTGTGCGAAGCACCCTCAAGAAAAAATAAGCGGTGAAGGAGATGACCGTCACTTGGGTGAGGACCATCGTGATCAATGCTGCACTGTTCATGACGTCATTTTTTCTTTTTTGGATCGAATCCGGTACGCCTTATGGACCAGCAGGCTCAATCCGACGAAGAGCCCCAGCAGCAGCAGGCGTGCCAGCGGGATGAACACCAGTTTCTTCTCCAGGGTTTGGCGGTAGGCGGGATCCGATACCTGGGCGATCCGGGACAATTTCTTGTCATACTGCACGGCCAGGCGGGCCTGCTCCTTCAGGTCCGTGGACTGCTCCCGTACCTCCCGGATCGTTTCCGCCTCCGTTTGCAGCGTACCCAGGGTGGACGGGTCGTCCAGGTAGGCGATCTCCGCCTTGATGCTTTCGTTGGTGAGTGTCCGGATGATGGAGCTGTTATCCAGCTCCCAGCCACGGCCTTGGAAAAGGTTGGCAACCTGAACGGACCATTCGTTACCTTTCGGGGTTATGAGCGAGCCGAGGAAGACGAACAGCAACAGGAAAGGCGTCACCCACTTGATGATGTATTTGAACACCAGGGGCAGGCGTATGTCCGCTCCCAGGTTGATTTCCCGCCAACCCTTGTCGATACCGAACACCCAGGCGAAGAGAATGGCTTCCAGCAGGGCGAATACCACCAGCGAGACGGTACCGGCCCAATAATCGTATTCATCGAAAACACCATAGTTGTAGAAGACGACGGTCGGAAGCCCCAGGACGAGCACCATCAACCCGAAAGAGAGCGCCCCTTTGCGGCGGTTCCAGTTGAATTCGTCCCGCATGAAACCCATCCAGGGCGTTCCCATCGCCAGGGAGGAAGTGATGCCGGCGAAAAATAGCAAGCCGAACCAGAAAAGACCGGCCAACAACGCCAGCAGAGGCCCCCATTGCTGGAAAAGATAAGGCATGGTCTGGAATGCCATCCCGAACCCGGCATTGGCCTCCACCCATTCGATGCCGAGATAACCGGCCGCGATGGGAATGACGATCAGGCTGCCCAGGACAACCTCCACGAATTCGTTCATGAAACCAGCCGACACCCCGTTCAGCGCCACGTCATCCTTGGAACGGATGTAAGCGGCATAGCAATGGATGGTACCCATGCCGACGGAAAGGGTGAAGAAAATCTGCCCGGCCGCCGCCATCCATACCTTCGGATTCGTCAGTGAATCGTATTGGGGAGTCCACAGGAAGTTGAGCCCGTCCCAGGCGGATGCCGTGGGGTGGGCCTCCGTGGCGCCGGAGGTACCCAAGGTCAAGCCGCGGATGGCCAGGAAAACGCCGAACAGGATCAGCAGCGGCATGCCGATCTTGGCGACCTTTTCCACACCGCTGATGCCGTTGGAAAGAATCCAGGTGTTCAGCACCAGGCAAACGATGTAGAATACGACCGCCTCGTACGGGATTCCGGAAATGGATTTTCCGATGTCGACGTAATCGGTGAAGAAACCCGCCACCTGTCCTTGGTCCATGCCGCTGAACGTCCCCGTCAACGAATGGAAGACATAGGACATGGTCCAGCTCTCGATGTAGCAATAATACGCCGCCACGGCCAGGTTGGTGAAGATGCCGAAGACCCCTGCGTACTTCCACCATCTTCCTTTCGCCATGGTGTCCAGGATGTAAGGCGTGCTGTGATTGCCGTAACGCCCCCCGTAACGGCCCATGCTCCATTCGATGAGCAGCAAGGGAATGCCCATCAGGACGAAACAGACCAGGTAAGGGATGATGAATGCCCCGCCCCCGTTCTGCACGGCCTGGACCGGAAAGCGCAGGAAATTACCCAGGCCAACCGCGTTTCCGGCCATGGCCAGGATCAATCCGACCCGGGACCCCCAGGCTTCTTTCTTTGCTGTCATAATCCGTTGATTTTTCGCTTTGAGCAGGCGGTGGCAAGGCCCGTCGGGCCGGGCGCAATGCTGGGTTGTCCGCCGCTTTCGGGTGTAAGATAGGCAAATTATGTTTTTCCGGAAAATAATCGACCCGTGTGCGATGTCACACCGCTGCGACCCCATGAAATTGAAGGGCATGTCCGCGGAGACGAACTGACCGGCGTCACGCTTCCGGTGCGGGTCCGGAACGGGTTGGCACGAAACGGGGCCGCAGCACCTGTAAGGCATCCCGGATGTGTGTCCAGCCCATGTCCCGCATCGCCCAATAGGTGAGCAGCCAGCCCAGCGGAAATACGACGAGGGTGGACATCCAGGATGCGGGAACCGGGTAAATCACGGACCGTTCGGCGATGTTCTTGCTGAATATGTTGATGATGATGAACAACATGAAGAAGACAATGGAAATCAGCATTGGCCATCCGAATCCACCTTTGCGGACTATCGCCCCCATCGGGGCGCCGACGAACAGGAACACGATGCAAGCGACCGCCAGGTTGAATTTCGTATGGTATTCGAAGATGTGCTTGACCCGGCTTTCCCTGGTACGGCGAAGCGACTGTTCCGTATTGATGGCCTGATCCTTCAACGTGCGCACCATTCCGGCGGCCTTCTCCATCAGCAACGCCTGTTTCGCCGGCACGAATAGCGTGACAAAGGAGGGATGGTCGACGAGGTCTCCGCGGATTTCCTGGGGCCAGGGGTCGATCCGGTCCCGCGGTGTCTCGTTCCGCGGAACCCGTGCGGGACCGCCTGCCGGGGAGACGGCGACCCTGGATTCCGGCGGCATGCCCGGGGCGGCACGTCGGACCGGGCGTGGAGCCGCGGCGGCATCCGGAAGCGTGTCCGGTCCGCCGGCCGCCACACCCGAGGCCGCCGCCTTCTTTTCGGCGCGTATCCTGGCTGCCTCCTCTTCCCGACGGGCAGCCTGCTCCTCCTCCCAAGCCTTGTCCCAGAAGTAATAGTTCCGGTTGGTGGCTTCTGCCAGCCGCAGTATCTTTTCGGCGATGTCGCGGTCGATCGAATCGATGGCGACGAGCAACTGCCGGTTGCTGAGCATGGTATGGTGGGACTTGAACAGGTTCTCATCCGTCCGGTCGAGTTCGAACTCATACAGGTCGAACACCTTCGTCCATTCCCGGAAGGATGCCCGCATCATGGGGTAATTGCGGCCGTTCTTTGTCTGGGCCGGTTTCGGTTCCGTGTACTGGTACCCATCGTACAGGTCCATGACAAAGAAATTGCCGTCCGGTGTACCATACATTTGTCCGCTGTCCGCCGTCACCAGGGTCAGCCGACCCTGGTTTGCATCCCGGTTGTCGAACACCTGCACCTCATGTATGGTCCTGCCGTCCGCCTCCTTATCTCCGATGCGTATTGAAAAACCCTGGAAATCGTTGTTGAAAACCGATTCCTCCAGGCTCAATGCTGGTTTCTGATACTTGATGTCGTGCAACCTCGACTTGAATTTCAGATTCGAGACCGGAATCAGGTAGTTGGAACAAAAAAAGGAAAGACCCCCGATCAAAACGGTTGCCATCATGAGCGGCCGCATGACACGCCACAAGGAGATTCCGGCAGATTTCATGCTCGATAGTTCGTACCGCTCCGCCATGTTTCCCATCACCATCACGGAGGAAATCAGTACGGCCAGGGGCAAGGCCATCGGAATCATGGACACCGACATGTATCCCACCAGTTCCGTCAGCAGGAAGAAGCCCACCCCCTTGCCCGCGATGTCATCGATGTACATCCAGAGCGTCTGCATGACCAACACGAACAACGCGATGAAGAAGGTCACCACGAACGGCGGCAGGAATCCTCTCAGCAAAAGTCGGTCGATGGTGTTCATGTCGTCATTTTGATACGCTGGCGCCGCCACCCCGCCCACAGGGTGGCACCATGCCATCGGGGGGACGTCCTCCGCGGTGGTATCTGCCGGTCGGCAGGACAGCGAAACATTTCGTGCCGAAGCCTGCACCGGACGGTAGTCCCGACCGATTTTTTTTCAAAAATCAGAAAATAGTTCAATTCTTGATATTTTTGCGGCTCACTAAAGATATATTGCCGATATGAATGTCTTATCATCCACCCGATTCCGTCCCGGCGTCATTTCAGGCGACGAAGTGACAGAACTCCTCAACTACGCCAATGACAACGACTTCGCCCTACCGGCCGTCAACGTCGTGGGCACCAACTCCGTCAACGCGGTGCTGGAGACCGCCAAGGCGGTCAATTCCCCGGTCATCATACAGTTCTCCAACGGCGGCGCGCAGTTTTTCGCCGGAAAAGGGCTCTCCAACGAAGGCCAGCAGGCCACCATCCTGGGAGGCATCTCCGGGGCCATCCATGTCCATACACTGGCCAAGGCCTATGGTGTCACGGTCATCATGCACACCGACCACTGCGCCAAGAACCTGCTGCCTTGGGTGGACGGGCTGCTGGCGGAAGGGGAACGCTTCTATGAAAAGAACGGATATCCGCTCTATAGTTCCCATATGCTGGACCTGTCGGAAGAACCGCTCCAGGAGAACGTCGAGATCTCCCGAGAATATCTCCGCCGGATGGCCGCCATCGGCATGACGCTGGAAATCGAACTCGGTGTCACCGGCGGGGAAGAGGATGGCGTCGACAATACCGGCGTGGACAGCTCCAAGCTGTACACCCAGCCTTCCGAAGTCGCCTATGCCTACGAACACCTGATCCAAGTGTCCGACCGCTTCACCATCGCGGCCGCCTTCGGCAACGTGCACGGGGTCTACAAGCCCGGCAACGTCCGGTTGGAACCCATCATTCTAAAGAATTCGCAGGATTTCGTGAGAGAGAAATTCCAGACCACCCGTCAGCTTCCCATCAACTTCGTCTTCCACGGCGGCAGCGGCTCCAGCCGGGAGGAAATCCGGGAAGCCATCAGCTATGGTGCCATCAAGATGAACATCGATACCGATATGCAATGGGCCTTCTGGGAAGGCGTCCTGCAATACTACAAAGGCAAGGAGGGCTACCTGCAGGGACAAATCGGCAATCCCGAGGGAGATGACAAGCCCAACAAGAAGTACTACGACCCACGGGTATGGCTGCGCAAAGGGGAAGACAGCTTCGTGAAGCGGCTGAAGCTCGCTTTCGAAGACCTGAATTGCATCAACCGGAACGCCTGATCAATTTTCGCGCCTGCCAGCATATCCCGGTATGCGGAACCTGGCAAGGTCGAGACGGCCGTTTCCTCATCTTTTAGACAGGGGGAACGGCCGTTTCCTTTTTCGGGTCTCAGCATTGCGATTGCCGGAACGAATCCCAGGCCAGCTGTGCGATGTTGCCTGTCAGCCGCTCTATGAATAGGCTGCCCGCCAGCGGGTCCGATACTTGGTCGAGGAAGGCTTCCAAACGGAGAATATGTTGCACATTACGGGCATGCCGCCTTTCCACGGCACCGTATTCGGGTGCCGACAGGTCCGTCGGCAGCACCGTCAGCCGGTCGGCCCCGCCCAACACCGCCGCTGCGGAACGGACGGTATCCCTGATCAGGCGGTCGGCTTCGGCCATCGTATCCCCGGTTTCCGCCAGGTACACATCCACCAAGGGCATGACGGCCAGTTCCAGCCCGTAGGCCCGGCACAACTGCCGCCACAAAAGCCGGAATGCCCGCAGCCCGGCCACCTCCAGGAAAAAATCCGATCCCAGCGACAGGGTCACGGTCGTCCGACGGCTGAACCGGTCGAACCCCGGACAACAGGATTCATGGCGATGGAACATTTCGACCGCCTGCGTCAGCAGACGGGCATAGGTTGGAACGAGCGTTTCGGCGGAAGCCACCCCACCCCGTTCCAACGAAAAGGTACGAAAATAAGGCAGGGCGGGATGCAGGGTGTCCCGGATGAAAGCGAGCTCGTCGGGGTCGGATGTGTCCGAATGCGCCGGCCAACCCGTCCAGCCGCCCCGGGCGGTCGCCGGTCGGCCGGTAACCGCCGACCACTGCAGCAGGGCCGTCCCCAGGGCCGCCGGCAACGGGCGGCCATCGCCTTCCATGGAAAAATACAGGGGAACGACGGCCGGTTCGATGCCTTGCCACAGACGGGGCAGTCCGGACAGCGGCGCCGGAGAGGACGGCAGTACGAAGCGGAGGGAATCGGCCCCCATCTCCAGGGCTTCCAGTGCCCTGCGGTTGGCAGCGTCCCAATTCCCGCTGCTGACCGGGACGGTCTCGCCCAATTCCCACCCGCCCCGTTCCCAAAGGGGGAACGCCGCTGCGGAGGCATCGTCATCGCCGGGATGGGGAAAATGGTCCATCCCGCCGATACCCAACGCAGCGTATGCGTCGGGAAAATGTTTCCCCTCCATTTCACGGAACACCAGGGCCTCCCAATCGGCGGCGGAGACCGGCTGGAAATCAAGAACCGGGGCTGGCTTGCTCTTTTCTTCGGTTGGCATGGTCAGGACATGGTTGCCGGCCGGTCGGCCTTGGGAACCCGGACGGGAGGACGCCGCAATTGCGGGCGGCCTTGACCGCCCGTGAAAGTAGCATCCTTCCATCCGGACCCCGCAAGCGTCCGGTCGGGATCAGTAACGGTAGTATTCCGGTTTGAACGGACCAGCCTGCTGAACACCGATATACCGCGCCTGTTCCTCCGTGAGGGATTCCAGTTCCACCCCGATTTTGGCCAGGTGCAGCCGCGCCACCTGTTCGTCCAGGTGTTTGGGCAACGTATACACCTTGCGCTCATATTGACCGTAGGCCTTCCAAAGTTCCATTTGTGCCAACACCTGGTTGGTGAAGGAATTCGACATGACGAAGGAAGGATGTCCGGTGGCGCATCCGAGGTTGACCAGGCGTCCTTCCGCGAGCAGGAGGATGTCGTTGCCCTCGATGGTGTATTTGTCCACCTGTGGCTTGATGGTGATCCGGGTGTCGCCGTAATTCGTCTTGAGCCAGGCGACATCGATTTCGTTATCGAAGTGACCGATGTTGCAGACGATGGTCTTGTCCTTCATAAGCCGGAAATGCCGCTCGGAGACGATGTTGCAGTTGCCCGTCGCCGTGACGACGATATTGGCCTGTGGGATGGCATTTTCCATCCGGAGGACCTGGTAGCCGTCCATGGCTGCCTGAAGGGCGCAGATCGGATCGATTTCCGTCACGATGACCCGGCAACCGGCACCGCGCAGGGAGGCGGCGGAGCCTTTGCCGACATCACCGTAGCCGGCGACGACCGCCACTTTGCCGGCCATCATGATGTCGGTTGCCCGGCGGATGGCGTCCACCAAGCTTTCCTTGCAGCCGTACTTGTTGTCGAATTTCGATTTCGTCACACTGTCGTTGACGTTGATGGCCGGCATGGGAAGCGTTCCGGCGGCCTGGCGTTCGTACAGCCGATGGACACCGGTGGTGGTCTCCTCGCTGATGCCGCGGATTCCGGGGACCAGTTCGGGATAGCGGTCCAGGACCACGTTGGTCAGGTCCCCCCCGTCGTCCAGGATCATGTTGAGCGGCTGACCTTCTTCGAAGGCGAAGAGTGTTTGTTCGATGCACCACCAGAATTCCTCCTCGGTCTGGCCTTTCCAGGCGTAGACCGGGATGCCGGCGGCGGCGATCGCGGCGGCGGCATGGTCCTGGGTGGAGAATATGTTGCAGGAGGACCAGGTCACTTGTGCACCCAGCTCGACCAGCGTCTCGATCAGGACGGCGGTCTGGATGGTCATGTGCAGGCATCCGGCGATGCGAGCCCCCTGCAGCGGACGGGAAGGTCCGTATTCCTCCCGCAAGGCCATGAGGCCCGGCATCTCCGCTTCCGCCAGGGAGATTTCCTTTCTCCCCCATTCCGCAAGGGAGATATCCTTGACTTTGAATTTCTGAATCGTTTCGGTTGATTGCATGTGATGTTGATTGAATTGGTGTATACTTGCTGCGGCAGGGCGGCGGGTGGCCGTACAACCGCCTGGATGAGCGACTCGTATGTCCTGCGGAACCGGATACCCGAATGCGCAGGCAGGCGACGGACGATGCCGACCCCTTCCACGCTGGGTGGTCGGCAGGCCGGCAGCCGTTGCAAAGATAGGGAATGCGACCATAAAGTGGGTTCGTCCGTTCATACATGCGCATGCCGTCGCCGGGACGCCCCCCCGTGCACCCGTCCTGCGGGTAAACCGGACATCAGGATGGTACCGGGGCGGCCCGGCGGGTTCGAATTGTCGGATCCTGACTATATTTGCAGGAAAACAGCGCCTGGATGAAACTCAACCTTGACATCACCGTCCCGTCCAGCCCGGAATGGGTGGCGGCGGTCGTCGCCGACTTCCCCGCCTTCCTGCAGGACCACGCCGATTGCGAGCGAAAGGCCAGCGCATTGGCGATGAGCCTGGTGGCCAAGTACCCGGACCGAACTGAAATCATCCCGGAACTGATCGCCATCGGGATAGAGGAACTGGAACATTTCCAGCAGGTGTACGAGCTGATGGCTTCCAGGGGTATCATGCTTGGCCGCCAGATCGGGGAGGACCCCTACGTCAGTGCGCTGATGAAACGGTGCCACAGCGATGTCCGGCGCCGGTTCCTGGATCGATTGCTGATCGCATCCGTTGTGGAGACACGAGGGGCGGAACGGTTCCGCATGGTCAGCGAGGCGCAGGAGGACCCAGGCATGCAGCGGTTCTACAAGTTGTTGTGGGCATCGGAAGCCAAGCACGGGCATGTCTTCGTCAAGATGGCCTTGCAATATTTCGAGGAGGATGCGGTTTACGAACGGCTGCGTTGGTGGACGAAGCAGGAAGGGGAAGTCATCGCCGGGCTGCCTATCCGGCCTGCCTTGCACTGAGCACCGGCCGCCAGGAGTCATCAAATGACTGCCATGTGGGAATACCTGTCACAATTGGATACGAACTGGTTCCATGCCGTCAACCGGGGTTGTGCACACACCTGGCTCGACGCCTGGGTTCCCTGGCTGCGAAACAAATACCTCTGGCTGCCGGTCTATGTCTTTGTCGGCAGTTTCCTGTTGGTGAACGGCCGGCGGGCGGGAATGTACCTGCTGGTCGGCTGGCTGGCAACGGTCGGACTGACGGACCTCAGCTCCAGCCGCTTTCTCAAGCGGATGGTCGCCCGGGAACGCCCGTGCCAGGTCATGGAACCGGATGGTGACATCCGCCTGTTGGTATCCTGCGGCAGCGGACACAGTTTCCCCTCCTCCCATGCGGCCAACCATTTCGCCATGGCGGTGTTCCTCGCCGGTTGTTTCGGGCGGCGTTGGGGGTGGGTCCGGATCCTGCTGCCGGCCTGGGCTGCGGCCGTCGCATTCGCTCAGGTATACGTCGGGGTTCATTACCCTTTGGATGCCGTGGCGGGAGCCTTGCTCGGATCCGGCCTGGGATGGTTGGGAATCAAGGGTACAAACCAACTCCTCTCCGGCGGGTAGATCGTCCGGAGGCGTGGGCGTCCGTACGATACGCACCCAGGCAAGCCGATACATCAAGCAATCCAGGCGGCAGGAAAGAGGTCGGCAACCGTGGCACTTCCTTGTCCCCCGTCCGGGCAAACCGATAGCGACACATGTCCGGTTGGCAAATTCTTTTCCTGCTGTCCACCGTGGTGGCCGGCGGCAGTCTCGGATTCTTCATCCGGATGATCAGGAAGGACCTGATCAAACTGCTATTGTCGTTCAGCGGCGCTTACATCCTGGGCATCGCGGTGCTTCATCTGCTGCCTTGGGTGTTCGCGGGAGGGAGCCACCGCACAGGCATTTGGATCCTGCTGGGCTTTTTCATCCAATTATTGCTGGAACAGTTCTCCGCCGGAGTGGAACACGGCCACATACATGCGCCGCAACGGTTCTCCGCGGGTTTCGTCCTGTCCGTCATGACAGGCCTGTGCATCCACGCCTTTGTCGAAGGAATGCCGCTGAGTTATTACGACCAGTTCCACGAAGCGGAACTCGGGCATTCCCACTCCCACAACCATTTGCTGTACGGCATCGTCCTGCACCACATTCCGGCCGCTTTCGCATTGGTCACCCTGTTGTTGGCGGCAGGGCTTTCCCGGCCCTGGACCTGGTGCTGCCTGCTGGTGTTCGCCGCCATGTCGCCGCTGGGGGCCGTGCTGGCCGATCTGGTCCGCATCGACCGAAGCTGGCAACGGGGCATCCTGGCCTTCGCCGTCGGGTCCTTGCTCCACATCGCCACCGTCATCATTTTCGAGGCGGACGCCCCGGGTCACCATGCCATCTCCCCGGGCAGGCTCCTGGCCATCGTCGCCGGCTTCGCCTTGTCCCTCCTGACTTTGGGCTGAAAATCACCTGGTCGTCGGCTTGTTTGCCCCGTCTTATGCTAGATTCCGGAATTTGCCTATCTTGCATCGATTTGCACCGGTCGGGCCGGAAAAACCCGACCGTCATCCAAACCGACAACAGGTCCGCCGCGTCACGGACAAAGCTGCCGACATACATGGAACAACTCATCCTGCGTATTTCCTTCTGGCTGGCATGCATGGTTTGCGCAGCCACCTCCTTCACACAGACGACCCTCAAAGGGACTGTTACGGACGCCGCCTCCGGCGACCCGCTCATCGGTGCCAGCGTTTTCGTCCCTGCCACCGGCGAAGGTGCGATCACGGAGTTCGACGGCAGTTTCGAACTGCTGGTCAAGGGCTCCCTTCCGGTGACATTGTCTGTATCCTACACCGGTTTCGAAGACCGGACCATCGAAGTGTCCGCACAGACCGGTCCCTTGGACATCGAACTGTCCGAGGCGACCCTGACCGTCATGGAGGTCGAGATCGTAGGACAACGCATCTCCGAAAAACAGAAGGCTTCCCCCCTGACCGTCGAATCGCTCGACCTGATCGGCATCAAGGAAACTCCTTCCGACAACTTCTACGACGGCCTCGGGAACCTCAAGGGGGTGGACCTGACAGCCGCCAGCCTGGGTTTCAAGGTCATCAACATGCGCGGCTTCAACAGCACCAGCCCCGTCCGTTCGCTCCAACTCATCGACGGGGTCGACAACCAGGCACCCGGCCTCAACTTCTCCCTGGGCAATTTCCTGGGCTCCTCCGAACTCGACGTGCTGGGGGTCGAACTGGTCCAGGGTGCCAGCTCCGCATTCTATGGCCCCAACGCATTCAACGGCGTCATCAGCATGACGACGAAGTCCCCCTTCTACCACCGCGGCCTCTCCGGCATGATCAAAACCGGCGAGCGTTCCCTCTACCATGGCGGGTTCCGTTGGGCGGACGCCCTGACCAACGCGGATGGGCACGCATTCCTCGGCTACAAGGTCAACTTCCAGTATTTCCAGGCGGACGACTGGGTCGCAGACAACTACGACCCGGTGGACGGCAGCCTGGTGGACCGCGACAACCCCGGCCGATATGACGCCGTCAACATCTACGGCGACGAGTTCTTTCCCGCCAACACATCCGACACCTCCCTCTGGAACACCCCGGGCCTCGGCACCTGGTACCGCAGTGGGTACCGGGAGGCGGACCTGGTGGACTATGGCACCAACAACCTCAAGCTCGGCGCCTCCCTCCATTGGCGCCTCAACCCCTCCAAACAAGAAACATCCCCCGAAGTTATCCTGTCCTCCAACTTCGGTCGGGGAACCACCGTCTACCAAGGCGACAACCGCTTCAGCCTCCGTAACATACGCTTCTACCAAAACCGTCTCGAGCTGCGCAAGGAAAGCAAGTACTTCCTACGCTTCTATGCGACACATGACGATGCCGGGGATTCCTACGACCCCTATTTCACCGCCCTGCTGCTGCAGCAACTGTCCAAGGATGACATCACCTGGTCGGACGATTACCGGCGTGCCTGGAAAAACAACATCTCCAAATCCAACAACGCCAGAATGGTCGCCCTCGGATACCCGGATTTCGCCAACACCCCCCTGGTCTTCGACCCGGTCAGCGGCACATTCGGCTATCTCAACCAGGATTCGCTGGTACAGGCCGCCAACAACTGGCTGACGAACTTCCAGGATACCCTCCGTGCCTGGCATGACCTCGTGGCCGGGCTCGCCAACCTGGAAAACCCCAACGCCAACAGCGAAACATTCGACTTCTTCCAGCCCGGATCCCCCCGCTTCCAACAGGAATTCGACCGCATCCGCCGCGCCAAATCGAACGATGCCGAAAGCGGAACCCGCTTCTACGACAAATCCGCCCTCTATCACGTCCAGGGGGAATACACCTTCCGACCCGCCTTCACCGACCGGATCGTAACCGGCGGAAGCGCCCGCTATTACACACCGGATTCGGACGGCACCATCTTCTACGACACCGCCGGCATCCGCATCACCAATTTCGAATTCGGACTCTATTCCGGGTTCGACAAATCCCTCCTGGATGACAAACTCCGGCTGAGCGGCACCTTCCGGGTCGATAAAAACCAGAATTTCAACTGGATATCCACACCTGCGGCATCCCTTGTCTTTCAACCAAAACCCAATAACTACCTTCGTGTCTCGTTCTCCTCGGCCATCCGGAATCCGACGCTGACCGACCAGTACCTCTTCCTGAAGGTGGGCCGCGCCATCCTGTCCGGCAACCTCGAAGGCGCCTCGAACCTCGTGACCCTCGAATCCTTCGACAACTACCGCCGCAATTTCCTCAACATCGGCTTGCTCGAATACTTCGACATCGACCCGGTACGTCCAGAAAAGGTCAGAACCTTCGAAGTGGGCTACCGCACCACCCTCTTCGAGAAACTTTACGTCGACGCGGGATATTATTACAACCGCTACAAAGACTTCCTCGGCTTCCAGATCGGCCTGGACATCCGCTTCCGCGAAAACACCAGCATACCGGAAACCATCACGGCCTACCGGTACGCCGCCAACTCCCGCGAAGTCATCACCTCCCAGGGTTTCAACATCGGCATGAACTATTATTTCGGCGATTATTTCCAACTGGCTGGCAACTACAGCTGGAACCGCCTCAACACCTTGACCGAAGACCCCATCGTGCCAGCCTTCAACACCCCGGAACACAAGTTCAACGTCAGCCTGTCCGGTCGGGACATCCCCCTGAACGCCGGCTTCTTCCGCTTGCGAAAGACCGGCTTCAACATCAATTACAAATGGGTGGAAGGTTTCCTCTTCGAAGGATCCCCCCAGTTCACCGGCTTCATCCCCAGCTACGGACTGCTCGACGCACAGGTGAACTGCAAGGTGCAGAAGTGGAACACCACCATCAAGGCCGGCGCGTCCAATCTACTTCGGAACATCCATTTCGAAACCTACGGGGGGCCCCGTATAGGCCGGCTGGCATACGTGCAATTGGTCTACGAATGGAACAAAAAATAAGGTTTCCGTCTTGGGAACGTCAGATACAAGCCGTTTTCAGCCGTATCTTCCCGCTGTCGACCCGGATTCCGCCCCCAGCGGAGCCGGCCGGCCGTAATACCGGGAAATCCATGGCCAAACGGATTGAGCTCAGCCATTTACTTTCATTAAACTCAGTTGATCATGAGAAAATTCAACATGCTTCTTACCCTTCTCCTGACAGCCGTCGCCACCCTGGGTTATTCCCAGCGGTACGTATCGGAGGTCTTCGACGAAGTGGAGGTGACGCAAGGCATCTTCTACGGCCAGAATGCCTCCATCATCCTGCTCCTGGACAACGACCCGTCCAATGATGCCCACCCTTTCAAGCAACCGCTCGTCCTGGACCTCTACCAACCGGTGGGTGACACGGAAACGGAACGGCCGCTCGTCATCTTCTTCCACACCGGCAACTTCTTTCCCCATCCGGGCAACGGGGGAACCGGCGGCCTCCGCACCGATTCCATCGCCGTGGAAATCTGCACCCGCCTGGCCAAGATGGGCTATGTCGCCGCTTCCGCCGACTACCGCCTCGGCTGGAATCCTTTCGACCCCGATGAACTGACCCGTCGTTGGTTCCTCATCAACGCCGCTTACCGTGGCGTACAGGATGCCCGGACCGCCATCCGCTACTTCAAGCGGACCGCCGCGGAAAACGGCAATCCCTACGGCATCGACCCGGACAAGATCGTCCTCTGGGGTGACGGAACCGGCGGGTACATCACCCTGAACACCATGGCGCTGGACAACTACAACAAGACCCTCATCCCCAAGTTCCTGCTCCCCGGCCCCATCCCGATGGTCATCGAAGGGGTGAACGGTGATGTGGAAGGAAAAGAGGTCGGCCTCGTCCCGCCCGGATATCCCATCTTCTCCCCGGGCGACACACTCTGCCATCCAAACCACGTGGACTACAGCTCCGATTTCCAGCTTGCCGTCAACATGGGCGGTGCGATCGGCGACAGCTCCTGGGTCGATCCCGGACAACCCGCCCTCATTTCCTACCACGTCGAGACGGATCCCTTCGCCCCGTACGTGGAAGGTACCGTACTGGTGCCGGTGGTCAACTTCCCGGTCGTGGAGGTGCAGGGCAGCTATCTCGCCCAAAAGTTGGTCAACGAGTTCGGCAACAACAACGCCTTCGATGACATCGACTGGTCGGATCCCTATACCGCCGCCGCAGACAGCCGCAACGACGGGTTCGAAGGGCTGATGCCCTTCACGCCGGTCGACCCGCTGGATCCCAGTCCCTGGCAATTCTGGGCTTGGAACAATCCGAACGCCACGGAGCCGTCCGATTCTGTCGGCGCCAGGATCTATATCGACACCATCATGAATTATTACGCCCCCCGGGCTTGCCTCACCCTGGGCTTGGATTGCGACCTTTCCAACTACACGGCGGTGGAGGAAGTGCTGGATGCCGCTACTGTCGGACTGCAGCTCGCACCGAATCCTGCCACTTCCGTCGTCCGTTTCGAAACGGCCGCCGACCATCCGATCGAGCGCATCTATGTCTACGACATGAACGGCCGCCTCGTGAAGGCCCACGTGCAGATCCAGCACAACCAGTTCCTGATGGAGCGAAACAGCCTGCCCGCAGGGATGTACCTGGCGAAAGTCTTCGTGAAAGACGGTGTGGTGGCACAGAAGATCATGTTCCACTGATCAGATACCACCTCCGGCAACTTTCTGCCTTCGGCAGAACATATTGCCGTCAACCTTCCTTCGAAAACCCTGGCGGAGGCCCCGGCCTGACAGGGTGATTCGTCGGAACAGAACGAACGCCCGTTTTGCGCATGCGTAAAACGGGCGTTCGCTTTTCGTCGCGACGAGCCGGCGGGGCTGGCCATGACGGAATCCGGATAGAAATGTGACTGGCTAGCCACCCGCGGAAGCCGATGGTGGCTCAGTCGTCCGTACCCCATTCGAACAGGGTGCCCGACCGGTTGGGCGGCACCACCCCGATATGCCGATACGCCTTGTGGGTCGCCTCCCGGCCACGGGGCGTTCGTTGCAGGTACCCCTCCATGATCAGGAAGGGCTCGTGCACCTCCTCTATGGTTCCTGGCTCCTCCCCGACGGCGGTGGCGATGGTGGATATCCCGACGGGCCCGCCTTTGAACTTGTTGATGATCGCATCGAGGATCTTGTTGTCCATCTCGTTCAGACCGCCCTCGTCCACATTCAGGGCGGCCAGTCCCATGCGGGCGATGGCTAGATCCACCACTCCTTCGCCCTTGACCTGGGCGAAATCCCTTATCCTGCGGAGCAAAAGGTTGGCTATCCGCGGGGTGCCGCGGCTTCGGCGGGCGATTTCCAGGGCACCCTCCTCCACCATCGGAAGGCGGAGAATGGCGGCCGACCGTTGCAATATCCGCTTCAATGTCTCAATGTCGTAATAGTCCAGGTGACAGGTGATGCCGAAACGGGACCGCATCGGCGCAGTCAGCAGCCCCATGCGGGTCGTTGCCCCTACCAGGGTGAATTGGTTCAGCGTCAGCTGGATGCTGCGGGCGTTCGGACCGCTGTCGATCATGATGTCGATCCGGAAATCCTCCATTGCGGAATAAAGGTACTCCTCCACGACCGTGTTCAGCCGGTGTATCTCATCGATGAACAGGACATCCCCCTCTTCCAGGTTGGTCAGCAGGCCGGCAAGGTCGCCCGGCTTCTCCAACACAGGACCGGATGTCATTTTCATGGTGGCGCCGAGCTCGTTGGAGATGATGTGGGACAAGGTCGTCTTGCCAAGCCCCGGCGGACCGTGCAGCAGGACATGGTCGAGCGCCTCTCCCCGTTGCCGCGCCGCGGCAATGAAGACCCGCAGGTTTTCCACGATTTTCTCCTGTCCGCTGAACGAGTCCAGTTCCTTCGGCCGCAAGGCCTTTTCCACCTGTTGGTCCTCCTGCGACAGGTGGCGATTCCCCGCCTCCAGGTTCGGGTTTTGCATATCAGTATTTTTTGGCGGCCCAACGGACGGACCGGCAGAATGACGGCCCGGTCAATCCCAGATACCTTCCCCTTGCCAGATGATCTTCCCCTTGGAGAGCCGCTGTAGGTATTGGATGTGGCATTCGTCCTGCGGGTCGCCTTTCGTCTCACAAATCACCTCTCCCTCACAATCGAACAGATAGGAAACAGGCACCGATTCGAACAGGTAGGCCCAACGGCTGCCCAGCTTGTACTTGACGATGCGGGTCGCATTGACCCGGTCAATCGCTCGATCCATCCAGGGCACCTCAAACGGATTGACGGTGTCGGCACAGTCACCTGCAGTCAAGTCTGGTGACGGCATTACCTTGAGCCGCGACACCACCACCCTCGCATCCGCCAGAAGACACCGCGGCACCCCGTCCGACCGCTCCCGATAAACCAACCGGACGGTCGTGCCGACCGGAATCGCTGTCACCGCACCAGGCCGCTCCGGCTCCAACAGCCGTCCGTCCGACAGCCGTAACAAACGACCGCAACCCTCCGTCCCTTCGAAGTCCTCCACCACTGCCGTAACTTTTCCACTGTTTCCTCCGTTTGACCACAACAGACAACCTTGGACAAGCAGGGTCGTTCCGATGACAAAAATCAGGGTTTTCATGAAAAGACACGTTGAATTATTGAATGCTTCAGCTACCTGAATACATGCCCAAATCATACCTTTGCCCCGATTCCGTACCTTATCCGCCAAGCATACCGGACCTTTCGGGTCTTTCCCCGCAAAGCGGCCCGCGGCGGCAACGGTCCGTCACCGGGCGTCGATGGATGCCCGACACGCACCTTCGTATTTCAAACCTTTCAAGACATGACAGGAACAAAAGTAAAGATTGCCAAAGGTAAACTAAAAGTACCGAACGACCCCATCATTCCCTTCATCGAAGGAGACGGTATCGGACCGGATATCTGGGCCGCGTCCGTCCGCGTTTTCGATGCCGCGGTGGAAAAAGCTTTCGGCGGCAAAAAGAAGGTTTTCTGGAAGGAGGTCCTCGCCGGCGAAAAAGCCTTCGAACAAACCGGCAGCTGGCTTCCAAAGGCGACGCTGGATACCATATCCGAGTATCTGGTCGCCATCAAAGGCCCCCTGACCACCCCGGTCGGCGGCGGAATCCGCTCACTCAACGTGGCGCTGCGCCAGGAACTCGACCTGTACGCATGTGTGCGCCCTGTCCAGTATTTCCGCGGCGTACCGTCCCCCGTCCGCCAACCTCAATTGGTGGACATGGTCATCTTCCGCGAAAACACCGAGGATATCTATGCCGGCATCGAATACCTGGCCGGCACGCCGGAGTGCGACAAAGTCCTCCATTTCCTGCAGCAGGAAATGAATGTCAACAAAATACGCTTCCCCAAGACCTCCTCCCTCGGCATCAAGCCGGTTTCCGTCGAAGGGACGGAGCGACTGGTCAAAAGCGCCATCCGCTATGCCATCGCCCAAAAACGCGACAGCGTCACGCTGGTGCACAAGGGCAACATCATGAAATTCACCGAAGGCAAGTTCAAGGAATGGGGCTACGCCGTCGCGGAACGGGAATTCGGTGACAAGGTATTCACCTGGGCCCAATATGACCGTATCGCCGCCGAAAGTGGGAAAGATGCCGCCAACCAGGCGCAGAAATCAGCCCTGGAGAATGGTGCGGTCCTCGTAAAGGATGTCATCGCTGACGCCTTCCTGCAGCAAATCATCCTCCGGCCGGAGGAATACGGCGTCATCGCCACCCTCAACCTCAACGGCGATTACATCTCCGACGCCCTCGCCGCCCAGGTCGGTGGCATCGGAATCGCTCCGGGCGCCAATATCAACTACGAATCCGGTCACGCCATCTTCGAAGCGACCCACGGTACCGCACCCAAGTATGCAGGCCTGGACAAGGTAAATCCTAGCTCGGTCATCCTTTCCGGTGAAATGATGTTCCGCTACCTTGGCTGGACCAAAGCCGCCAACCTGATCCTAAAGGGAGTCAAGGGCGCCATCCGTAAAAAAAGGGTCACCTACGACTTCGAACGGCTCATGAAAGGTGCCACCTTGCTCAAGTGCTCCGAATTCGGTGACGAAATCATCGCCAACATGTAATATCGGAAGACCTTTTCCGATCAAGAAATCTTCCGGAAGCCCGTTCCCCCGAAAGGAACGGGCTTTTTTTTGCACACCCGTTCCACCATCGTGCCCACCAGGCGGCCGCTCCTTCCGTCACCGGCCGGCGACCGCCCGTACCCGCGGCTCCATTCACCACCATCCGATCCGCCAAGGCTTCCAGGACCATGGACATAGTTCGTAATGCGCCTTGCCAGGATGGATCGGCCGGAAAAAAACCATACCCAGGTGGTACAGGTCAACGGACACATGTACCGACGGATGCTCACGGATGACTTTCCACGCCGCTTCCATCTCCGTGGACCAGTGTATGTCATCGAACAGGAACACACTCCCGGCATGCGCCAGCGGCAGGCATTGCCGGAAATAAGACAAGGTCGGCTCGTATCGGTGGTTACCATCCACGAAAAGATAATCTAGGGAAGGCAATTGCGCCAAGACCTTCGGCAGGGTGTCCTGGAAAGCCCCCTGTACCAATGTCACATTGTCCAGGCCCAACTGCCGGAAAGTTGTTTGCGCCTGTGACGCCACATTCGGGCAACCTTCCAAAGTGAACAGACGGTGCGGACTCGCCATCGCCTGGTAGGATGCCGAGATACCCAAGGAGGTGCCCAACTCCAGCAAGGTCCGCGGCTTGTAATGACGAACCATCCGAAACAACAATCGGCAGGTATGCGGATGGCTGGCACTACCACGGGCAATCTCCCCCACTGTCCGATCCCGCCGACGGTCGATCATGGATCCGGCGCCGAAGTCCCGGACCACCACCCGGGTCCGGTTGCGCCGCAAGGAACGCCGGTAGCGCTCCACCTCCGAAAATGCATAGTAGTTCCGGTCGTCCTCCAACACCTCCCGGATGAAATCGAAAACAAAAGGAGAATGGATATCGTACTGTGTCCGTGCGCGGACATACCAGGTCAACAGGCTTCGGAAGCGTTGCAAAAGCATAATCTGGATTTGGACGCACGCCGGCCAGGATGTTCGAACCGGCAGAGGGAAACTGCCTCCCTGTCATTTGCCGTCGAAAAACGCCGTAGACCAGCGATGCGCCGGCATATCTTGCCGCCGGCCGGTAAAATAAAACAATCGGACCGGAAATTCCGCCTGACACCCGATGTAAAAAGGCACAAGCCAAATGTTCGCTCAACCAAAGGCAGCGAAAGGGAGTGGTCTCGGAAGCCCCCTTTCCAAGGCGTCACCCATTGCGCCGGATTCCTCCTCGCGAAGCGAGGAGCAAAATCCCCGTCAGAGAACGTAAATAACTACGCAATATTCATCCAATCAAATAATTAAAAAGAAATCAATCCCAGTCATTCACCTCCATTCCCGGCAATCCGCGTCCCGGCAACACCGGGAAGGTGTGATTCGGTCAGGTTGCCGCCTTGGCATCGATATCGCACATCCCCACGCATCACATCGGAAGCGACCATCGGGTTTGCGTCCAGGCAATATTCCGTATCTCTCGCCGGTTCCACAAGCAGGCCCGGCACCGGACAGAAGCAGATTGAAACTATTAAATGCAGCCTTTGGAAGCCCCATCATCCAATAACCGCCGTATCCGACTCGTTATGAGCATGAGCGGCCGGAAGGGAATGTGCAGGAAACCTGCGCGACCCCGCCCCTCGAAACCGGAAATCCTCTTTCGTCAACCGAACCCGGCATGAAAAAACACATCCTGTTGGCAATATTCGCCATTTGTGCGTCCGGCGCGACAGCGCAATCATTCATCTCCTGCGCCGGCCTTCGGATGGGTACGGACTGGGGCCTTTCCATCCGCCAACGCATCGCTCCGCACCTATCCCTGGAAGGAATCCTCCAATCCAGTCTGATCCGCAAGGAATCCATGGTTTCGCTGCTCGCGACTCACCATTTCCCGGTCATACACAAAGGTATCAACCTGTACATGGGAGGCGGCCTGCACCGGGGATGGCTCGATACGCCGGCAACAGCGGAAAAAGTGGAGGACCCTTTCGGCATCAGCCTCATCGGAGGTGCGGAACTTACCCTGGCCCGGCTCAACATTTCCTATGATGTAAAGCCGGCTGTTCATCTTCGCGGAGGAGCACAGGCCCTCTACCTGCAAAGCGGGGTGTCGGTCCGCTATGTCCTGCTCAATGACAGGGATCTTCGCCAGCACAAAAGAAGAAAGGAAAGAGCCAGCAGAAAGGAAATGCGGAAGGAGAGGCTCGAGGATTGGAAACAGCAGCTGCCTTTCCGGACAGCCGCCGACGACAAAAGCTGACGGCCTGGCAGGCGTACCGTTTGGTCGGCCAGGTCATTCGATGGTCATGACGATCCGGTAATCGATGGAGCCGGCGTCCTCCTCGGCAAGTCCCCCTTGCCGGATGACCAGTTTGCCATGCTCAATCCTACCATATACGACATCTCCGGTTCCGGCCCACCACCCTAACAAGGCCACCACCGCATCCGCCGGCACCTGATACTGCTCGTATTCGTCCGGCGCAAGCGCACCACAATTGAGCAGGTCCGCCACCTTGACAGATTTTTCCCCGACGACGGCGAAAACCTCGTGCTCCGGCGCCCCGGATTCATTGTTCTGCACCGCCGATGGTTGGCAGTACATCCGTACATCCGCCGCCACCAGGGTTGTACTGCCGACAGCCGACTTCGAATTGTCCTGACAGGACCAAAGAAAAAATATCCACAGCAGACTGTTGTACAAAATGGCGTTCCGCATGGCTGTATCTTGTTTATCATCGATTTTGTAAGGCAATATTACGAACCGCACCCCAATAACAGGTGCGGTCGGACAGGAAAGGGGCTTTCCGTCCGCCGGTGCCATCCGCGCCGCACCTTCCTCAGGAGCGCCAGTTGCTCCACCACATGACGGCACTGAAGAGCAACAGACCGTGTCCGACATACATGTTCAGCACCTGCCCGAATTCCTTGTCGGGGGATGAGAAGAAAGCAAGGCCCACCAACAGCAGGCCGGCGAGAAAGAAAAACAAACCGATGATGAAACGGAGGTCGCTGAATTTTTCCATGACATATCCTTTCAAGAAAGAACCGGATGGTCCTTGGAATCTGAAAGCCACCCTGGCCGGCGACCCGCACCGGCAGTCAGGCCACGTTCCCTCCCATCAGGCGAAATATAGGTTCAAGGCGATACAGAGCAGCACCACGCCGGCGGCCAGCACCCAAGGACGACGGAACCACATGGTTTCCTCCGGATCGTCCGCTGGCCGGACTTCCGTCAGACCGTATACCAACCCGCGCAGGGATTCCACCGGAACCGGACGGGTCAGGAAGCTGACCAGTATGGTGAGGACGATATTGGCCAGGAAAGCGATCCATGCCATGTTGAACGCCTGGCTCAGCCCGGAACCGAAGGTGTACGTCGGTGAGATCCAACCACCTTTCCCCTCGGCGACGCTGAATCCGTGCACCAGGGCGGCGGCCAGTGTCCCCCCCGACAAGCCCGCGAAAGCCCCGTGTCCGGTCGCCCTTTTCCAGAACATCCCCAGCAGGAAGGTCGCGAAAAGCGGCGCATTCACAAAACTGAACACGACTTGCAGAAAATCGTTGATATTGTTGAAGCTGGCCGCCATATAAGCCACCCCTACAGAGGCGACGATCCCGACGACGGTGGTAGCCTTGCCGACTTTCAGGTAATGTTCGTCGCTGGCTTGCCGGACGAAATAAGGCTGGTAGATATCGAAGGTCCAGATGGTATTGAATGCCGTTACGTTGCCGGCCACACCGGACATGAAGGAGGCCAACAGGGCTGTCAACCCGATCCCGAGCAAACCTTCCGGATAATAATGGGCAATCAAGGAAGGCAATGCCATGTTGTAGTCCGGACCACCGTCCGGACCGTTCGGAATGGAATAACCCGGCACCACCTGCGGCAAGGCTACCGCTATCAGTCCAGGGAACACCACCACGAAGGGCATCAGCATCTTCGGAACGGCCGCCACAATCGGGGTCTTGCGAGCGGAAGCCAGGCTGCGCGCGATCATGGCCCGCTGCACCACCAGGAAATCCGTGCACCAATAGCCGAAGGACATGGCCAGCCCCAGGCCCATCACCATGCTCCAGGTATCCACGCCCATGAGATTGTCCTCGGCATTACCCATAAATCGCCAGGAAGAGGTCATCTGCGAAGGTAGTTGGGCTAGGATACCATCCCAGCCGCCCACCTGATACAGCCCGATGACCACCACGGGTGCGATGCCCAGGACGATCAGGAAAAACTGCAGGACCTCGTTGTAGACGGCACTCGTCAATCCTCCCATGAAGATGTAGACCATCACGATGCCGGCCGACAGCAGGATGGAAAGGTCGAAATCCCAACCCAGGATGATTTCCAGCAAACGTGCCAGTACGAACATCGAAATCCCGGAGGAGAAGATGGTCATGGCGGCGAAACTCATCGCATTCAGGCTCCTGGTTTTCTCATCGAAGCGTAACTTCAGGTATTCCGGAACGGAACGTACGTGGCTGCCGTAATAGAACGGCATCATGAGGATGCCCAGGAACAGCATGGCCGGAACGGCGCCCAACCAATAGAAATGGCTGGTGAGCATGCCGTATTTGGCACCGGAGGCTGCCATACCGATGACCTCCTGGGCACCCAGGTTGGCGGAGATGAAAGCCAGGCTGGTGATCCACAAGGGGATGGACCGTCCGCTCATCAGGAAATCATTGCTGGAGCGGACGTTCCGCTTGATGAGCCATCCGACGGCCACCACGAACAGGAAGTACATGCCGATGACAAGGTAATCGGCCGTATGCAGGGTGATATGCATTTTTCGTTTTGTTTTGCGCTACATCGTGTGCCTGCGCTCAAGGGGCAGTGCACCAATCAGGTTCGGGGCCGCTTCACTGCGACCATTCGGTAGGCTTTCGGTCCCAACGATGCGCACGCAAAGCCCCCATGGTCGATGAAGGCAGTCCTTGCCCGTCGCTGCAGCCGATATTCATTTCCACATGGCGGGTCTTGCGCATGCCAGGGATGGTCGTATGGACATCCGGATGACAGAGAATGAACCGGATGGCCATTTCAGGCATGGTCATGCCGCTCGGTATCACCGGCCGGAGGGCATCCGCCCGCTCTACGCTGGCATGCAGGTTCTCCGGCACGAAGTAAGTTCCCCGCCAATCTCCTGCCGGAAACACCGTGTCCTTGGTAAGGGTGCCGGTCAGGGTGCCTTCATCGAACGGCACCCGGGCGATTACACCGATGTCCAGTTGCCGGCACAAGGGAAAAAGCTTGTCTTCCGGCTGTTGGTCGAAGATGTTGTAAATGACCTGTACGGCGTCTATCAATCCTGTCCGAAGCGTCTCCAGGCAATTCTCCGGTTCCCAACGGTTGATGCTGATTCCCCAACGGGCGACCTTACCTTCCTTGGTCAGTTGTCGGATCGTTTCCTTCCATTCGTCCCGTTCAGACCAGGCATCCTCCCAGACATGGAATTGCATCAGGTCGATTTGTTCCAGCCCAAGGTTCGACAGGCTTCTTTCGACATACTCGCGGATGTAGGCAGAGGGGAAGACCTCCTCGAGGGTATAATGTGCCTGGGAAGGCCATTTCCGGTTCATGGGCGGAATCTTGGAGGCGACATAAAGTCTTTTGTCAGGATACCGCCGCAGGATTCGCCCGAGGATTTGTTCGCTGATACCTTCGCCATATGCCCAGGCGGTATCGAAGAAGTTGCATCCGAGGTCGACCGACCTGTCCAACGCTTCCATGACTTCCTGCCCGTCGGTGTCCTTCCAGGCGGCCAGGCCCCACATCCCGTACCCGATTTCACTGACCTGCCATCCGGTCCGACCGAATCTTCTGCGTTCCATGCTTGTTTCTTGTTAAAGGACTGTTCCTCCGCCATTCCGACGCCAATCTGCTGCCGTCAAGCCGCGACAAAACCGTCCGTTGTCAAATCATTGTTGTTTCAAAAGTCGAAATTTAGGAATATTGTCGGGCTTCTCATGTAAGGAGAAAAAAAATTTCCGTGACGGGCCTTGACCCATGCTGACAAGTCCAGGCGAACGGATCTGGTGTAGTTGGTCGGGGCCCTACTGCCGGGTTGCCGTTTCAAGTGCATGCGGTGATGGCAAATCGGAACGGAAAGACAGCTTCGGCGACAGCTTTACAGGGAGCGTCAGGACATGCAAACAATGGGCAGATTGTATAACAAGCAGAGGGAACATTGGTATTCGAGCATCGGGTGGATGGCGGCAGGGATTTTCAGCCTGTTGTCGCTGCGGTTTCTACCTGCCGAATGGGTGGAGACGTACTACAGCCGATGGTTGTATCTGGGAATCCGGACGATGTTGAGCGGATTGGCCGGCCAACTGCCCTTCGCCGCCTGCTATCTGTTGCTGTGCCTGCTGCCGGCTGTGGGGCTTTGGCGGCTGGGACGTAGATGGCAGGCCGGAACATTTGCGTCCGTGCGGGTGGGGCGACTGATCCTTAGCAGCCTGGCCTGGCTGGGGGGAGCCATAATGGTGTTCCAGGTCTTATGGGGACTCAATTACCGGCGGATACCTCTGGAGGAAACCATCGGGATCGTGCCCGGGCCTATGGATGCCGGTGTGTTGGAAAGGGCGTTGGAGGCGGGAACGGCGGAACTATCCTTGCTGCGGTCGCACATCCGCCTCCAGGACGACGCTCCCATTGCGGCCTGGCCATATTCCTCCGACCGAATGGCCGATACCGTCCGCGCAGCCCTGCGGACGGTCTTGGAATCCTTTGGATATCCGGCGCCCTCGACTGTCCGGGCGAGGTTGTTGCATCCGGAGGGACTGCTGCTGCGCATCGGAGCGGCAGGGTTTTACCTACCCTACACCGGAGAAGGCCATGTGGATGCCGGGCTGCATCCATTGCAACTTCCATTCGTCATGGCACACGAAATGGCGCACGGATACGGATTCGGAGACGAAGGCAACTGCAACTTCCTCGCCTGGTTGGCATGCCTGCATAACCGGGACCCCTTTGTCCAATATGCCGGCCATTTGTACTACTGGCGTTATCTGGTGGCGGCCTATCGAGCAGCTTGTCCGGAGGAGGCTGACAATTTGCTGCGGCGGCTGCCGGCAGGAATCCGTGCGGACCTCGCATCGGTGCAGGCCAGAATGGATCTGTATCCGGATTTTTTTCCAGGCCTGCGGGACGCCGCATACGAAAGATACCTGCAGGCACAAGGAATCCGCGAAGGTATGCTGAGCTATGATAAGCTCGTATGGATGGCCTTGGCGTGGCGGGAAAGGCAACCGCAGGAATAGCCAGCCAGCAGCACGACCGATTCCCGCCGGACCGGGGGAGCGGATCCGGTTTTAGCCGTCGGTTCAATCAAAGTGCTGTCATCAGGCCGGCAGGAACAACGCGAGCAGCTCTCCCAGGACATCCCCTAAGGCGTGCAAAGCGCCGGGAATGTCCCAGGCAGTCTTGTTTCGAGGCTCCACATAGTTGGAAACCGCCCTGATTTCAAGGAAAGGAACTTCCGACAACAGACAGGACAGAAAAAAAGCGGCTCCTTCCATGGATTCCACATCCGCCGGACAACGTTGCCGCACGGAAGCGATGCTCTCCGCGGAACCATGCACCCTGTTCACTGTCAATCCATGGGCAACCGGCAGAAAGCCGTAGTTCGCGGCATCCAGGTTATGCAGCACCCCATCCGCGAAGGGAGGCTCGTCCGCCCGGGCGATACCTGCAGCAAACAAATCCACAAAACGGCCGTCCCGCTCCTCCACGCCGAGATCTGCGAACCGCTCACTGATGACATGGACAACCTGCCCCGGTGCGATATCGCGGCGATAGGAGCCGGCAATGCCGGCGTTGACCGCCAGGTCCACCGGTGTGGTCGCCAGGTATCTGCCCAG
Organism: Bacteroidota bacterium; assembly: GCA_041163745.1. Lineage (GTDB taxonomy): Bacteria > Bacteroidota > Bacteroidia > Chitinophagales > Saprospiraceae > UBA6168. The sequence continues at coordinate 40,087 of JBEAQU010000082.1, forward strand.
CTCGAATGCCGTCCGGGGGGAACCGACCCCTGTGACGAGCACTTCCATGGAAACCTGTTCCCGCCGGAAGGAAAGCAAGGGCCGGCCGACCACCCGTTCCATCCTGTCGGATAGAAAAGGAAGTACGGAGGCCGCCTCGGTTTCCGTAGCGAAAACCAGCAGGAGGCGCATGGATGGTGATGCGGACATGGTATTGTATGTGTTTGACATGAAAGGCGCCGCCCAGGGTGCGGCAAGCATAGCGCATGCCGGACATCCGCCGGCCTGCAACCAAGCTATTTCTGCATTCCCCGTTTTTTTATCCGGCAGCCGCGTACGGGCAAAGTTGCGAAGTTTGTCTGACTTCGGACTATCCCGAGCAGGCTGCCGTCCGGAATCTTTGTTGTACTATGTCGGCTTCATCCTGCCACCGGCGGCAACTCCGCTCGCTGCAGCGCATGCTGCAGCCGTTTGGAACGGCTCAGCAGACCGAACATTCCTCGGTTCAGCCGGTCCGCCCACGCCGGCAAGGTATGTGGTTCCCGCAATACATCACAAAACAAGACAATCCTTCTGTGTCGGCTTCGGTTCACAGCTTCGTGCAGAAAGGTATCGTCAAAAAGGACATCCTCCCCTTCACGCCAGGCATATCGCTTGCCTCCCACCACCAGGTAAGGTTCCGAATCCGTCGGGACAATCAATCCCAGATGGTAGCGCAGGACGCCTTTGTAGAAGCCGATGTGCGGAGGGATCCGTTTTCCCGGTTCCAGGATGGAGAACATGGCGGTCTTTATCTGCGGCAGCTGCCGGACCAAGGCCGCTGTCCGGGGTACCCGCGCCGCATTGGCAGGCACCCATTGGTCATATGCCTTGATGATGAAAGAACGCCACGGAATGGTGTCCCGCGCCGAAATGAATCGCTGGATGGGATCGATCTGATCCATGGTCGGGACGGCATCCGCATGTTGCAGGATCTGCTCGAGTTCGCTGCGAATGACTTTCCAGTTCTGCCGGAGCAGGTCATGACCCGGGAATTGGTCGGGCAGGGAAAGAAACGGCGGGTTTCGTGCCACCATTGAGAAAAGGCCGGTGAAGGGGAGCGTCAGCAAAGCGGGTTGCAGACGATAGGCGAGCCATCCAAACAGCAGGAGCGTCCCGAAAAACAGGGCGGAAAAGAGGAGGTAATGCATATGTAACGAGGTTTTGGTTTCCGCAACCGTAGTCCTCGTATCCGTCTCATTTGGTCTTTGCAAGAAAACGGCAGCCGTTTTCACTCCATCAGCAAGTATTCCACTGCGGAGGGCCGGATGTTCACACGGTCTACCCAAGGGGGTAATCCGACCGCTTTCAAAGGAACAATCCGCTGCACCCGATAGTTCGACAGTTCGCTGAAATCAGCCACCACCCGAAAGGAGGCCGGGCCCAGCACATCGTAATAGGAAGTCACCACCCGGCAGGTCACTTCCACCGTCTGCGGGAAGCATCGGACGCTGTCGGACAATCCTATCGGAATCACCGGCACGGAAAAGGCTTTTTCCGTGACCTGGTCTATGGTCAGCCGAAGGGTGATTTCCTCCTCTGAAAGCGTCAGCAGATCCGGTTCGGGGTTCAACAGACGAAGCCTGTACGACTGCGATTGATGCATCCGGAGCGCATGATGCGGAATGGTGCTTACAAAGCGGAGTGTATCCAACACCTGCCATGGACCGTATACTGTCACGGAATCCGGAAATATCCGCAACGTATCGGTGATATAATCATCTGCCACGGAGATGTGCGCATCCGCAAGGACCGGAACCCGTTTGGCCGTCAAGGTGTCCAGGGAAAGGGACAGGCTGCCGAACCCCAAAGGCTCGACCAGGATTCCGCTGCCCAATCGGACGGATTTGGCCAGTTCGGAATGTTGCAAGGTGACAGTCGGACGAGGTGGCAGGGTGACCACCGCCTGCGGCTCCGGATTCCGGACAAAGGAACCCAACAACGACCATCCTGTCCCAGCCACCACCACTTCCGTCGCAGTCGGCGGCGGTCGGCTGAATTGCCATCCGACGGGCAATTCGAACTGCAGGGCAACCGAACGGGTCGTCTCGTAAGACTTCGACATCTTGACCGATCCCCAGAGGAAGGTAGCGATTGCAAGGCAAACCAGGCGTATGACCCAGTTGCTTCCCGCCTGGTCCAACAAGCGCTCCATTCGAATACCCAATATGACCGGCGATCCGCTTTTCATAATCTGTCCGTTGCGAGGGGCCGGTGTGCATGCTCCCGGTTTGTCAGGATGCGCTCTCCTCCGCCTCTTTCTTCTTTTCCTTGCCGTACAATCCTTCCGTCATTTCCTTTGAAACGGAACCTTTGGTAATTCGAATATACGATTTCGGACCGACTTCAAGGGTGACGATTTCTCCCTCGATCTTGTTGATCCGGCCAAGCATGCCACTGGCGGTGACCACCTCCTGTCCTTTTTCCATGGAATCGGCGAAGCGGGTTTGCTCTTTCTGACGCTTCGCCTGCGGACGGATGATGAACAGCCAGAACACCAGGATGATAGCACCGAAAAAAAGCATCTGAATCAAGCCGGCGTTTCCGCCGGCCTGCAGCATCACAAATGTTTGTAACATGTCGTTTCTTGTTGATGAAGTATTGACCAGGCTGACCTGACCGAATGTGGGTACCGGAGATCGGCGACCCCAATTACCGGCCCGGATTCCGCTCCGCTGGCCGGGTGTTGACATACCCGCGCAGATAGACCCTCGTCAGCGATGGATAGGTATTGGCTGCGATAGTAACACTTTTTTCCTGAAATCCTTCCTTTCCCGCCGTATTGAATTCCACCTCGATTTCCCCGGTGCGCCCGGGCGGTACGGGCTCTCTCGGCCAGGCTGGAACGGTGCAACCGCAGGTGGACTGCGCGTTGTTGATGACCAATGGGACTTTGCCTGTGTTTTCGAAACGGAACACATGCCGTACCATGGCGCCTTCCCCCACCTCGTCGAAATCGAACACCGTATCTGTGAACACCATCCTGGCCACCTGGACCGTATCAATCCTCCCGTCGGCGGAAACCGGGCTCCGGACGATCTCACTGAGCTTGCCGACGGACGGAATTTCCTTTACGCGCCGAGCGCTGTCATCATCTGAACAGGAATTGAACAAGAACAATCCGACCACCAGCCAGGCCAACACCATGTTTTTCCTTCTCATACCGTTTCTTTTGTCTTAGACTTCGTTCAGTGCAAAAATAAAGCAAGGGCAGCATAATCTGCATCGGACCGCGCCGCCTCAGGTGCATGCACCCCTGCTTTTTTTTCAGGTGCTTACTTTTGGGGCGGAAAGTACCTTACTTTGTCTGCGGAAATCTCCGTCTTCGGGATCCGGCTGGCTACCCACCGAGCCTGTCCCCGTGGTTTGTTCATCCTCGACCTGGCCGGCTGCCGGGTAAGCAACCCAAAGGATTCATGAGAATTTACCTGATTGGATTCATGGGCGTGGGAAAATCCTTTCTCGGCCGCTTGCTGGCCGAATCGCTTTCCTTCCCATTCGTAGACCTGGATGCTGACATCGTCGCACGGTCCGGTTCCAGCATCCCAGCTTTCTTCCACATGCATGGGGAATATGCGTTCCGACAATTGGAGGCGGCCTGCCTCCGCGCCACTACAACCCAGCCCCATGTAGTGGTGGCCACCGGCGGAGGTACCCCCTGCTTCGCCGACAACATGCCATGGATGAATGAAAACGGCATCACTGTTTTCCTTGATGCCACAACGAACACCCTCGTCGAACGACTCCTGCCAGCCTTGCATGAAAGACCCTTGCTCAACGGCCTCTCCGAACAGGAACTCCCTTCTTTCATCGAATCGAAACTCGCTGAGCGGTTACCTTTCTACCGACAAACCCATTTCAAACTCTCCGTGGACGAAGACGGCCTGGCCGCCGTCTCCCAATTGACACAGTACCTACGGTCTTTCCTGGGAACCTGACCGGATGCACCCGAGCGACAGGCTTATCCCCTCCCTTTTGCGAACAAAGGCCCTCCACGCTTCCTTTCCAATTTCAAATCGAAGAAAAAATAATTTTTAAAAATTCCATATCCGCAGAGTATTGCATTTCCCTTATATGTAATTGATATTGAAATTTTTGCAATTTATTTATTTGTTTCATATCAAGATTTCCCATTCGGTCGAGGCACCTGCCCCGACCGTACACACCAAAATATGCATGATTATTGTAAAGGATATATACAGGACAATTTGTTTCCTCGATGATGAAGCCACCTGCAAGCGAATAGGAAGGTATTCGTTCCCGCTCTGTCATCGTTTCGTTCCGAACTTCAACTTCTATTTGTCAAGGCTATGGCCAAGGGTGCGAACCCGGCCGAAGAAATCGGTTCTTCTGATCAATACCAGAGAACCTGCTTCGGATGTTAACCAAATCCGAGCCTTTGAACGGTAAACCCGGAAGTTGTTCGTTGCGAGTCACAAAATATCGGAGAAACCGAACCGCCCCCCGGCACTACCCCCAGTGCAGAACGGCCAGGAAGATCTGTTGTGCTTACAACTTACAACTTTCCTTTTTGGTGACAGGCAAAATAACGACGGGGTTGCATCAAGAGCAGTTCTTTTGTTTGTTCCGTTCTTTTCCAGCCTGCATCCTCGACAAGGGTATGACTGAGGCATACGGATGTTTTGGATCGCCCAGTCGGTGTAGCTCGAGTGCCAATTATTGGTCCGTCCTGATTCGCAACTTCCGTGGGGCAGGTTTCATCCCACCGTCGGATCCGACCGGACCATGCCTCCACCAGATTTTCTTACTAAAGCCCCACACAAAAGACCAACACTGTGCATGACACGTCGCATCGGCAAATATTTCCGGTAAAACAGCATGCAATCCCCAACCAACCGACGAACAACCAGTATGTAGAGACAGAACTACTGCGTCATTTCCATAAGCTTTGTTCCTGCCGCTTCGTGACAACACAGTGGTAGCCCAAAGCGATGCAGGTGTGCCACCCGGCACCGGAACGTTTTCACGGTCTTTCTGGAAAAAATACCTTAAGCCTTTTTTCATTCCGGCAGGGCGATGCGAATCGCCTCGCCTTTTTTTGTTTCCATCCCCGGGTAGGGCGTCCCCCCAGTTACCGAACATTGCAAATTCAAATCGGAAAAGGCTACCGGCATACCGGGATTCTCCGGATGCTTGATTGCAAGAGCCGACGGGCCGGCTTGCTGAGACCCGTCCAGCGGAATCGCCCGACGACTGCATCCAGGCTGTCGATTAAGATTGTCTGCGCCACCTGGGTAATCCGACCGACCTCGTGACCAAGGCAATCCGCCCTCACAGCCAAGGTCTTAAGGTCCATTACCCGAAACTTTTCCGCCGCCGCCACGGTCGAACGGATGGTTCCGTCGACCAGAGTCTGCAAATACCCGCCGTTGTTGTGTAAACGGGCAGCAACATACATGTTCGGTTCGGCTTCTCCTGATTCCGCCACCGGCTGTATCGGAGCGGAGAACGAATCCATTTCCAGCCACCGATAGCCATCTTCCGATACCAGTGGCCGGGTTGCCTTTCGTACCTGCCCGACCGGCGGCGGCAGCATCCCCGCCGCTGGTGGCCGTAACGGAATTGTCTCCAGGTCAGCTCGGAACGTCTCCCTGCCAACCTGAACGATGCCGGGGGATCCGCCCTTCCAGGTGAAATGCCAGTCCTGCAGATAAACGTCCAAAGTTTTGAAAACCCTTTGATTGTGATATGTTCGCCCCCGGCGGAACCACGACCCAGGAATCCGTTGCCCAGCTGGAAACCAGGCCTGCAAGCCGGGATAAGGTGTCATCTGCCTGGCGGGAAGCCGCTCCATACCAGTCCCTGTGAACACCAAGGCCATTTGCTTCCACTTACCCGAGAAAATATCCGGACGGGAAAGCGTTGCTACAATCCTGGAAACCAGCTTAGCATCAATCACTACCAGCCCGAAAACATTCACGACATCTTGACGGCGCAATTCCCGGCATTATCGGTCCGGTTCAATTGGAAAGACTTCATGAGCTACGGCAATCCACTGCTCGTCCGAATGGTATATCGTGAACCGGATCTGCCGAACTCAATCTGTCAGGCATTTTCCAGTGCTTCCCACAACCGGATGGTTTCGACTGCCTCCCGTACGTCATGCACGCGCAAGATACGTGCCCCCTGCTGCAAAGCGACCATGTGCAGGGCGGTGGACCCATTCCCTGCCTCCTTCGCTGAAATCCCCAACACCTTGCTGATCATTGATTTACGTGAAAGCCCAACCAATACGGGCACTTCCAGTATCTGCAATATGCCCAGGTGCTTCAGCAAAGTATAATTATGCCCCACCGTCTTGCCGAATCCGAAGCCAGGGTCCACCACGATATCCTTGACCCCCATTCGACGCAAGGACTGCACTTCCGCGATCAGAAAATCCAGCACTTCCTGCACCACATCCTCATAAACAGGTTGACGCTGCATGGTCTGCGGCGTTCCTTGCATGTGCATCAGGACATACGGCACCCCCCATTCCGCCAAGCCTGCATACATTTCCGGATCCATGCGACCCGCTGATATGTCGTTCACCATCCCGGCACCCGCCGCTGTCGCTTCCCTTGCCACCCGACCCCTGAATGTGTCGACGGAGCAGACAGCCGAAGGAAATAAGGAACATATCCGCTCCACGACCGGGATGACACGCCGCAATTCCTCTGCTTCGTCGACCAACTCCGCTCCGGGCCTGCTCGACATACCCCCGACATCAAGTATCTCGGCCCCCTGCGTAAGGTATTCCTCCGCCTTACGGAGCACGTCGTCCAGCCTGCCGTAACGCCCACCATCGTAGAACGAATCCGGCGTGCAGTTCAGAATACCCATGACCACAGGCCGATCAAGGGTCATCAGCCGACCCTTGACATTCAATGTATATGCTGATTCCATCATATGATCCGAATTGGCCGATGGAGCTACCCACACCACACGGCCACACCAAAGTTACACGAAGCCGCTGTTTTTCAAGCTGATTCGTCAGCGGTATTTGCATCCGCTCACCGGATTGAGCGGACAGGCATATTAAGCCAGCCGTACGATTCGGGAAGACGAAGGCCCGTACTGTATTCGTGGCGGACTAGGATAAGGTGGTCCCCGGCCTTCCCGCCGACATATCTATGTATCCTGTCTCACCTTTGCCGACACTGACAACCGAAAATGATACGGTTCCGGACCGGATGAAAGATTCAGTCCCATGGTTTACAGGCTTTCTGGCATCGGCCGGCCTTCCGGGTTTCATCACCCCCTACCATTCCATACCAGGAAAAAAAAACTATGAGGATATCCCACTGACAGTACGACCGACCTACTTTCCGCAAACGTTCGTACCGGGCATCGACCTGTAGGAAGCGCTTCCCATCCCGACCAACCATCATCCGAACCATCGGGAATTCGACCGGCTCATCCTTGAATTCAACTTGTCCCTGTTCAAACCTGTCGGCATCCGTATGGGCTTGTCCGACAGTGTCCGGATCCCGGTCCGGTCGGCTTATGAACAAAAACATCCCAGCTCCTGCGCTGGATGTCCCATGATTTCAGCGCCCTGAGGGACACTTTGGCTTCTTTGTTCGATACCTGGTAATAAAGGGATTCCGGCCATGCGGTAGACTTGCATCATATGGTCAACTCGCAGCACGCCTGCTTCTTATTTCGACAGAGGCTCTCCACCGTGTTTTCCACCTTGACAGGAAAGATATTCATCGGAGGGACGGAAGTGGGGACGCCCTGCGGAGTAGGACGGCGGAAAAGGACTCCCTTCCACCCTCGGACCTTTTCAACTCGAGGAAGCTGTGACGGTCTTCGCCCGGGCTAAAGGATTGATGCAGGCAAGGTGCTGAAAGACTATTTCGGAGCCGGCGATCCTGGTGGTTAGCGATCGAGAAGGCATCGGTTCCTACCGAAAGACTTCCCTGCTGGGTATCTATGTTTCCATTCAGAATTGGTAATCACTGCCGTCCGCATGTACTGGGTTGGCTCCTGTCTGGATTGGTCGCTTGTCATGGCCTGATTTTGCGGACCAGTTCGGCAACCCCTGCCCTATTACCGCCGCCGATTCTCAGATACGAAGTGTAACCCCAGGTGGACTGGTTGAACACCGGTTGGCTGAAGGAACTGGAAAAGGACGATTTCGACAAACACAACGACATCATGCGGGAGAAGTTCCGTAGCGAGGCGTCCTCCTCGGATGACCTGCTGCTCACCCAAGTAAAAGCGTTTCCGCCCAGGAAGACCTTTTGGTTGCCAGTCATCAGAATTATCAGCCCCCGATTCGACCAGTCCGTTGTTTTCCAGGAGTCCGTGTCCTCACCGGACACCCGGTCTCCCCCCTACTGTGCCGAAAAGCGTCACTGTGCGCAGCGCCAGGGGGAAACAACACCATTTCGCGTTCCTCCTCGGCACCCTCAAGAAAAATGGGTCGGGCTGACCCTGGCTGCAATTGTCGCCACCGGTCTGCCCGACCCATCGGATTCAAAGGTATTTCTTATCCTATTCGTTCCCTGGTCCAGGGTACTATCAACGTTGTATGACCACCTGGTGGAAGTACACCTGTCCGTCGATGATGAAACGGAGGAAGTGGGCACCGTTGGCAACATCCTGCACGTCGAGTTGTTCCAAGGCATCCTGTCCCACCCAGGTCTTCAACAGGCGACCTTGCTGGTCGACGAGCTGAAGTCGCTCGATCGCAGGTACCTCCTGGCCATGGCCGGGAACAACCTGCAGATAAGAAGCGGCTGGATTCGGGAATACCTGCACTGCAAATCTGTCGCTGACCTGGCGGGTGCCGGTAGGCGGCAGCAGCACCGCATCGATGACGTGCACCACGCCGTTGTCCGCCAGGATGTCGGCTACCGTAACTTGCGCGTCATTGATGAAAACCCCGTTGCCGTTGATGGTCACCGTCACCGTCGCGCCGTTCAGCGTCGTGATAACCTGACCGTCGCTCAGGTCCGTGGACAGCACGTTGCCGGCGGCCACGTGGTAGGTCAGGATGGCCGTCAGCAGACCCTGCGGGTCCTGCAGCAGC
>JBEAQU010000083.1:0-102461 GCA_041163745.1 Bacteroidota bacterium
GGCGGTCGTACCGGAACCGGAGCCGGCGGTAGTGGCTGCACCGGAAGTGGAAGCGGTCGTACCGGAACCGGCGGCAGTGGCTGCACCGGAAGTGGAGGCGGTCGTACCGGAACCGGCGGCAGTGGCTGCACCGGAAGTGGAGGCCGTCGTACCGGAACCGGCGGCAGTGGCTGCACCGGAAGTGGAGGCGGTCGTACCGGAACCGGAGCCGGCGGTAGTGGCTGCACCGGAAGTGGAAGCGGTCGTACCGGAACCGGCGGCAGTGGCTGCACCGGTAGTGGAGGCGGTCATACCGGAACCGGAGCCGGCGGAAAAGAAGCGTTCCGCTGTGAAAGAAGAGCCCCGTCAGATGGCAATCCAGGATAAAAAAGAGGTGGAGTTAAGTCGGACGGAAAAGAACCGGGAAAAGGAGCAGTCAGCCAAGATCGTCGATTCAGGCAGCGCGTCATCGGGGATACGATCGACGGAATCTTTGGAATCAGTTGATATTGCTATCCGGGCAAGGACCAGCAGGGGGTTGGAACCTTTGCAGGAAGGGCTCCGGTTAGTACCGCCCGTAGAGGGCAGTCGGCAGGCGGGGGAAGCGCCCCCTTCCGAAGAGGAAAGGTGGAAGCTGGCATCCCTGAAGGAATTGGATCGGAAACTCGCGGCCGGCGAACAGCCGTTGGAAGAGCGTTTCAGGGTGGAGCATGCAGTGTTCGACCCGAACATATGGCAGTTGACCCCGCGCATATCCATGGCTTTGGACCAGCTCGTGGAGCTGATGAATACCTACCCGGGACTGACCATAGAATTGGGAGCACATACGGAAGCGATTGGTCAGGAACAGATTAATCTGATACTGTCTCAGAACAGAGCGGGTATTGCGGCTGATTATCTGATTCGGGAAGGGATTGACCGAAACCGAATCATGTACAAGGCGTACGGAGAAACCATGTTGTTGAACAATTGTACGGATGAAAACGATTGTAGCCGTGCCGAACATCTGGTTAACCAGCGATTGGAGGTCAAGGTGACCGGACTGTGAGATTCGTTACTTGTCAATTTATTTTCAAGAGGCTGATTTTAAAAAACAATACAGCGTTGGCAGGTATTTTTCCAACGGATACCGGTCCATAAGCCAGTTCGGAAGGTATGAGGAGCCAACCTTCGCCCCCTTCCCGGAAAAGTGGGATACCTTCTTCCCATCCCGGAATGATATTAGCTCTGCCGAGAACGAATTCGAATGGTTGAGCGGGACTGTCGAAAGCGGTGTCATCCGACAGGAATCCTTGATACCGTACAACGAGATTATCGCCCAGACGGGCTTGCCGCCCGGACCCTGGCTTCGAGATGTGATAGGCCAGTCCGTTCGACGTCCACCGGATGGATAATTGTCGGGAGGCAGCCCATCGGCTGATTTGTGCATGGTCGGCCTCCGACTGTTCCCGTTTCCGGGCTTCGAATGCTTGTCGTTCCATTTCTTCCATTTCCCGCATGTAGCGGTCATACGCCTGAAAATCCAGGATCTCGACCAACTCCAACCGGTAGATCAGGAAACAGTCCGGAGGAACGATGTCTGCAATACCAAAGGACCCGTAACCCAGGGAAGCGGGCACGTACAGGATTGCCTTGCCACCGGGGCGGAGAAACCGGACACCCTCGTCGAGTCCTTTGATCACTTCCCGGTTGCCGACCTGGAAAACGAAAGGCACCGTGGTAGTCCGGTCGAACACGGTACCGTCCGGCAGTTCAGCGGCGAAACGAATCAACACATAATCGCCGTTTGTCGGTGTGACGCCATGACCGGACGTTTGTATATGGTAAGCCAGCCCGCTGGAGGACCTGTTCAGTGCAATGGCGGTCTCTGCCAAAAAGGATGCGAAAATCGAATCGCTGCCGGACTGGCAAAACAGCGTCGCAAGCGTGGGCACCAGGAATCCGAGCAGGAGGTAGTATCTGAGCATCACCGCTTCAAGTTGCGTAATCTCAAAATTCTAAAAGACCGAAAGATAAGGAAACGGTGAAGAATTCAAAAGGAAGGACAGTGGAGGCAAGTGATTTCGCAGTAAAAATATATTTCATCTTTAAAAAATAAATATGAATTTATTTTAGAGATTTTATAGAGAATAATTGATAATTGCATGGAATTTCATGTTGGAGGTAGTTGCCGGCCTCACTAACTACACAAGCATCGTTTCAATCAGGCCGGCACGCCACATTGGAGAAATGAAAAATGCTGGGAAGCGGGAGGTATCCGGCAGGTCGTGGTGATCAAGAACAGGCGCTTGAAAATAAAGCCTGAACAAAATACCGTCCTTGTGGCTTGTGGTCGAGTCTCTGAATCCAGCCTTCCCTGATTCCAAGTTCTATTTGGCAGTCAAATTACGTCCCTCTATTTTTGTAGTTTTAATTTTTTTTATTCACGCAAGATATAATGGACAGACCCAATCAAAGCACAACATCCTTATGGATAAGCATCTTGATGGTTCCCGTTGGTTTATCGGGTCAAGGAAGCGCTGTCCTGTCGGAACAAGAGGGATGGGTTGGGACGGCGGTTGCCCAGCACCGTGTTTGGGAAGGGACGTTTTTATTCGAATCGGCACCTTCCGATACATTCCTTCTTGCACCTGATTTGACGGAGGATGAGGACGAAGCGGTACTTGTGGATTCCATGCCTCATCCGTTCCTACAATCGGTCGTGGCGCCTCCGCTGATGCAGGATATCGAACGTCCGCGATTGATGCGAATCACCCAGTTGGGGCCGAACATCAACACCCTCTATTCAGAATTGACACCGATTCGGCATGGTGACAAGATTTATTTCGCGTCACAGAAGGAAACACCGGACGGTGGCATGGCCAACCGAATTTACAGTGTCGTCCGGAATTACCCGGCGCGGGAAATCGTGGAGAACACCGACTCGGATATGTTCCAGGTGTCGGACATCACCATCTCCCCGGACGGAAAGCGTATGTACTATACCATCTGTGAGAAGGAACCGCTCACCAATGAGCTGATCTGCAAGATATTCTATCGTGAAAGGCTGTACGAGGGGAATTGGTCGGTGCCCAAGCATCTCCCGAAGCATATCAACCGGGATCCCTACACCTCCACCCATCCTACGGTAGGATATGACAAGTTCTTACAAAAGGACGTCCTGTTCTTCGCATCGGACCGGCCAGGGGGAACGGGTGGTATGGACATTTGGTGCAGTATCATCGGACGGGACGGGTCTTACGGGATGCCTTATCCCTTGCCTTTCAACACTACGGTGGATGATATCACGCCGTTTTTTCATCAGGCGAGCCAAACCTTGTTCTTCAGCTCCAATGGAATGGAATGTGTCGGAGGATTCGACATTTTCCGGACACAGAAGACCGGCATAGGGGAATGGACCATCCCGTACAATCCCGGCAGGCCGCTCAACAGCCCCAACGACGATTTTCATTTCACCCTGCACGCCGGCTCCAAGCGCGGATACTTCGCCTCCAACCGCCCCGGTACGTTTTGTACGGACGACAATTTCGAATGCAAGTGGACGGATATATACGAGGCGCAGATTCCGGTGAACCTGATTGTCCGTGTATTCGATGGGAGGGACAGTTCCCAGTTGGACGGTGCGAAGCTGTCCTTGGTCGACCGATCGGACAATTCCGTGGACACGGTCCTTTATCGGGAGTCTACGAACCAGTTTGTACTACCGTTGAAATTGGGAAGGAACTATCATGTCCTGTTGGAAAAAGACAGTTTTGTCAGTGAGCCGGTGGCCCTGAGTACGGAAGCCGTGACCTTTCCGGTCAACTTCGAAAGATCCGCATTCCTTTGGCGGGGTGATTCCATTCCGGCACCTGTGGAGCAGGAACCGGTGCTGGCAGTCGTCGAACCTAATATCCCGCTTCCGGAGGAACGGAAGCGAATAGGGATTCTCAGTGCAGATGGGAATGCCATTGATGAGCAGAAGTTGTTGAAAACGGCGGACCGGACGGTGCTGACCGCATTGAAGCAGATTCTGGCGATCGATACGGCTACGGTGCGAGTGCTGCAGGCCGGTCCGTCGGACGAACAGGCGAACCTCCCGCCGCTTTACGTAGGTCCTTTGGTATTGTATTTCGATAACAACCAACCGCGTCAGGGCAGTACGGCCGAATCCCGTCATTATGGTAACGAGTACGAGGCTTTCATCAGTCGGAAATCGGTTTACATGAAAGGATATGCCGTCGGTTTGGCAGCGGAGGACGTCACTGCGGCGAGGAAGCTTATTCAGGCGTTCTTTGACGAGGAGGTGTCGGACAATTACCAAAAGCTGCAGGTGCTCTGCCGCAATCTCCAGGCATATGTGTCCGCTGGCAAACGAGTTGTCATCCACCTGACAGGCCGTGCGAGTCCAGTCGCCCAGGATGCTTACAACGAAAAGCTGACCCGGCGAAGGATCCTTAGCATCATGGATTTCATCAGTCAGTACGACAATCATGCCTTGAAAAAGGCTATTGCGGATGGTCAGGTCTCATTCCGGGAAAACACGGTCGGGGAAAATCTTCCGGAATCCAGATTCGTCAGTGACGATGCCAAGGACCGACGCAAGTCGGTATACAGTCCGGAAGCTTGCATCCTGCGGAGTGTATCGATAGATGCGATCACCATAGATGAGTTGTAGCGGTCGTGTGTGTTTGTTCCCGTCCCGGATATTTGGTTCCCTCCCGCGCTTTATCGCCTTTGCCGACTTGGTGAGGGTCACCATGCTGAGGTGAGAACGAAAGACGGTCTTGCCTTCCCAACCAATTTGGCGTTCCGGCCATGGAAACGTTCAATTTCTTGAGGACCCGGAAAAAATAATCAGGCCAAGCGGCTGCGGTGGAGAACAGGAAGTTGGCCACCGAAGGTTCTGGCGATGTTGGAATCGGTGAAAGTCGATGCCGTCGCTCCTGCAGCCACCAACCGTTGGTTGACCAGGATCACCTGGTCGAAGTAGGATGGAACGGTCGACAGGTCATGATGGATGACCATCAGGGTTCTGTCGCAGGCGGCGAGCTCTTTCAAGATGCCGATGATATGTTCCTCTGTGGTAAGGTCCACCCCGGCGAAAGGTTCGTCCAGTAGATAGATGGCTGCATCCTGACAGAGCGCCCGCGCCAGGAAGACCCGTTGCTGCTGGCCGCCCGACAGCTCGCCGATTCTTCGGCTGCGAAAAGCCGCCATGCCGGTCAGTTCGAGGGCTTCCATGGCTGCTTTTCGGTCCGATGCATTGATGCGTTGGAAAATTTTCTTGAAAGGGTACCGTCCCATGAGCACGACATCCAGGACTGTTGCCGGGAACTGCCAATCTATGTCATCCTTCTGCGGGACATAGGCTATGCGCTTCCTTTGCTGCGCCAAGGGTTTTCCGAAAATGCGGACAGTGCCGGCATGCGCAGGTATCAAGCCCAGGATGGCCTTGAAAAGCGTCGATTTCCCCGCTCCGTTCGGGCCGACCACACCATAAATGTGGCGTTCCCTGACCTCCAGGAATATATTGGTCAAGGCGATTTTCTTGTCGTAGGAGACGGAAAGCCCTTGTATGGATATCGGATGCATAATAGAGTGGTTGGCGCAGTTTCAAACAAGGCACCGGAACTGGCCTTCTCATGAGAATCCATTCCCGTCATCCCTTGATGGGAATGACCGTATATCCTTCCTGCCTGAGCAGGCGAATCACACCTTGCGTCCCTCCCAGGTGCCCGGCACCCACGGCGAAAAAGGTCTGCTGATTGGCCATCATCTCCTTCATGACAGGTATCCAGTTCCTATTCCTGTTCACCAACAGCATGTCTTCATGCTTGCCCATGCCTTCCTCGGTTTTCAGGAGGCCGACCATTGCGTCGATATCCTGTGATTTGTACAGTCGGACCAGTTCCTCCAAGGCGTCCCCCCCATTCTGCTCGGAACGGATGCTTTCCACCAGCATCTGTGCCTGTTCCTCATAAGGGATGCTGTCGAAGATACTCATTTGGTACTCGATGGTTTCCAATCCGCCGATACGTTTTTCTCCAGCCCGGGCCAACTCCAATATTTTCATTTCATAGGAGACCATATCACCGGACGACATGGCGTCCGGCTCCAGGTCCATGCTGGTAAAGACGGTCAGGAACATGGGCTTCATCCGTTCGAACAGGAAGATGGGAAGCCCCATTCCCTGAAAATGATCCTTGACCAACTGGTAATCCTCCGCCGGGAGGAGATCCTTCAGAGATTGGCCTCCGTCCATGAAAGCGTCCATCAACAATCCGATTTGAGCGCCGATGTCCGTCATGTCCGCCATGTTGACCTCGAAAACGACCATATCGGACGCATCTATGAAGGATCTGGTGCTGTCGGAGAGGAAGAAATCTGCCTGGTCTATCAAATGGATGGTTCCGTACAGGTAGGATGGTTCGGACAGCCCTTGGCCACTGATTTTCCAGAGGAGGCTTTTTTCGGTACCATCCGGAATCGCCGACGGCAGGACTTCCTGCCCGAAGCCGATCATCGGTGCGAGCAGGGTCAGGGAAATTCGTAGAAAAGAGGACATGGACAATCGCTTGTGTATGACAGTCGGCCGGAAACGAAGGCGCCAGGCTCGGGGCGACATGTCCGGGAACCTGCCGGAAACCACAGACAATTCCATGGGCTGATTCCGGCAATCAACACAGTAAAGCTAATCACTTTTTGCCAAATTCATGCAGGCGGCCAAGGCTGGCATACAGGACGCGGCGCCTCAGCGCATGGGTTGCGATTCGATGGATCCGCGTGTGCTGGCAACGACGGGCTTGGGTTCCTTTCGCCTCCATAACATTTTCCATCCGCCGAGATAGCACCAGAAAAGGACGGAGATGCAAGCCATCGCAGCATACCATTCCATATGTTCCGGACTTCCGGGGCGCAGATTTTGCCGGATGGGGTCTGTGTGAAGGGTCATGTAGCGGGATGCGGGTATGGCCAGCGCCGTCAGGGACAGCCACTGAGGCCAGCCCGCCTCGTGCAGCCAAACGACCGGGTGTCCGGCCGTCCAGGCCATTAGTTGCAAGAGGTAGCAAAAAGCGATGCTGACCAGCGGCAAACCGATGGCCACTGCCCGACCATACCTACTGGAATGATCGGGATAACGGTAAGACAGGAGTCGCGACAGCAATGATAGAACCGTCAGCAGCACCACCGGCAGCACCACCGGCTGCACGCCCCCCAACCCTAGCAGCTGGTTCGTTGCGGATCCCAGCAAAAGACCGCTCAGTAGGGCATAGGTTTTTGCGAAGACGCCGGAAAGCGAAGGAAATACAATCGTCATCGCCCACAATAACAAACTTCCCAAAGCACCCATCGTCAGAAATACCGGACTCGGGAACAGCAGGCTGGCCAGCAAGGCCGGGATCAGGAAGGCCAGCATGACCAGGGACTTGTCCACAGTGCGGCGAATCGGCGCGCCTGCATTCCCGGAAATCAATACCGCATCGAGTACGCGCCGGGCCTCTTCCGACCCCTTGCCGTACTGAATGGGATTTCCAAGACAAGCCGCTTGGCCGTCGGGATATGGTGTGTCGTGTCGTAACATCGGAAATCGGTCAAATCTGCGGCGGAAAGGTCTGTTGTGTCGCCGACCACGCTGTTCCGCCGCTCCTCCGGGTCCGCAGGAAAGCCAGCCGATGCTGCTCACCGGACGGCCCGGTTGCCGGACGTTATTTTCGTCACGGGAAGAATGTCACCTGTTCAGCCATTTTAATTCAGCTGATTAAGTATTATAAATAATCAAAAACCGTTCCGAATATGGAGCTTCAGGTCTGGTAGTTTTAATTGGCAGGCAATCAATATGGTAATCCGTGCGAAAGCTGGATGCCAAGGACTAGGATGAGGCGGCGTGCGGGGCGCGCCGTTCCGGGCAGAAGGGGAAGGCACGGATTCGGGAGGTCCGTGAAGCAAGGTGATGCGACCGCCGGCGACCTGGCGGCGACAAGGAAAAGGAGGCCCTTGGGAGCAGGGAGGAGTTGAGATGCTCCCGGGAGCCGTCGGGCTCCCGGGAGGCGCTGGCGATGTCAGTCTCGACCGGACAGCAAGGCGACGAGCCGTAGGAGTTCCACGTATAGCCATACCAAGGTGACCAGCAGCCCCATGGCGGAAAACCATTCCATGAAAGCCGGGGCACCTATTCGTTGACCTTGATCGAAATTGTCAAAGTCCACCAGCAGGTTCAAGGTGGCGATTCCCACGACCAGCAGGCTGAAGCCGATTCCCATCCAGTTTTGCTCATGGAGAAATCCGATGTGGATACCGAACAGCCGCAGGACGATGTTCACGAGGTAAACCAGGAAAACACCCATGGTGGCCATGGCCACACCGGTGCGGAAACTGCGGGTCACGCGGACGATTCCTGATTGGTATAGGAAAAGCATGGCGAACAGCAGGGCCAGGGTCAGGGTGACCGCATGGAAGACTACGGCCATACCGAAAGCGCCGCCGTAGAATGCGGTGACAGATCCGACGAACAGGCCTTCGATCAAGGCGTAAATCGGTGCAAGTATGGGCGAGAGGGCTGGTTTGAAACTGATGACGAGTACGAGGACCAATCCGCCGATGGCTCCTCCCCACAGAAACAGGTTGGACGGGTTGGTGAAGCTGAGAACAGCGGATGCGAGCAGTAGTACGAAAAGGACGAATGATTTTCGGACGGCACCTTGGGTGGTCATCCGTTCATCGGAGCGGGCGTAGTCGGCATCGAGGACTTGGTTTGTCGGCAGGTTGCCTTTGAGGAGTTGGTTTCTGAACAGGGGGTTGCCCGAGTTGGAGAACAAGGATTTTTTGGCCATGTGGTATTGGAATTTGATGGATGAAAAATTTATGCGGAAGCAGGAGGTTCTCCTGCAGGAGACAGGGTTAAAAATAAGGAAAAAGGATGAACCTGCCCTATTCGGTTCAGCATCTTTCCAGGATGACCGCATAGCCCTGGCCGACGCCGACGCACATGGTCACGAGGGCATAGCGTTTCCGAAGGTGGTGGAGGGTACGGGCGGCGGTGAGCAGCAAGCGGGCGCCGGTCATTCCGAGCGGGTGGCCATATGCGATGGCACCGCCGGCCGGATTGAGCCTGGGGTCGTCATCCTGGATGCCCCAGGAACGTGTGCAGGCGAGTACTTGGGCGGCGAAGGCCTCATTGAGTTCGATCACATCGATGTCGTCAAGGGAAAGGCCGGCACGGTGCAATGCCTTGGCAGAGGCCGGAACGGGGCCGATACCCATGACACGGGGTTCCACGCCGGCGGTTGCGGAGGAAAGGATGGTGGCGAGGGGCTGCAGCCCGTATTGTTCGACGACTTTTTCGGAAGCGAGCAGGAGGGCGGCGGCGCCATCATTGAGGCCGGCGGCGTTGCCGGCGGTCACGGTACCGCCCTGGTCCTCGGGTAGGAATGCCGGTCGGAGCCGGGCCAATCCATCAAGGGTGGTGGAAGGTTTGGGAAACTCGTCCTGGTCTATGACGATCGGGGGGGCATTGCGGCGGGGTATGTGGACAGGGGTGATTTCCATAGCCGGCCAGCCGTTGGCAGATGCGGTGGCGGCTTTGGACTGGGAGCGACAGGCGAAGCGGTCCTGGTCCACCCGGCTGATACCATGCTCCCTGGCCAGGTTTTCGGCGGTTTGTCCCATGGACTCCGTTCCATATTGCCTTTGCAAGTCGGGATTGACAAAGCGCCAGCCGAAACTGGAGTCATACATGGTGGCGTCCCGACCGAAAGCCTGGGTCGCTTTGGAAATGACCCAGGGGCTGCGGGTCATGTGTTCGATACCGCCGGCGAGGAACACATCCCCTTCGCCGAGGCGGATGGCCCTGGCGGCATGGGTAGCGGCGGCCATACCGGAGGCACACAACCGGTTGACGGTTTCCGCCGGTACGGACGATGGGAGACCGGCGAGCAAGGTAGCCATGCGGGCGACATTCCGGTTGTCCTCCCCGGCCTGGTTGGCACATCCCAGGAAAACATCCTCGATGATGTCCGGCGGGAGTTGGGGATGTCTTTCCATCAGGGAACGGATGACATGGGCGGCGAGATCGTCCGCCCGTACAGGGGAGAGGGCTCCCTGGAATTTGCCGATAGGTGTCCGGATGCCGTCCACCAGGAATGCAGGTGACATTTTTTCAGTTTTGTGGTGTATGGAATCGGAAACCGACCCCGTGGATGTTTTCGATCCGTAGGGAATCATCCGGCTGCAGGTATTTGCGAAGCCGGGAAATGAACACGTCCAGGCTTCTGCCGAGGAAATAGTCGTCTTCCCCCCAAAGTTGCCGCAGGATATCGGCGCGTTTGATGACGGTATTGGGTTGTTCGGCGAACAGGCGCAGCAGGTCTGCTTCCCTTTGGGTAAGGGAGATGGCGGTGTCGGGCCCTTGCAAGCTCAGGTTCGGATAATCGAAAGTGAAAGCGGACAGTTGGTATATATCACGTGGGGTGGGTTTCAGGATATTGCGTCGGCGGAGGAAGATCTCGATCTTCAGGATCAGTTCCTCCATGCTGAAAGGTTTGACGATATAATCGTCCGCGCCGAGCCGGAGGCCCTGGATCTTGTCTTCCTCCAGGGATTTGGCCGTCAGGAAGAGAATGGGAATGTCCAGGTCGGTATTTCTGATTTCCATTGCCAGGGCAAAGCCGTCGGTACCGGGCAGCATCACATCGAGTATGCAGAGGTCGAAGGGTTGGCTGCGGAACATTTCCAGGGCTTGCGTGCCATCGAGGCAGTGGGTCACCCGATATCCGTGTTTTTCAAGGTTGTCGTGGGTGACGAATCCGAGGCTGGCGTCGTCTTCCACATATAGGAGATGGGCTGAATGATTCATGCTTTTCTTCGAGGATTCCCGCATTGTTTGCGATCAGGAGCAGTTCGTGGCGGTCATGTCCGGTCGGGTGCCGGCAAAGGTTGTCAGCCTGGCAGGTTCGCCCGGCGGGTGTTCATCGGAATCCGTTTTGGTAATACAGGTCGATGAACTTTTGGTCGAGTTCCGGCGAATCCTTGTATTGTATGCGCAGGGAATCCAGTTGCTGTTGCAATCGGTGCACGGTATCGGCGTATGCCGGATCAGCGAATACGTTGCGTAGTTCCCGGGGGTCATTTTTTCGGTCATAGAGTTCCCATTCGTCGATGTCATCGTAGAAGTGAACGAGTTTGTAATCCGTCGTGACGATGCCGTAGTGTCGTTTGACCATATGGACGGCGGGGTATTCGTAATAGTGGTAATAGACGGCCTCGCGGGTCCATTGGTCTGCTTGGCCGGTCAGCAGGGGCATCAGGCTTTCGCCTTGCATATCATCCGGGGCGGTGATGCCGGCTGCGTCGAGGAAGGTCTGGGCGAAATCGAGGTTCTGGACCATTTGTTCGTTGGTGGTGCCGGGTTGTATGACATGGGGCCAACGGATCAGCAAGGGTGTTTTGAACGACTCGTCGTAGATGAACCGCTTGTCGTACCAACCGTGCTCGCCGAGGTAGAAGCCCTGGTCGGAGGTATAGATGACGATGGTGTTTTCGGAGAGGCCCGTTTCGTCGAGGTAATCCAGGACCCTGCCGACATTATCATCGACGGAGGAGATGCAACCGAGGTAATCCTGCATATAGCGTTGGTATTTCCAGCGCATTTTTTCGGTATCGTCCAGGTGGGGCCAATGATGGCTGAACCAGTTGTTGATGGAATCCAGGACAGGTTTGTAGGCGGCATCCTGTTCCGTGTTTGCACGAAGGTAGGACCCGTAGAAGCCATCCGGGAAGGAATTGGGGATGTCCGGGAGTGCGGTGCCGTTCATTTCGGCGAGCGTTTCGGGGCGGATTTTGCTGTCATGGCCATATTGCATATGGCGGAGGAGGTTCATCTCCGCCGATTTGGCGGCGGAACCTCGGTTGGCGTAATCATCGAACAGGGTGGGTGGCTCGGGGAAGGTCATTTTTGTGAACGCCGCGAATTTGTCCGGTCGGGGCCACCAGGGTCGGTGGGGGGCCTTGTGGAGATACATCATCAGGAAGGGTTGTTGGGGATCCCGTTTGTGTTTGAGCCAGTCGAGGGTCAGGTCGGTGATGAGGTCGGTGACATACCCGGTGAGGGTCGTATCTCCCTGGGGTGTCAGGAAGGTCGGATTGATATAATTTCCCTGTCCGGGGAGAATCATGAAGTCGTCGACTCCTTTGGGATGGTTGCCGAAATGTAATTTTCCGAACATGGCGGTCTGGTAGCCGGCCTGTTGGAAAAGTTGGGGGAAGGTAAGGTTGGAAGTGTCGAAAGGCATCATGTTGTCTATCTTCCCGTGGATATGGGCATGTTTTCCCGTGAGGATGGTAGCCCGGGAGGGGGCGCAGATGGAGTTGGTGACGCAGGCGTTGTTGAAGCGCATGCCTTCGCGGGCGATCCGGTCGATGTTCGGGGTTTGGATGAGGAGGTCGTTGTAGGCGCTGATGGCCTGCCAAGCATGGTCATCCGACATGATGAACAGGATGTTCGGCCGCCTGGTGGGTGTTTGGTCCGGTCTTGAGGGAGAAGGGAGGAAGGAAGAGAGGAGAACAGCCGCCAGGACCGGCGGAAGGAAGCGGAAGGAGACGGAGGAAGTCATCGACATATCGGACAGGAGGATTAGAAGTTGCGGGACATGGCCAGGTGGTTTTCGGCCGCCGGGGCCGGTTGCGACGGATTGGGTTGGAGACGGGCCGCATGTGCAAGGTACGCAAATTTTTCAATTCGAACGGGGGGAGCGAAGCCGCCCGGGCAGGCGGTTTGGTTTCAGCCCATGACGATGGTGACGGTGGTTCCCTGGCCGGCGACGCTGTCTATCGTGATTTTCCAGCCATGCGCCGTACAGACGTTTTTGGTGTAGAAGAGGCCGAGGCCGAAGCCTTTCACATTGTGGACATTGCCGGTCGGTACGCGGAAGAACTTTTCGAATAGCCGGTCCTGATAGGCTTTGGGGATGCCGAGTCCCTGGTCTTCGACGGTAAGGGTCAGCCTGCCCTGGTCATTTTGAAAGGTACGGATGGAGATGATGGGGATGCCCCGGGAATACTTGACGGCGTTGTCCACGAGGTTATGCAGAATGTTGGTCAGGTGCAGTTGGTCGGCCATGACGACCGGTTGGACGGCGAGGAAGTGGCATTGCAGCGAACCGCCTTTGCGGTCCACCTGGACACGGAAGCTTCCGAGGGTGTCGTGGATGAGCCGGTGGAGGTCGACCGGTTCCCGGGTGAGTCGGAAGTTGTCCCGTTCGGTCTTGGCGAGTTGCAGGACCTTCTCCACCTGGTTGTTGAGTCGGAGGTTTTGTTCCCGGATGATATCGGCATATTGGAGGAGTCTTTTGTCTTGTTGGATACCGGGATGGAGCAGGAACACATCGGCTGCGATCCGGATGGTGGAGATGGGGGTTTTGAATTCATGCGTCATGTTGTTGATGAAGTCCTTCTGCATTTCGGAGAGGCGTTTTTGGCGAAGGATGATGAAAATGGAGTAAAGGAAAAAGAGGATGGTGACCAGCAGTATGGCGGAAAAGATGAGCGTCAGCCGCATATTGCTGAGAATCTGTGTCAGCCGGTTGGGAAACCGGACACCGAAATAATACAGGTAGTCATTGTACACAGGGAGTTGTTCCTTCGGCTGAACCGTCCGGTTGGGTGTGGAAGGGGTATATCCGATGTAGCGGCCGTAGGCCATCTTGCGGGTGTCGCAATTGTAGATACCGTATTCGAAATCTTCCCGCAGGCCGACTTTCTCCAGTTCCCTGCGCAGGAAGAACTCGAGGTCGTTGGCGCGGATCTGGTCGTTGATGTTGACGACATAGTAGTTGGAGGTCACCTGGTTGATGAGGTCGTAGTCCGGGGGGGTGCTGCCGAGTTTTTCGAACTCCTTGGCGACATTCTGCAGCGCGATGGTCACCTTTTCCTGAAACTCCTTTTGGTGGGCGTCCCAGGTGTGCATCAGCAGATAGGATTGAATGGCGAGGATGCCGGAGATGGCCAGGGCGCCCAGGGCGACTACCTGCAGGATGGTCCGGTTCTTCATATGGCCAAAAGAATTTTTTAATCGGAGGTGTAAACGTTATTTTTGCCGCAACAATACACATAATGTTCAATAGTCATCGCAAAGGTCATTTCGGGTCGGCCTTATGGTTAGCCATGTTGTTTCCGGTTTTTTCGGCAGCACAGGTCCCTGTCGCCACTCCGTTCGACCTGCTCCCGCGGGTCAGCGCCGCCCAGGAGACGGATACGGTGGACATATTGGCTTCTTCCAACCCTTTCGACCTCGTACGGACCCGGACGGTCATGGAGGCACCGCGCAAAAACGGGCCGGGTTTCCGGATCGACAGCCGGCGGACAAACCGGATGACGGCCAAGCAAAAAGAGGATGTATATCAGCGATTCATATTTGTCATGGTCCTCGTCATGGTCATCCTCCTGACGATCATCGTGACACTTTTCCGGGTGCTGTTGCTCAAGATCTGGCAGGCATTCAAAAGCGACATCCTTCTGAACCAGCTTTACAGGGAACAAGGCGCCGGCATGTACCTGGCCTACGGCCTTCTGTACCTGCTGTTCTTCCTGAACGCCGGAATCTTCACTTTCCTGGCCTGCCGCCATCTACAGATCGAACTTGCCCCCACCAACATGGCCTCGTTGGCGACGGTAACCTTCGGCATAAGCGGCTTCTTCCTGCTCAAGCATCTGTTGCTGGGATACGCCGGCTACATCTTTTCCATTCAACGCGAAACAGGCTTGTATCAGTTCACGATCATGATATTCCATGTCATCATCGGCTTGTTCCTGGCCATCGGCATCCTTTTCATGGCCTACGCACCCGAAGGCACCCGTAATTACTGGCTGTTCGGGGTCGCAGGCAGCAGCGCGGCCGTCTATTTGTTCCTGTTGCTTCGGGGGATGTTCATCGCGGCCCCTTTCCTGGCGCATCATAAATTCCACTTTTTGTTGTATATTTGCACGGTCGAAATCGCACCCGTCGTCTTGGTTGCAAAATTATTGATGTCACAGGAAGGCATCTGATTTGTCCTATCTTGAAAATCAAAAATTTTCCCGAATAAATGAACGTCGCTAACGGAAAGGAATACGTCGAGAGTTACAAAAAAGTCAAGTCCATCCTTGTTTCCCAACCTAAACCGGAACGTTCTCCCTATTACGACCTAGAAAAGCGATACGACCTTCAAATAGATTGGCGCCCCTTCGTACAGGTGGAGCCCTTGGAAGCCAGGGACTTCCGAAAGCAGAAGATCCGGCTTGACGAATATTCGGCCATCATCTTCACCAGCAAGAGTTCCATCGACCACTTTTTTCGGATGTGTGAGGAAATGCGGGTGAAAATGTCCCAGGACACCAAGTATTTCTGTATGACGGAAGCGGTGGCCAATTATCTTCAGAAGTTCATCGTATACCGGAAAAGGAAGGTGTTTTCCGGTGCCAGGACCATCCTCGACCTGAAGCCTTATCTCCTGAAACATAAGGACAAGGAAACCTTCCTCCTGCCATGCTCCAACCTGGGGGCGAAACAGGTCAGCTCCTTTTTGGAAGAACAGCATTTCAAATGGCAGGAAGCGATGATGTACCAGGTCGTCAGCAGCGACCTCAGCGACCTGAAGGACATATATTACGACATCATCGTCTTTTTCAGCCCCCTCGAAATCGAAGCTGTATACGAAAACTTCCCTGATTTCCAGCAAAAGGATACAAGGATAGCCGTGTTCGGCTCCGCAGCGTTGCAGGCGGTGCAGGACAAAGGGCTGTACGTGAACATCAAGGCACCGGAACCGGAAGCACCATCCATGACCATGGCCCTCGAGAAATATCTGCAGGTTTCCAACAAGGACTGAAAGGAGGTCGCACCACATTTACGGAATCAACTGTCATACCCCGGCAACCGACACGCCGAAAGGAATACCCGCAGTTCGAAGCCGCATACCCATGAAGTCGGCCTGTCGAGCCCGTTCCCTGCCGTTCGCCCGATTCCATATCGCAGGTTCCGCCCAACTCGTCGTCCGAAATGCGAAGGCCTGCCAATACCACCGCATGTTCGATAAGTCGGGAATTTCTGCATTTTGAATGGCCTCCGTTTGCCGGAGATGGTGAATTCCTTCGCCTGAGCGGGCGCTACCCCTCCGCCGTGCCGATGAGGGCGTCGGCGGCCCGTTCCGCAGTTCGGGCCGTACGGGTGGAAGGACCGCTGCGCAGGTTGGAAAACCAACACGTACGGCGGTGAAACCGCCCCCTTCATGGGTAGCCGTGATGATATTTTCGGTATGGGCAGATATATTTGGCGGCATATTCACAATCCAAATCGGAATCAAAATGAAAGCAAGTGCATTACTGATGTTGGTTCTTGTATCGATGGGCAGGGCGGACGCTCAAAACGTACAATTCGAAAAGGCCCTACCAGGTCCTGCATTTCAAGATGCGGACGTCGGTGCGATGGTCATGGCTGATGTCGACGGGGACGGTGACAACGACATTATGATGACCGGC
Organism: Bacteroidota bacterium; assembly: GCA_041163745.1. GTDB lineage: Bacteria > Bacteroidota > Bacteroidia > Chitinophagales > Saprospiraceae > UBA6168. The sequence continues at coordinate 16,471 of JBEAQU010000083.1, forward strand.
AAGGGTGGACCGGTCAAGTCAACCTTGTATCTGAATGACGGTGCAGGGAACTTCAACGAAGCGACGGCCGCCCCTTTTGAAAATGTGTTCGGCGGCTGGGTGGCTTTCGCCGACGTGGATGGCGACCAGGACCTGGACCTTTTGGTCACAGGCAGCACACACGGCGGGACCAGGTCCGCCAAACTTTATATGAACGAGGGATCCGGTCAATACGCCCTGGTGCCATCCCCGTTCACACCTTGCTGGGGGGGTGAGTTCGCTTTCGGCGACGCGGACGGGGATGGGGACCAGGACGTGTTGTTGACAGGTGATGACCAGTTTGACAATCCTTTGGCGTTGCTTTACTTGAATGACGGAACCGGCGCTTTCGTTGCCACGGCGAACACCTTTTTCACGCCTGTGAAGTCGAGTACCGTGTCCTTTTTTGATTTTGACGATGACAATGACCTGGATGTATTGTTGACCGGAGAAAATAACGACGGTATCCGGGTGACCGAACTTTATTCGAACAGTGGCGGCGGTTCCTTTACGAAAGTGGCGGACACCCCGTTCACAGGGGTTGCCGGTGGTGCCGTGGCCGTCGGGGACTCCGACGGGGACGGCGACGAAGACATTTTGATTTCCGGCCAAAGCCCCACCGGCTTCCCCGTGACGGAGCTTTACCTGAACAACGGCGGAGGTTCGTTCAGCCAGCTTCCGACGTCCCTTTTTCCAGGATCGGCGGGAGGGGTGACCATGTTCTCCGACTTTGATGTCGACGGAGACCCGGACGTGTTGATGACAGGATTTGGTGATGCAGGTGTTTTTTCATACGTTTTCGAAAATGTCGGCGGAAACACCTATCTGCCGGCCGACACCCTGGACGGGGCATACCTCTCCAGTGCGGCCATCGGTGACATGGACGGGGACTCGGATGAGGACATTGTCATAGGAGGAACTTCGTTTGTCGCTCCGATACGTGGCACCCGGACCTACCTCAACACCATCCGTACGGTTGGAACGGACGAATCTTCCGCTTCCGGCATGGTGACAATCCACCCGAATCCGAACAACGGTGGGTTCACCTTGTCTAACAGCGGGCAGGGCATCGCGAAAGCCCGGATCTTCGATGTCACCGGTCAGCTTGTCAAGAAGGCAGACTGGTCAGGAGCGCGGCAACATGTGCAGCTTGATGTGCCGCCGGGTACATACTTCGTCCGTATCGAAGCAAATGGAAAGCGGTGGGTGGAGAAATTTGTCGTTCAATGAGCCGGTTGCCATGGATAGGGCCTGCCGCAGTTCCAAGCCGGCGCGAAGTCGTAGCCATCGGGTGGAAAGAGGAACGGAGCCTGTCTGCGGAATCCGGATCCCATCCTTTTCCCGTCGGCTGGCCGGTCATGTTCCGTTAACCGGGTGTCGCGCGGGTCAGTCCGGTTCGAAGAAACAAACGCTCCCCCCCACCCAACTTTTGCCTTTGTTGTAGCGGACGCCGACCATTTCCCCTTTGCTCAAGCGGGCGAGGTTGGTCACGAGGGTCGGTCGGGCGTGGCCTTCCTCCCAGGTCAGCATCAGGCGGATTTCCACCTTGGCCGGTTCGTCCGGTGTCGAAATGATCGGAGCATAGGATACCTTCCGTTGCAGGATGAAGTTTTTTCGGGCTGCTTCCGGTATGGCCTCAATGTCCCGGATTGTCGGATGGATGACGACCCCTTGTCCGGAGAAGGAGTACAGCGGTTTCAGGACGAACTGTTCCAGGTCGGTTTGCCGGGGATCGACGGTATGGAGATAATGGGACGGGGGAGCGTACCGGCTCCGGAACAAGGGAAGCGTATGCTTGCTGATGCGGGCGAACCAATGCGGATGGCCTACCCAGGTGACATCGTAGGGTTCCGCGAAATCGAAATCACGGGGAAGGTCGTTCCGTTTGGCCAGCTCGTCGAAGATGACGCGGTTGTAAATTCTTTCGACACCGATTTTCCTGCCGTCATCGGCGACATAATAGAGGTTGCGTCCACTTGTTCTCAGTTCGGAAATACATTTGACGGCAATCCCCAACACGCGGGCTGTTTCCATGAAATCGATGCGGGTGTTCTGCCGCCAGGGGTCGATTTCGAGCAGCACGACGTTTTCCGGTTGTGCGTCGCCGACGATGACACGTCGCATCCAGTGGAAATAGGCTGTCTCGTCGAGGCCACCGAACAGGTGGTGCCAGGTGTCCGGGATATCGAAATGGTTCCTGTATGCCGTGGCACACAGGTGTTGATAAAAGAACAAGGAGGGGAATCCTTGGATCTCGATCAGTTGGGGGTGCGGATCCCCGTTCTGGTCGAGGGTGATGCCGAAGTCGATGCAAAGGAAAGTGGGGTGGTCGTTCTCGCCGGGGACGAAGGTGCCGGGGAGGATGGTTTCCTCGGACAGCGTCTTGAAGTCCGGTCGCAGCAGGGTGGGCAGCAGTTCGTCACAGGCTTCCAACAGTTTGGCACCCAAGCGGCGGGATACGAAGACAGGCGTTTCCGCGATAGGAAAAGGGGGGAGATGCCCGTTCGCCCGTTCGATTTCAGTCAGGAAAGCCTGGTATTTCTCTTCTGAGAAGGTTGTGTTGTATTGTCGGCGAATGTTGGAGACCATAGGGTTGACACGTTTGGGTGGTGTTACGGCGAGCGGGCACCGCTGGTACCGGAGCCGACATGGGCGGACGGCATGGCCCCTCCCCTCCCTCCCCCCGCTCAGGATAATTCCGCACGGAGGTTGCCCAAGGCGCGGAATAGGAAGAATGGGAGGATGGTCCGGTGTGTACGGGCGATTTTGGCCGGATCTTTCAAGTCTTCGACCATGGAATGGTAACGCTCCTCCCCGAATTCGGCCAGCACGGCTTCGATTCGGTCCGGTTCCAGGAAGTAGGAGCGCATCCCGATGGGATCCGCTTCCGGGTGGAATTGCGTGCCGATCATTTCCGGTGAAAACCGTACGGCCATCATGGCTCTTTTGAGTTCGGGCCGGTCTCGTTCCCTTTCGACCAGCAACAATTGGCAGCCGAGCTCCTCCAGCCGTCCCGGTTGTGGGTCGACCACCTGGTACTCCCGGAAATCCGCCACCCAAAACGGGTTGCCCAACTCCTGGAAGAGCCATTCCTCCTCCCCTTCCGATGTCTTGAAGACAGGAAAGGTGCCGAATGATTTTTTTCGTCGGCGGACAATCCTGCCGATGCCGAAATGATGGCAGGCCATCTGGAACGAATGGCAGATGAAGAAGCAGAACTTCCGGGAAAGTGCGGACTGCAGGTTGTGCCGCCACAGGTCGTCGATGAGCTGGTGAAAGGGATCCAGCCAGCGCTCGTCTCCCTGCAAGGGACTGCCGGGTCCGCCGGAGAAGACATAGATGTCATGATCCAGCCCTGGCATATCGAAGCGGGACCGTACGTCAAACACGCTGACAGTCAGGTCGACGGAGAAGTCGCGGATCAGATCGAGCAGATTCCGCATCCCCAGGTTCCGGGTTCCTTCGTACATATCCAGGATGGCCACCTTGAATTTCCTGCCGTCGGTCGTGTTCGTCGCCATGCGCTATTCCGTCGGTTGAAGTGAGTTGAGCCGCTGCCGGGGGGCTGCCCGGCCCGATGAAGCGTATGCCTGGCGCTGCAAAGATAGGGCCATCGGCTTGAGCCGCCCGGGCTGGACTCAGCGCTTCCGGGATTTCTTCGGCGTGGCTGCCACAGGCGGCTTGGTGGGTATGGACAGGCGTTCGTGGTTGACCGCGGCCTGTACGAAGGTACCCCAGCTGAGGTTCATGCGTCCATCCTGGTGTGCTTGTGCCCTTTCGATGGCGTAATTTGCGGCTGTTTCCACCACCCACTCGAAATTATCCTTTCCGACGGAATGGACGTCGGCATCAGGAGCCGGGTTGCAGAAATCGATGGCGTAGGGGATTCCGTCCTGTACACCGAATTCCACGGTATTGAAGTCGTACCCGAGGCCGTTGCAAAGCCGGAGGACATAATCCTCCATGGTCGACAGCAGTTCAGCGGAGGGTCGATGGTCCGCTACATAGCGGAGATGGTGCGGGTTCCTGGGTTCGTAGTCCATGATGCGGACGTATTTGCGGCCGATGCAATAGCAGCGGAAATAACTTTCGAAGGTGACGGCCTTCTGGAGCATCATCACCAATTGTCCGGTTTCGTTATAGGCTTGGAAGACATCCTCCCAGCTTTCGACTTTGTATACGTTTTTCCAGCCGCCGCCGGCATGTGGTTTCATGAAAGCGGGGAAGCCGCCGAGGTAGTCGAGGATTTCCTCCCAGTCCATCGGGAACTTCAGGTTGGTGAAACTTTCCGTGGACGTATCGTCGGGATGTTCCTTGCTGGGCAGGAGTACGGTCCTGGGGACAGGGACGCCGACTTGTTCTGCCAGGACGTTGTTGAAGAATTTTTCATCCGCACTCCACCAGAACGGGTTGTTGATGACGGCTGTGCCGGTGGCGGCCGCGTTCTTCAGGTAGGCCCGGTAGAACGGAACGTCCTGGGAGATTCTGTCCACGATGACGGCATAGCCGGCTGCATGGTTTTGCTTCAATTCTTCTACGGTGACAAAGGATGCCTCCACCCCGTCGACGGCTTTGGAGCGGATGCGTTCCACGAAGGCGGCGGGGAAGGTGCGCTCCTTGCCGAAAAGGATGCCGATTTTTTTCATAGCGGATGGGTTGGTGGTTGTGTTCCGGGTGTCGGCGGTTTGACAGATTGTGACCGGTTGTCCGCCCCTGGCCCGGATGCATGGGCCCGGGTGGGCCAACTCCTGCAAAAGGTTTATTTTTGTTCGGATCGCCGGCCTTCCGGTTGGAAATTTCGGCAAATGTAACGCAAATCAGCAGGATTGATGATGCCGGGACCAACCTTTATTCCATATGCAAGGGTGTACGGCCCGCTGTCGAAGCGGTACCTGGTGAGGTGGTCGAGGTTTTGGTCATTAAAAAGATGGAACGATGAAAATAGTTGTTACAGGAGGTACGAAGGGAATCGGTCATGCGATAGCCGAGCAATTCGCATCGGAAGGGTTTGACCTGGCCGTTTGTGCCAGGACGGAGGCGGACCTGCAGGCTTGTCGGCGTGTATGGGAGGACCGCTACGGTATCCGGGTGCTGACCCGGCAGGTGGATGTACGCAACCGGGAAGCGGTCCTGGACTTCGCCGGATTCGTTCGCCGGGAGTGGGGTGCGGTGGATGTGTTGGTGAACAATGCCGGGGTGTTCATCCCGGGGGAAGTCGGTGGAGAGCCGCCGGGCAATCTGGAACTGATGGTGGAGACGAACCTCTACAGCGCCTATCACCTGACCCGGGCCTTGTTACCGTTGATGGTGGAAAATGGGCGGGGGCACATCTTCAACATGTGTTCGATCGCGAGTATCACGGCCTACCCCAACGGAGGTTCGTACAGCATATCCAAGTTCGCGCTGTATGGGTTCAGCAAGGTGCTGCGGGAGGAGCTCAAGAGCAAGGGAATCAAGGTGACGGCCGTCCTGCCAGGAGCGACCTGGTCGGACAGTTGGGCCGGGGTGGATTTGCCGGCCAGCCGTTTGATGGAAGCCCGGGATGTCGCCCTGGCTGTCTGGGGCGCCTGGCGGACGAGTCCGGCCGCCGTAGTGGAGGAGATCATCCTTCGGCCGCAACTGGGCGACCTGTAGTGAGGAGGTGGAGGCGGCAGGAACGGGAGGTCTGCAAACGGTGTGTTGTCAGTCCGACAGCCTGCCTTGTTCCCGCCGGTAGGAGCGGTAGGTATCCTTGCTGAACTTCGAGCCGTTGAAAACAGCGGTGTGAAGCAGTTCCTTTCGAATCTCCTCCGGCAGCTGAAGGAAATCCACACAATGGCTGGAGCAGCAATGCCGGTATTTTTCCGCGCAGGTCTCGCATTGGATGAACAGCAGGTGACAGGCATCGTTGGCGCAGTTGGCATGCCGGTCGCAAGGGGTGCCGCATTGATGGCATTTTGCGACGACATCCTCGCTGATTCGTTCGCCGAGACGTTCGTCGAATACAAAGTTCTTCCCGATGAATTTGTTGGGAAGCCCTTGCTCCCGGCATTGGCGGGCATATTCTATGATCCCGCCGTCCACCATGAAGACGTTTCGGAACCCTTTGTGCAGATAATAGGCGCTAGCCTTTTCGCAGCGGATTCCACCGGTACAGTACATGACGATGTTGCGGTCCTTTTTGTCGGCCAGCATCTTTTCCACCAAGGGGAGCGCCTCCCGGAAGGTAGACACTTCCGGTCGCAGGGCGTTTTCAAAGTATCCCACCTCGCTTTCGTAATGGTTCCGCATATCCACGACGATGGTGTCGGCTTGGTCGGCGAGTTGGTTGTAGGCTGCGGCGCTGAGCGGGGTGCCCCGGCGCGTCACATCGAAAGTGTCATCGTCCAATCCGTCCGCCACAATTTTTTTCCGCACCTTCACCTTCAGTTTGATAAAGGATTTTCCGTTGTCGTCGATGGCCAGATTGAGGCGGCAGCGGTTCAGATGAGGGGTGTTCCGCAGTTCCTTACGGAAGACGTCCAGCAGGTCGGTGGGGATGGAAACCTGGGCATTGACTCCTTCGGAGGACACATAGATGCGTCCGAGTACCTGGAAAGCGTCCAGTTTCAGGTACAATTGGTCTCGGAAGTTCGCCGGATCGGAAATATTTGAATATTGGTAAAAGGAAAGGGTTGTCCTTTTTTCATCGCTTTCGAGCATTCTTTGACGGAGCAGGTGGCGGTCGGTTTGGTTGAAGAGTTTCATAAGGGAAAAGGTGCTGTCGGTGAAAGAAGGTTTCTTTTCGGGTGCCGGGCCGGCGTCAGAAAAAATCGTTCTCGGACCTGCCGAGCCAGGCCAGTGTATTCCGAAACTGGATGGCACGGACAACCTCGGCCGGTAGCCCGGCGGTTTCCAGGAAGGCGCCGATGGTCAGGTCTCCCAACGGGAATGGATAGTCTGAGCCGAGGGTCACCTTGTCGGGGCCGACGAGGTCTACGACTGTACGGAGCATGCCCACATCGTGGGTGATGCAATCCACCCAAAAGCGGCCGAGGTAATCGCGGGGAGAAACCGGGTTGTCGACCGCCACGAGGTCGGGGCGGCAACGGAATCCATGTTCGATACGGCCGAGGGTCGGCAGGAAGGACCCGCCGGCATGGGCGAAGCAGCAGCGCAAATGGGGCAGGCGTTCGAATACGCCTGCGAAAATCATGGAACACACGGCCCGGCTGGTTTCGGCGGGCATGCCCACCAGCCAGGGGAGCCAGTACTGCTGCATGTGCTGTTGTCCCATCATGTTCCAGGGGTGAACGAAGAGCGCCATTCCCAGGTCGGCACAGGCTTCGAAGATCGGAAAAAACCTGGGTTCGCCGAGGTTCAGGTCGTTGATGTTGGAGCCGATCTGGACACCGGCCAGGCCGATGTCCCGGCAGCGTCGGAGTTCCCGGACCGCCAGGTCGGCATCCTGCATGGGGAGGGTGCCCAGGCCGATGTACTGTTTGGGATGGGCGGCGGAAAGTTCGGCCAGGTGGTCGTTGAGGAATTGTGCGATGGACCAGGTGTCCTGTGGTTTAGCCCAATAGCTGAAAAGCACCGGAATGGTGCAGACGACCTGGACTTGTGTACCATGTTGTTCGTATTCGGCTATGCGGAGGGTTGGATCCCAGGTATTGCGGCCGACGCGTCGGAAGAACGTATTTCCTTTCATCATGTCGGCTTGGTCCGCACCGGCATGTTCCAGGTGGATGAAACCGTCGTATCCGAATTTATCCGCCCATCGGGGCAGCTTCTCCGGCATGATGTGGGTATGCATGTCAATTTTCAGCATGGGGGCGGATCATTGAGCCTGGACGGGGCCCTCCCCGACCCAATCCTGCAGATACGTGCCTTGTTCGCAGAGCGGGGCCAGTTCCTGATCGATGAAGGGGCGGACATCATGGATGATGCTTTCCGGATAGAGGAGGTGGAGGTTCGGGCCTGCGTCCAGGCTGAAAAACAAGGGGTGTCGGGTGTCGGAACGGTATTGTTGGACCCGTTCGATCATTTCCAGGGTGTTGGGTTTCAGCAGCATGTAGGCCGGGTTGCTGCTCATCATGAGGCCGTGCAAGGTGAGGGCTTCCCGCTCGGCGATGCTGCCGAAGGTGTCGAGGTCGCCGGTACGCATGGCGGACAGCAGGAAATGCAGGTTCTTGCGGGCGTCCGCATAACGGCTGTCTGCGAAGGGATGGTTGTCCATCAGTCCGTGACCAGCCCGGCTGCTCACGCTTTTCTCCGCGGTGCTGGCGAGCAGTATGTCGTCATGGAAATCTCGGAAAACGGGATGTACCAAGTCGGCGAGGGGAACGGCATATTCATCGGAGGCATCCGGAATCTCTCCGGTCCGGCCCCACAGCGCTGCCACAGGAAAGATGGACCGGCAGGCGCTGCCGGACCCCAGCCGGGCGAGCCAGGAGGATTTCCGGTCGAACGCCTGGTCGTCTTCCAGGGTTCCGAACAGTTCGTGTTCCATGGAGCAGATGCAAAGAGCCAGGGCGCTCATGGCAGAGGCGGAGGAAGCGATGCCGGCGGAATGTGGGAAAGCGTTGGCGGACCGGATGCTGAGGTCGAGTTGTCGCAGGAAAGGAAAGGTGTCTGCTACGCTTTCCAGGAACCGGACGATTTTCTGCCGGAACGCGTCCTGTGGTTCCCCGTGGAACAGGAAATCCACGGAAATGGCCGGGTCTCCCGTTTCTTTTGGTCGGTACGCCACCAGGGTTTCGGTGAAGGAGGTGCTGAGGGTCAGGCTGAGGGAGGGGTTGCGGGGCAGTTGCACTCCGTGTTTTCCCCAATACTTGACGATGGCCAGGTTGGAAGGGCTCTGCCAGACGACCTGACCGGGTTCCGTCCCGTCGCTTTCCAAGACCAGGCCCGGCTGTTTGTAATCCATCATAAGGCTTCGGTTGGTTTGGTGTCGCGGTTTCCGACTGTCGGAAGCCGCGGCCGCTCCACAAATATACGAGGCTGGCGACACATCGGGCCTGCGGAAAGGACCGGGTTCTTCGTTTTTCGTTCAGAGGGAGGCAAGGGATGATTTTTCTTGAAGAAATGGGGTGTAGACCAGCTTGTCATAGGAAACATGGATTGGTGGCAAGCCATGCGACCCCAACCGGAAGGCCCGGCAATCATTCGGTGACGGCACCGGGGGGCGATGCCGTTGCCCAACCGGCGCAAAAAGGCTTCCGCCCAAGATGTCTGCCGGATAGGGGCTTCGGCGCAAGCAGGTGAGGTGAGCCGGGCGTTGGTCGGGTGTTCAGGGTTGCTCGAAGAACCGGCTGCCCTCCCGCGCCATTTTGCGGAGGAGGGGGCTGCAGCGGTACCGGTCCTCGAGGTAGTGGTTGTACAGTTCGTCCATCCATTTAACACAGGTGGCGATACCGGTTTCGTCAGCCCAGCGCAGCAAGCCTTTGGGATAATTGACACCCAATGTGACGGCGAGGTCGATTTCCTCCCGGGTGGCGATGCGGAGGTAGCATGCTTCGGCCGCTTCATTGATCAGCATGGCCAGGATGCGGCGGAAGATCCGTTCCCCTCCGGCGGTATCTGTCGACGGCTCCGGTTGCGGAGCCCCTGCGGTGTAATCGTAGAAGCCTCTTCCTGTTTTGCGGCCCAGCCAACCGGCCTCCCGTCGTTGCCGCTGTGCAAGGGAGGGTTTGTAGCGGGGGTCGTGGTAGAAAGCGCGGAACATGGTCTCCGAAACGGTATGGTTCACATCGTTTCCGATCAGGTCCATGAGGGAGAAGGGACCCATCCGGAACTTGCCGAAGGTGGTCATGGCCCAGTCGACCGTGGCAGGTTCAGCCAGTCCTTCGTCATAAATACGCAAGGCTTCCCCATAATAATGCCGGGCGATGCGGTTGACGAGGAAACCTGGCGTGTCCTTGGCGCGGATGGCGGTCTTGCCCCAGGCACGGATGGTGTCCAGCGCGGTTATGACGGATTCTTCGGCGGTTTGCAGGGCAGGGATGATTTCCACAAGCTGCATGACCGGGGCGGGATTGAAGAAATGGATACCGAGGGTTCGGTGCGGATGCCGGCAGGATGCGGCGATGGCCGTGACGGAGAGGGAGGAGGTATTGGTGGCCAGCAGGCAATCGGGAGAAACAAGCTGCTCCAGCTGTTCAAAGACTGATTTCTTGGTTTCCAGGTCTTCCACGACGGCCTCGATGACCAGCTGGCAGCCCTCCAATGCCTCCAGTCGGTCGGCATAGGTCACCCTGGACAGGGTCTTCCCCGCTTCCGTACGGTCCAGCTTGTTCCGGGAGACCATCTTTTCCAGGCCGGCCTGCAGCAAGGAGGCGGAGCGTTCGGCGAGGGTGTCGGAAAAGATTTCGCAAACCACGACCTGCGTACCTGCCAAGGATGCCACCTGGGCTATGCCGGTGCCCATGGCGCCGGCACCGATGATACCTATTTTTCGCATGTTCCTCGTATTGTGCGGATGGCACGGACCAGCTGCTGTTCGTTCGGTCTGCCGCAGGACGGACAGTTTTTGTCGGGATCCACGGCCCGAAGCCAAAGATACGGGACTTCCGGCAATGCAGGTTGAACGGGAGGCCGTTCTTTCGCTCGGCGCTGTGCAGAGAGGGGGCGATTTCCTCCCGGCAACGGAATCCGTTGTCGTAAAAGTGTAGGCACATCAAAAACAGGTGTCGTTCTTTTTCGATTTGTAGCTTGTTTATTCATATTTGTCCTATGGTTCGTAGCCGTCCGTATCACGGTGGACACCGCTTGCGGCTTCGGTTTGCAACCGTTCCATTCATTTAGCCGATACAGGGGAGCACGGAATGGCCCATGACGGCTGATCCCGCCGAGATCCATCCTTTCCTGTGCCGTACAAACCGAAAACGACAACGATGAAGAAAATGAACCTCCTCCCGGTCCTGTTGGCAATGGCACTCGCCGCCTGGCAGGAAACGGATGCCCAGCGGCCGGAACGGCTGAATGCGGCGGAAATTTACCAGGCCATCGAAAAACTCAATGTGTTGGGTTCCGCACTGTACGTGGCGGCCCACCCGGATGACGAGAACACGCGGATGATCGCCTGGCTGGAAAATGAAAGACAGCTGCATACGGCATATCTGTCACTGACACGCGGAGACGGGGGGCAGAACCTGGTCGGTCCCGAAATCTCCTCCCTGCTGGGCTTGATCCGAACCCAGGAGCTGCTGGCAGCCCGTCGAATCGACGGAGGAAACCAGCTGTTCACCCGGGCGAACGATTTCGGATTTTCCAAGCATCCGGACGAGACCCTGGAAATCTGGAACAAGGACGAAGTGCTGGCGGATGTCGTTTGGGCCATCCGGAATTGGCAGCCGGACGTGATCATCAACCGGTTCGACCATGCGACGCCGGGCCGGACACACGGACATCACACCGCCTCGGCGATGTTGTCTTTCGAGGCTTTCGACCTGGCCGGTGATACAAGCGCCTATCCCGACCAGTTGGACCTGGTGGCCGCCTGGCAGCCGCGCCGGCTTTTCTTCAACACTTCCTGGTGGTTCTACGGGAGCCAGGAAGCCTTCGACAAGGCCGACAAATCGGATATGACCGGTATCGACGGCGGGGTATATTTTCCCCTGTTGGGAAAATCGAACGGTGAAATCGCGGCGGAAAGCCGCTCCATGCACAAGTCGCAGGGCTTTGGCAGCATCGGGAGCCGGGGTGGACAAATGGAGTATATCAAGCAGCTCAAAGGGGATCCCATCCAATCGATGGAAGACCCTTTTGCCGGAATCAATACCACCTGGACAAGAGTGGAAGGCGGTGGACCGATCGGTAAGCTCCTGGCGTCGGTACAGACGGAATACCGTCATGACCGTCCGGATGCCAGCGTACCGAAATTGCTGCAGGCCCATCAAATGGTACAGGCACTGCCGGATGGATTCTGGAAGCGGGTCAAGTCGGCGGAGTTGGAGCGGGTCATCACCGCCTGCATGGGATTTTTCGCCGAAGCCGTCGCCTCGGATTACTCCGCCGCACCGGGTGAGTCGGTCCAACTGACCTTGGAGGTCATCAACCGTTCCCAGGTCCCGTGTTCCTTGCAGGCGGTCCGGATCCTGCCGATGGGAGCGGATACCGTCCTGCAGCTGGCGCTGGAGAACAACCGTGTCCAAACCTGGAAGCGGCGGGTGGAACTGCCGAAGGACATCCCCCTCACCAATGCCTATTGGCTGAACGAACCCATGTCCGGTATCGGCATGTACCGGGTGGACGATCGTTCGCTCCGGGGCTTGCCGGAAACGCCCCGTACCTTCCGGGTTCGTTTCGAACTGTCGGTGGACGGGACGCCGTTGGTCGTGGAAAAGGAGGTGGTGTACAAGCGGGATGATGACGTGAAAGGGGAAGTGTACCAACCCTTTGAGATCACCCCCCCGGTATTTGTCGACCTCCGCAAGGATGTCTTTCTTTTTCCCGACCTGAATCCCCAGCCGGTGGAGGTAATGGTGAAGGCCGGGAAGGCAGGGGTCAGCGGGCAGCTCCGGCTGGGCCACACCGGTCGATGGAGCGCAGTGCCGGAATATGTCGATTTCAGTCTGGCGGACAAAGGGGAGGAACGGACCTTCACCTTCGAACTATATCCGACGGACAAGGCGACGGTTGGGAAAGTGGCTCCGTTGGCCTTGGTCGGGCAGGTTCCGTATTTCAAGAAATTGGTGAAGATTGCCTACGACCATATACCCACCCAGCTGGTCCTGCTCAACGCGGAGGCGACCATCGCCCGGGTGGACCTTCAACGGGGTGTGGACCGGATTGCATACATCATGGGAGCCGGCGACGATGTGCCGGAAAGCCTGCGGCAGGTAGGCTACACCGTGGACGTCCTGTCTCCCGAGGACGTGACCGCCGAGGCGTTGGCCTCCTACGAAGCGCTCGTCCTGGGTGTCCGGGCTTACAACACCCTGGAGCGGTTGAAGTATCTGCAGTCCGTGTTGTTCGAGTATGTCCGGAAAGGCGGGACGATGGTGGTGCAATACAATACGACCGGTTCCTTGAACACACCGGTCGACGGCCTGGCACCTTATCCGATGAAGCTTTCCCGGGACCGGGTGACGGTGGAGGATGCGGAGATTCGGTTCCTGGCGCCGGACCATCGGGTGCTGCATCATCCGAATGAGATCACGGCGGCTGATTTCGAGGGATGGGTGCAGGAGCGGGGGCTGTACTTTCCACAGGAGTGGGATGCCGCCTTCACACCGATATTGTCCTGCAACGATCCCGGCGAGCCGGCTCGGGACGGCAGCCTGCTGGTGGCTCCGTATGGGGACGGCCATTATGTATATACGAGCCTGTCTTTCTTCCGGGAGTTGCCGGCCGGGGTCACGGGGGCGTACCGGTTGTTCGCCAATCTGCTTTCCATCGGGAAGGAGTGAAGGTATGGGATGAAGGCGAGCATGGAAAGGTCGCCAAGCCAACGTGATAAGCCAAGCGCCCATTTGTCAACCAAATGGGCGCTTGTCATTTTTCAGAGGAACGTCGGCGGGCTGGAGAATCAGGCGGCGCTGTTACCCTTGACCTGATTCCAGGCGCGGATGAGGATGAAACCGGCGAGGGTGGCGAGGGCGAAGCCGACGAAAGCCTTGGTTGTTTCGCCGTAGAGGAAAAAGCCGAGGCCGAACAAGGCGCCATATACGAGAAAGCAGCCGGCGACCATACAGACGATTTCCAGGGGGAGTTTGCCTGCGATGACTTCGCCGGCGTGGATGTCACCGGCCTGGATACCCTTTTGGATGACCGGTTGCCATCCGGCGGGATGTGGTTTGATGAGGCGGTAGAACCGGAGCAAGGTCGCCTGGGAGGTCGGTTGGGTAAGGAAGGTGACGGCGATCCAGCCTGCCGACGTGATGGCCACACCGGCAATCAGCTTGACATGGGTTTCGAGACCGGTGGCGAAGAATTCGAAATAACAAGCCACAAGGAAGGAGATGATCATGGCGGACATCTCGCTCCAGGCATTGATCCGCCACCAGAACCAGCGAAGGATGAAGATCAGTCCCGTACCAGCCCCGATCTGAAGCAGGATGTTGAAAGCCTGCAGCGCATTGGACAGCGCCAGGGCGATGAGGGCGGAAAACACCATGAGGATGACTGTGGACAGCCGCCCGATGTTGACCAGGGTCTTCTCATCCGCATCCGGTCGGATGAAGCGCTTGTAGAAATCGTTGACCACATAGCTGGCGCCCCAGTTGAGGTGGGTGGCAATGGTGGACATATAGGCGGCAATCAGTGCTGCGACCACCAATCCCAGCAGTCCGGACGGCAGGAAAGTCATCATGGCCGGATAAGCAAGGTCATCGTTGATGACGTTCTCCGGCAGGTCGGGAAAGGCGGTCCGCAGGGAGGCGATGTCCGGATAGATGATCAGCGATGCCAGTGCGACCAGGATCCATGGCCAGGGCCGCAGGGCGTAGTGTACGAAATTGAAGAAGAGGGTGGCGGTAATGGCATGGGTTTCCGTCTTGGCCGACAGCATGCGTTGGGCGATGTACCCGCCCCCACCGGGTTCCGCACCGGGATACCAGACGCTCCACCATTGGACCGCCAGGGGGAGGATCAGAAAGGGCAACAGTGCGCTCATGTCGTTGAAATCAGGCAGGACGGAGAGTTTGGGGCTGACGTTCGGATGCTGCAGCAGGTTGGACAGGCCCCCGATTTCCGGAAGGTTGACGACGACGACAGCTGCTCCGACCACCCCGATCATGGCGACGATGAACTGGAAGAAGTCGGTCCAGATCACGCCGGTCAGGCCGCCCAGGGAAGTGTACACCACGGTCACGATGGAAGCGATCAGGATGGTTTGGACGGGAGACAGCCCCAGCAGGACGCCACCGATCTTGATGGCGGCGAGGGAGACGGTCGCCATGATCATGACGTTGAAGAACACGCCCAGGTAGAGCGCACGGAAGCCTCTAAGGAAGGCGGCGGGTTTCCCCGAATACCGGAGTTCGTAGAATTCCAGGTCGGTCAGCACCCCGGACCGGCGCCACAACTTGGCATAGACGAAGACGGTCAGCATACCGGTCAGCAGGAAGGCCCACCATTGCCAGTTGCCGCTGACACCGTTCTTACGGACGATATCGGTCACCAGGTTGGGTGTATCCGCACTGAAGGTGGTGGCGACCATGGAGAAGCCCAGGAGCCACCAAGGCATCGAACGGCCGGAGAGGAAGTACTCGGAAGCGCTTTTGCCGGCCCGTTTGCTGACGACCAGGCCGATGGCGAGGGAAAGTACGAAGAAGGCCGCAATAAAGGACCAATCCAAGGTTGATAGTTGCATTTTCGTTTGTTTTGATTGTAATGGTTGATCTTCTGTCTGGGGGGGGGCGGAGCCAACGGGAAAGCCCCCGTTGGCCGGGCGGCCCCGGTGGGGATGTTCTTGTGGCGGACGGGGCAGGTGGCTGCGGCAGGCAAGCCAATGGCGGCGGCTGTCGGACATCACTGGCATCCAGCCCGGTGCCCGAAAGTAAGGAACCGCCGTCACTACTGCAAGATGCGGTTGAAATTCAGCGAAAAAAAGGAAAGGCATCGCTGCCTTTCCTCCTAACTAAACCTGTCCAAGTTGGTTGAACCAAAAGAACGAAATAAATCCGATGGATAGGAAGCCGGAACTGACGGGAAAAACTTCGCCGGTGGTCATTGCCAGTCGAAATGCCAACGGGCAAAAGCTTCCATGGCTTCATATTCCGCCAATCCGAGCTGGCGGTACAATTCAGCGGTGGCCTTGTTCCGGTCCTTGGCGCGCTGGTGGAACTCCCGGCGGTCCTCACCGGGAAACGGAGCGCTGTCTTTCTGTGATTGGTGCATGAAGATGGCTTTCTGCTTGCGCATCACCTGGTCCGGAGACATGGGGATGGCCATGTCGATTTCATGGATGAGGAATTCGTGCCATGCGCCTCGGTAGAGCCATAGCCAGCAGTCCTTCATCCAGGCTTGGTCCTTGAGTTGATGGAAAGCGGCGAAGATGGCATCCAGACAGACACGGTGCGTTCCGTGCGGGTCGGCCAGGTCGCCGGCGGCATAGACCTGATGAGGCTGGATCTTGTCCAGCAGGTTGGCCACGATATCGATGTCAGCTTGGTTGACATCTCCTTTCCGGACCTTGCCTGTTTCATAGAAAGGCATGTCGAGAAAATGGATATGGTTGTCGTCCAGCCCGCTGTACCGGGCACCCGCCCGGGCTTCTCCCCGTCGGATAAGGCCTTTGATGGAGCGGACTTCCGCAATGTCGGCTTCGCCTTGCTTCTTTTGCTTGAGGAATTTGACGACCTTTCTGTATTTCTTTTCAATGTCCTCGTTGTGGAAACCCTGGGCCAGGCTGTAGTCGAGCAGGAATTCCGCGAAACGACGTGCATCATGGTCATGAACAGCGATGTTGCCACTGGTCTGGTAGGCGACATGGACATCGTGTCCTTGGTCCGACAGGCGCATGAACGTGCCGCCCATGGAGATCACATCGTCATCCGGATGCGGGGAAAAGATGATGCAACGTTTGCGGGCGGGAACGGCTCTTTCCGGTCTTGTCTTGTCATCGGCAAGCGGTTTGCCGCCAGGCCATCCGGTGATGGTCTGTTGCAAGCGATTGAAAATTTTGATGTTGAGATCGTAAGCTCCGTTTTCCAGCAGCATGAGTTCGCTCAGGCCGTGCTCGTTATAGTCCTCGTTGGTTAGTTTCAGGATGGGCTTGCCGGTTTGTTGGGAGACCCAGACAACGGCCTGGCAGGCCAGTTTTTCCGACCAGTTGACCATGCCGCACAACCAGGGTGCCGTCACCCGGGTCAGGCGTTCGGAAGCGGCTTTGTCGAGCAGCACCCGGATATTCTTGTGTTTTTGGAGGAAGGAGGCAGGATAGGCCAGGGAGATTTCCCCTTCCACCGCCTGGGCGAGGATGGGGGCCTTGTGCTGTCCCCATACGAGTAGGAAGATGGTTCGGGCTTTCATGATACTGGCGATGCCCATGGTGATGGCCCTGGTCGGGACATTTTCCTCGAACACGAAATCCTTGATGGCATCCCGCCGGGTGAGGCTGTCAAGCCGGACCATACGGGTGGTGGAGGTTTCCCAGGACCCCGGTTCGTTGAAGCCGATGTGTCCGGTTCGCCCGATTCCCAGCAACTGGATGTCTATGCCGCCGTGAATGTCGATTTGCTTTTCGTACCATTCGCAGTAGGACTGGACCTGTTCCATCGGGATGTTGCCATCCGGTATGTGGATATGCTCCCTCGGAATGTCGACATGGTCGAACAGGTGTTCATGCATGAAACGCCAATAGCTCTGTGGGGCGTCCTTGGGCATCGGGTAGTATTCATCCAGATTGAAGGTGATGACGTTGTAGAAACTCAGGCCTTCCTCACGATGCAGCCGGACGAGTTCCCGGTAGACCAGGATGGGAGAGGAGCCGGTGGCAAGCCCGAGCACAAATTTTTCCCCGTCCTGCTGTTTTTGGCGTATGGCCAGGGCAATGCTGCGGGCGACATGAAGGGAGGCCTCCTTCGCGTCGTCGTAAATCTTCACCGGCAACTTTTCGAAAGTCTTGAATTGAAAGCGCAGCACGCCGTCCTGATTGGCGGCGCTCATTGTGGAAGCATGGAGCATGTCCGATAGTTTAAGGTGATGGCTGTTTTGACGGTATGGATGCCGGGAGCGACAGTCCGCCGGACCAGACAAGGGCGGCCGCACCCAACAGTGCTGCGTCGTTCTCCCCCAAGGATGAAGGCAGTACGCTCAGTTTTCCCCGGTGAAAGGCCAGGGCATGGCGTTCCAAACTGCGGATGGTCGGGGTGAAAAGCCTTTCCCCGGCGGAAGCGAGCCCACCGGACAGGATGAACACCTCCGGCTCGAACCAGGCTGCCATGTCTGCCAACGCACGGCCCAGGATGTCTCCCGTTCGTTCGAAGGCCAAGGTGGCGATCGCATCCCCGGCCGCCGCCGCGTCGAAGATGTCGCGGGAGGTCATCCGTTCATAGGATATGGACCGCAGGCTGCTGGCAGCAAGGGATTGTCCCAACATCTCGAAAACAGTACGCTTCAGGCCGGTGGCCGAGACATACGTCTCCAGGCAACCCGACCGGCCGCATCCGCATGCCCGCCCGCCGCGCTCGACACAGATATGCCCCGCTTCCCCCGCGTGTCCACGAGCTCCTTGCAGCAGCTTGCCGTCCGAAACCACCCCGCAACCAAGCCCCGTGCCCAAGGTCAGCAAGACAAAATGCCGCATGCCTTCGGCCGTGCCGTACCGCATCTCTCCCAGGGTGGATGCGTTGCTGTCCTTCACCAGGAATACCGGCAGTCCCGTCCGTTCCGATACGAGGTCGACGAAAGGGAAGGCTTTCCGGAAAGGCAGGTTGGCTGCATATTCGATGGTGCCGTTCTGTTCGTTCACGCTCGGGGCACCGGCACCGATGCCGGCCAACGCATAGGAGTCGGACAGCACCCCGACCACCCCCAGCAGAGTGTCCAGAAACGCATGCTCGTCCGGCTGTTCCGTCGTGGGGAACGAATGTCGGGCTGCAATGCGTCCCGCCCGGTCGACCAAGGCGAACTTGGTCGATGTTCCCCCGATGTCTATGCCCAAGGCGAATTCCTTCACTTGTATGTTTCTTGATGCACGTAAAGAACCCTGTCTTCGGATCCTTCGTTCGGTACAGCCATCCGGATCGCCATGTTCCAATGCTTTTCGACTCGCCCGGGAGACCGGTCCGGCGGTATGTCCGCGGTATGACACCCCTGAACGTTCTCCCCCGGATGTCGCTTCGGAAAACGCTCTTTCACTGCCCAAATCTACAAATATTCCGGTAGGCCGTGTGCGCACACATAAAAAATATTTTTTTTATCCGGCGGTCCGAAACGAAATAATCATAAATTTAGCGCCGCCCTCGGTAGCGTATACGCAGGTGCAGATTGCATTTGCTTGCCATGCCTTCCCAATGATGACGAAGCGAATACGGATCAAGGACATCGCGGAGAAAGCCGGTGTTTCAGCCGGCACGGTCGATCGGGTACTCCACAACAGGGGTAGCGTGTCCGCTTCGGTCAAACAGCGTGTCCTGGATGTGATGACCCAGTTGGGATACGAGCCGAACATCATCGCCAGCACCCTTGCCTACAATCGTACCCGCCGCATTGCGACCCTGCTGCCCGAATTCCATTCGGATCCGTATTGGGCGCAACCGAACCACGGCATCGAACGCGCCTTTCAGGCTGTCAGACATTACGGAGTGGTGCGCCAACCATATTTCTTCGGGCTTTTCGATCAGGGGCAGTTCATGGCGCAGGCCCACCGGATCCTGGAGGATTCCCCTGACGGCATTCTGTTCGCTCCCGTCTTTCACCAGGAGAGCAAGTTTCTTTTGCAAGCCTGTCGGGAAAGGAACATCCCCAATGTGATGATCAATACCGACATCGAGAACGCGGACTCACTCTGTTACATCGGACAGGACAGCTACCAGAGCGGTGTGCTCGCCGCCCGGTTGCTGCATTTCGGGCTGAACCGGGGCGATGCGGTTCTACTTGTCAACCTGGAGGTCGGCAGTTACAATGCCATGCACCTGATAGATAAGGAGAAAGGGTTTCGAGACTATTTTGCCCGATTTCCGGAGCAACAGATTCAGATTCTCAAGAAAGATGTGGAGGATTTCGATGACACCGGAAAGATGTGGGATTTCCTGCAGGAATTGTTCCGCGAGCACCCTGTTCTGAAAGGTATTTTCTTCACCAACTCCAGGGCTTACAAAGCGGTCCGGTGCATGCCGCCGGAGCGCCGTAAAGAGGTCAAGATAGTCGGGTTCGACCTCATCGCCGACAACCTGTTGTTCCTTCGGGACCAGGACATCGACTTTCTGATCAACCAGAATCCCGTCCAGCAAGGCTTCCTCGGTGTGATGAGCCTCTTCAACCACCTGGTGAAAAAACAGGAGGTGGAAAGGAAACAATACCTCCCCCTGGATATTGTCGTGACGGAAAACGTGGACTATTACCTCCGGCGGCAAGAGGAGATGCAGCTGTTCGTATGAAAAGGACCACGCCTTTCCTGGCCGCCCCGGATATCCGCCGACCGAAACCTGAAGTGCCGATGCAGCATCAAACCGACCATCTCCTGCTTCCCGCCGGCTACTTCCAGTCTGCCGATGTGCCGGGACTCGCTCGAGACCTCTTGGGAAAGTTCCTGTTGAGTTCCGTCGGCGGGGAGGTGTGCGGCGGCATGATTGTCGAGACGGAAGCCTACCGGGGTCCGGATGACAAGGCCTGCCATGCTTGGGGCAATCGGCGGACGAAGCGCACGGAGGTCATGTTCGGCCCTGGCGGACACGCTTACGTATACCTTTGTTACGGCATACACCACCTGTTCAATATCGTTACGGGAGAGGAAGGCGCACCGCACGCCGTATTGGTACGGGCACTCGAGCCGACCGACAACCCGTCCCTGATGCAGCGCAGGAGAAGGCTGGAGCGCTTGGAACGGCGCCTGACGGCAGGACCCGGAATGTTGACACAGGCACTCGGTATCGATCTGCGCCACAACGGCGCCCGGCTTTCGGAACCAGGCAGCCCGCTATGGTTGGAAGACCGTGGTGTCCGATGGCCGGACAGCCAAGTCATGACCAGCCCGCGGGTGGGCGTCTCTTATGCCGGAGCCTGCGCCGCCTGGCCATGGCGCTTCCGGATACGGGACAACCGTTGGACAAGCCCCGTGGAATGACCGGAATCCGGTTCATCCGTACGATCCGACGCAAGCCAGATTGTCGTATGCATGATTCCAAGGGGCGCATTATCGCTGCACATGCGACAAGCAGATGGGTGCCCGGACAATCCGTGGCGATCAAAACAACAGGATACTTTACGGAGGAAAGTGGGTACCTTGTACGTTTGTCCTTCCACCTGCCATCAGCCGGTTCGGACATACCGGCCGCCATGACAGATTCAAAAAAAAACAGAATATGTTTAAGAAAGCCATCATCCTGCCGCTGTTGTTCCTATTGTTGTCCCATGCCTGCACATCCCCTCCGGTTGAACCGCTTCCTCCGGTACCTTCCGCTGCACAGGTAGGTTGGCAGGAGATGGAATTCAATGCCTTTGTTCATTTCAACATGAACACCTTCACCAATATGGAATGGGGGACGGGGGCGGAACGGCCGGAGCAGTTCCAGCCCACGGAACTGGATTGCCGCCAATGGGCTAGGGTCTGCAAGGAAGCGGGCATGAAAGGTATCATCCTGACGGCCAAGCACCACGACGGATTCTGCCTTTGGCCCAGTGCCCTCACGGAACATTCCGTGAAGAATTCACCCTGGAAGGACGGAAAGGGGGATGTGGTGCGGGAATTGGCGGATGCCTGTCGGGAATACGGGCTGAAAATGGGTATCTATCTTTCCCCGTGGGACCGAAACCATCCGGACTACGGCTCGCCGGCCTATCTGGATTATTTCAGGGGGCAGTTGCGCGAGCTGCTGACCAACTACGGCGACATTTTCGAAGTATGGTTCGACGGTGCCAACGGCGGAACCGGTTGGTACGGCGGTGCCGACGAGGAGCGGACGGTAGACCGCAAGACATATTACGATTGGCCGACCACCATCGCTTTGGTTCGGGAACTGCAACCCCAGGCAGTCATATTCAGCGATGCCGGTCCGGACGTCCGTTGGGTCGGAAATGAGAACGGGTTCGCCGACGAGACCAACTGGAGTCCTTTGCGGCGGGACGAATTCTATCCGGGATCTCCGAACTACAAGGAGCTGACATCCGGTCATTCCGACGGAACCCACTGGGTGCCTGCGGAATGTGACGTCAGCATCCGTCCCGGGTGGTACTATCATCCGGAGCAGGACACCGCCGTCAAGTCCTTGGACCACTTGTTGGACATCTACTACCGCTCCGTCGGCCGGAACGGGGTTTTGTTGCTCAACCTTCCGGTCGATACCAGGGGATTGGTACATGAGGCGGATGCAAGCCGTCTGCTGGCCTTCGGGGAGGCTGTCCGCCAGGATTTCGCCAACGACTTGGCATCCGCCGCCCGGGTACAGGCGTCCGCAACCAGGGGAAGGTCATATTGGCCGGCCAACTTGCTGGACCAGGACAAGCAGACCGGTTGGGCGACACCGGATGCCGTGACAGAGGCCGCTTTCGAACTCGAATGGGATGAGCCGGTGACCCTGAACAGGATTGCGCTGCAGGAATTCATACCGCTCGGACAGCGGGTCACTTCCTTTCGGGTGTTGGCTGCCAATCCGGACGGGGACTGGTCCTTGTTGCAGGAAGGTACCACCATTGGGTACAAACGGATCCTTCGCCTGGCAGATACGACGACCCGCCGGCTGAAGGTGGAATTGGAGGGCAAGGCAGCCCTTTACCTGTCCGGTATCGGTGTTTTCCGGGCACCGGACCGGGTGGCGGACTGAGACATCCGTGTCCTGTTGCCGTTCAACGGCAGGTTGGCTTTGCGATGCTGCCTTTCGTAAAATCCTTATCCGCTTTTCCGCGGCAGCGTCTAATTTTGCCGGATGAAGAACGCATCCATGCCATCCACCATCATGCTGCCGGAATGGGCCCCGCAGCGGGCTGTGATGCTCACCTGGCCGCATGCCGGAACAGATTGGGCGCCATACCTGGACGAAGCCTGCCGTTGTTTTTCGGATATCGCTGTTGCCATCGCCCGGTACCAGTCCCTGCTCGTCGTCTGTCAGGATGCCGGGCTGGTCAGGTCATGGTTGCCGGAGGAGCTGCTGCCCCGCATCCGCTTCGCCGAACGGCCGACCAACGATACCTGGGCGCGGGACCATGGGCCTCTTACGGTGTCTGTGGAGGGGGAAATCCGGCTGCTGGATTTCAAGTTCAACGGCTGGGGATTGAAATTTGCGGCGGATAAGGACAACCTGCTCACCCGGTCGTTGTACGAGGCGGGCTGTTTT
Source organism: Bacteroidota bacterium (assembly GCA_041163745.1). Classification (GTDB taxonomy): domain Bacteria; phylum Bacteroidota; class Bacteroidia; order Chitinophagales; family Saprospiraceae; genus UBA6168. The sequence goes on from JBEAQU010000083.1 coordinate 39,387, forward strand.
CCGTCCGGTCAGCGATATGTGAACCAACTGAATTTTGTGCTCGAAGGAGGGAGTATAGAATCGGATGGTTGCGGTACCCTTCTGACGACGGCGGCGTGCCTGCTTTCGCCCAATCGGAACGGTGCGAGCACCCGGGAGGAAATCGAAGGATATCTTCGCGAACACCTTGGTGCGGAGCGAATCCTCTGGTTATGCAACGGCTATCTGGCCGGCGACGACACCGACAGCCACATCGACACCCTGGCGCGTTTCTGTGATGCAGGAACCATCGCTTATGTACAATGTGCGGACGAAACGGACGAGCATTACGATGCCCTTCGGCGGATGGAATCGGAGCTGCAGGACTTCCGGCGGGCCGATGGGGAACCTTACCGCCTGATACCCCTGCCCATGGCGGCGGCTGTCCGGGATACGGACGGACACCGGTTGCCGGCCACTTATGCCAATTTCCTGATCATCAACGGCGCGGTACTGGTGCCGGCTTACGGAACACCGCTTGATGAGGTGGCCAGGGAGCGTTTGCAGCAGGTTTTTCCGGATCGTGATGTCTTGCTGATCGATTGCTTGCCGCTCATCCGGCAGCATGGCTCGCTCCATTGTGTGACCATGCAGCTGTATTGACAGGCGGAGGGGGCGAGCCGGCCCCCGACCGGAATGATTACCGGCCAGTGGCGACGGTTTCGAAATCGGGCCGGGACACAAGCATTTCAAAAGACGGAACGGATGGAACAGACAAACAACCTGCGGGTCGGTATCGTGCAGCAAGCCAATACGACCGACCGGTCGGAAAATATGACGAGGCTGGCAGCGGCGGTTCGGCGATGTGCGGAATCGGAGGCTTCGCTGGTCGTGCTGCAGGAGTTGCACAACACCCCTTATTTCTGCCAAACAGAGGACACGGGGGTATTCGACCTGGCGGAGACGGTACCGGGTCCTTCGACGGATTATTTCGGACGGCTGGCAGCCTCTTTGGGAATCGTGCTGGTCATTTCCCTTTTTGAGCGCCGGGCACCCGGGTTGTACCACAATACGGCGGTCGTAATGGAAAAGGACGGGTCGATTGCCGGCAAGTACCGAAAGATGCACATTCCGGACGACCCCGCCTATTATGAAAAGTTTTATTTCACGCCGGGTGACCTGGGCTTCGAGCCCATTCGGACGAGTGCCGGGAACTTGGGTGTGTTGGTCTGTTGGGACCAATGGTATCCGGAAGCGGCACGGTTGATGGCCTTGCGGGGAGCGGATCTGTTGATATATCCCACGGCCATTGGTTGGGAGTCGACGGATGCGCCTGCGGAGAAGGCCCGGCAGCAGGCTGCCTGGGAGATTTCGCAACGGGCCCATGCGGTGGCCAACGGTTTGCCGGTCGTTTCCGTCAACCGGGTCGGTCATGAGCCGGACCCCTCCGGACAAACGGCGGGCATTCAGTTTTGGGGGCATAGTTTCGTGGCCGGGCCACAAGGGGAGCTGTTGGCTTTGGCAGCAGACGACCGGGAAGAGATCCTGGTGGTGGATATTGACCGTCAACGAACAGAGGCGGTCCGACGGATCTGGCCTTTTTTCAGAGACCGGCGAATAGACGGTTATGCCGAGCTCACGCGTCGGTACCGGGATTGACATCGTCGTCACCGGAACTGGCGTCGGGTCGTAGCCGTCTGTCCCGATGAGCTTGCAGGCGGCAGCGTTCGCTGCAATACCGTACTGAATCCCAGCATTTTTCCCATTTTTTACGCCATTGGAACGGTCTTTTGCAGACTGGGCAGGTCTTGGTAGGCAAATCCTGTTTCTTCCGATTCTTCATAACGCCATACCGGTCAGCGTTCCCGAGCGGATGGCTTCCAAAGCATCCAGTTCCGTAGCTTGTCGGGCGCCGCCAACCAGGCGGACGCTTTTCCCGGCCGCCTCCAGCGGCTCCAACAGGGATCGTTCCGATTCTTGCCCGGCACAAATCACGACATGATCCACCGGAAGCACCTGGTGGGCACCTTCATGGAAGATATGGAGGCCGTTGTCATCCACCCGTTGGTAGGACACATCGGAAAGGAACCGGACGCCCATGGACCGAAGATGGGTGCGATGGATCCAACCAGTCGTCTTGCCCAGCTTGCCGCCGTGTTTTCCAGGGGAGCGTTTCAGGAGCCAGACTTGTCGGGCGGGAGTGGGCGGCATCGGTTGGGTAAGGCCTCCCCGTCGGGAGTAGTCCGTATCGACGCCCCAGGTTTTCATGAACGAAGGAATGGGGGGATGTCCGGTGTCGGTATGGGTAAGAAAGGTGGCCACATCGAACCCGATGCCACCGGCGCCGATGATGGCGACGGAGGGGCCGGGCTGCACGCGGCCTGTCAGAACATCCGCATAGCTGCAGACCATCGGAAGATCGTCCCCAGGTATGCGGATGGGTCTGGGGAGGCAGCCGGTGGCGAGTATGATGTCATCGAAGTCCTGGTCCAGCAGGAAGCGGGCGCTGACCTTTTGTTGCAGGTGAAGGCGTACGCCGGTTTCCAGAATCAGGTGACGGAAATAGCGCAGGGTCTCGGAGAACTCCTCCTTTCCGGGAACAGCTTTGGCCAGGTTGAACTGGCCGCCGATATGGGAGGCGGCTTCGAAGAGATGCACCCGGTGTCCGCGTTTGGCAGCGGTGGTGGCGGCGGCCAGTCCGGCGGGTCCGGCGCCCACCACCGCCACACGACGGGGGACGCTGGCAGGAAGGATTTGGAATTCCGTCTCGTGACAGGCCTGCGGGTTGACCAGACAAGTGGCGGTTTTGCCGCGGAACGTCAGGTCCAGGCAGGCTTGGTTGCAAGCGATGCAGGTATTGATGGAAGTCGCACGGTCGGTCTGCGCCTTTCTCACCCAGTCGGGATCGGCGAGGAAAGGGCGTGCCATGCTGACCATATCCGCGCAACCGCTGCGGAGGATTTCCTCCGCTTCCGCGGGCATGTTGATTCGGTTGGAAGCGACGAGTGGGATGGAGACCGCCTTTTTCAACCGTTGGGTGACCCAGGAGAACGCCGCTCTTGGGACAAGCGTGGCGATGGTGGGGACCCGGGCCTCGTGCCAGCCGATACCGGTGTTGATCAGATTGGCCCCTGCTTGTTCTACATCTCGGGCCAATTCCACGACTTCCTCCCAATTGCTGCCGTCCTCCACCAGGTCGAGCATGGAAAGTCGATAAAGGAGGATAAAATCCGGTCCGGCCGCCTGCCGGATACCGGATACGATCTCGAGGGGGAATTGCTTGCGGTGATGGAAATCGCCGCCCCAGCGGTCTTTTCGTTTGTTGGTGCGGGCGGACAGGAACTCGTTGATCAGGTATCCTTCGCTGCCCATGACCTCCACGCCGTCATATCCTGCCAACCGGGCGAGCTCGGCACATCGCACGAAATCGAGAATGGTTCGGCGGACTCCCCGGTCGGTGAGCGGCCATGGCTTGAAAGGGGTGATGGGGGACCGAACGGCGGATGGTGCCGCGGCGAAGGGGTGGTAGCTGTAGCGTCCGGCGTGCAGGATCTGCAGGCAGATTCTGCCGCCTGCCGCGTGGACAGCGTCAGTTACCAGGCGGTGTTTGCCGACATCGCGGACGGAGCTCAGCCTGGCTGCGAACGGGGCCACCTGGCCTCGTCTGTTGGGGGAGATCCCGCCGGTGACAATGAGTCCAGCTCCACCTTCCGCTCGGGCAGCGAAATAGGTGGCGAGCCGTTCGAATCCACCTTTTTTCTCTTCCAGCCCGGTATGCATGCTGCCCATCATGATTCGGTTGGGGAGGGTGGTGAAACCCAGGTCAAGGGGGCTGAACAAGCAAGGGTAAGGATGGGACATGGCATTGTTATCTGAAAAGGTGCGAGACATTGGTCATGGATCGATGAGAGGCTATCTGTCCGGAAGTTTATCATCCGGGCGGCGGCTGGACTTCACCGATCGTACGGGTCGGTCGCCTTCGCAAATCCAAGATAGCAAAAACAACTGTGGACAACAAGCGGAAACAGTGTCGTGATTCGGGCAGTGCCACACCCGGCTGCCGGGAGATTCGCCAATGCCTCCCGAAGGAACAGGAAGGAGGGGGGGGTGGGACGGACCGGAGACAGCCGGGTCAGCCTTTGAACCGGTTGTCCAGTTCTTCCAGTTCATAGGTGAGGAAACAATGTCTTCCGCGAGGGCTTTTGAAAGGCATGGCACAGGCGAACAACTGGTCGATCAGTTCCTGCATTTCCCTGGCGGATAGTTGCTGGCCCCGTTTGATGGCAGCGCTGCGGGCCATGGAGCGGGCCAGGCGGTCGGCATGGTCGAGTTGGAGGGAGCGGTCTTCCTTGAATTGTTCCAGCAGTTGATCCACCGATTTCGTCGCATCGAATTTGCCGGCGATATCCGCCGGGACACCTCGGATGATGAAGGCATCCTTACCGAACGGTTCCATTTCGAAGCCGAGGGCGTTGACTTCGGGTAATATTTCCGTCAGGATGGCGGCATCTGCGGTGGTCAGGGTGACGGTCTGGGGAAACAGTTCCTGTTGTCTGAGCGGCTGTTTGTCCTGTATGGCGCCGAGGAAACGTTCGTAAAGTATTCTTTCGTGGGCAGCTTGTTGGTCGATGAGCAGAAAGCCGGACTTGATATGGCTGACGATGAAGGTGCCGTGGATTTGGTACGGATTCTTTTGTGATTGGGAAAAGAGGGTCGGAGGGTCTTCCTGGCCGGAGGCGGCGGACCATCCACTTTCGATGGTGATGGGTGGGGTGGTTGGTGCGTCATGGGAATCGGAAGGGTCTGTCCCTTCCTCAGGTGCGTCGACGAAAAGGTTTTGCCAATGCTGCAGGTTGGAACGGTCCCGTGCGGACAAGGGGGGGCTTTGCCACTTGTCATCGGTATGGAGGCGGATATCGTTCGGCTGGCCGGAAGCGTAGTCGTGGTGTCCGGGTATGGTGTTGGAAGGTTGGAGGGGCGGTATGGCGACAAAGCTCCGTTCCTGGTCGAAATCCAGGGAAGGGGTGATGTTATGCTGGCCGAGGGCATGGCGGACGGCGACGCGTAGGTAATCATAAACGAGGCGTTCGTCGTCGAATTTTATTTCCTGTTTGGTAGGGTGGACGTTGATATCGATGCGGGAGGGATCGATTTCCAGGAACAGCACGTAGAAAGGATAGGTATCCGGCGGAAGCAGGTCCTCGTATGCGGTCATGACCGCATGATGCAGGTATCCGCTCTTGATGAATCGGTGGTTGACGAAGAACATTTGTTCCCCGCGTGTTTTACGGGCAAATTCCGGTTTCCCGATGAACCCGCCGATTGCCATCACATCTGTTTCCTCTTCGACAGGTACCAGTTTCGGGTTGAAAGCATTGCCGAACAGTCCCACGATGCGTTGACGGAGGTTGGAGGCGGGCAGGTGGAAGATTTCATTGCCGTTGTGGTGTAGGGAGAAGAAGACATCCACATTGGCGAGGGCGATGCGTTGGAATTCATCCAGGATGTGCCGCATCTCGATAGCGTTGGACTTCAAGAAATTACGGCGGGCTGGGACGTTGAAGAAGAGGTTGCGGACAGAAGTGTTGGTTCCAGGAGCGCAGGGACAGGGTTCTTGGGCGGTCAGTTGGGAGGCTTCTATGGCGATGCGGGTACCGAGTTCGTCCTTGTGAAGACGGGTTCGCATCTCCACTTGGGCGACAGCTGCGATGGATGCCATGGCCTCGCCGCGGAAGCCCATTGTCCGGATGGCGAACAAGTCGCGTGCTTCCCGGATCTTGGAGGTGGCGTGACGTTCGAAGCACATCCTGGCGTCGGAGGCGGACATGCCGCTGCCGTTGTCGATGACCTGGATCAGGGTTTTGCCGGCATCCTTTACGATGATCTTAACGCTGATGGCGCCGGCATCGATGGCATTTTCCGCCAATTCCTTGACGACGGCGGCGGGGCGCTGCACGACCTCGCCGGCAGCGATTTGATTGGCGATGGCCTCTGGCAAAAGCTGAATGATATCCGCCATGGGTTATTCGAACATTTGGATGATGCTGGGCAAATATATCTCAATCCCTGCGATGGTCAAGGCGACGAGGACGATGATGACCACGAGCAGGAGCAGATTGGAACGGTAGGCTTGCCGCCGGCGGTAATGCCGGTCCGGGAGGGAAGCCTGTTTCCTTCGGAGGCCCGTGCGTATCCTGTTCTTAACCGCTTCCGGTTGCGCGGTGTCAGCCTGTTCCCTGGCTTTGGCGAGCCGTTCGCGGAATTCATCTTTCCGGGGGTCATAGAACCGTGGGTGGTACTCGAATCCAACTGGTTTGGGAGGTTTGAAAAAGCTGAACAAGCCCATTTTGTCAATTTTCCAGGTGTAAACGAAAGATGGCTGCCGTTCATGACTTGCCACCGGAGGAATGCGGACGGTAGCCGGAGCGGCGCCCTGCCTGCGGTAAAAGTAAGGCGACCGACGGAAAGCGATTGTCGAAAAGCCGGTTCGTCGGAGAAAAAGTCGGGCCATAGAACCTTGCCTGGTCAGTTCAGATCCGTATAGAAAGAACAGCGGAATCCCTTCGAAAGATTAGGATGGAAGCAGTTTTTCGAGCGTGGCGTACACTTTGGCGGCGGTTTCTTCCCAACGGAAGGAGGTGGCCTGCCGGAATCCACGGGCGACAAGGTCTGTACGCAGGCCGTCATTTCTCCAAAGCATGGCCATCGCGGAGGCAATTTCCGGTATGTCTTCCGGATTGACCAGTATGGCTGCATCGCCGGCGACCTCCGGCATCGAGGTGGTGTTGGAGGTGATGACCGGCACACCGGATAGCATGGCCTCGACAAGCGGCACACCGAAGCCTTCGAACAACGAGACGTAGACACAGGCGAAAGCGGCGGCGGTGAGGGAAGGCAGTTCGTTGTCCGGGACGTATCCCGGGAAACGGATATGGGATCGGAAGGGGGATGTCTCCCAGGCTGACCGGACGTCCTCCGACCGCCAGGCGAAACGGCCGGCGACCACCAGCCGGGCAGAAGAACCGGTGTCCTGTTTGAAGCGTTCGAATGCGGCGATAAGCCGGTGAACGTTTTTCCGGGGATGGATGGCACCGACATACAGGAAGAATGGTTGTCCGTCGGCATAGCGGTCACGGATTTCCCGGATGGTGGCGACGGGTAGGGGTTGGAATTCCGGTCTGCCCGCATTTCCTGCCACAGACACCTTCTCCGGAGGCAGTCGGAAACGGTTCAGGATGTCTGTCCGGGTGAAATGGCTGACGGCGAGGATGGCATCCGCCCTTCGGTTGAAGCGTTCCAGGAAATATTGGTAGTACCAGCGTTGCGGGAGGGTGAGTTGTTCCGGAAAATGCAGGGGAGCCAGGTCGTGTGTGACCAGGACGGTCGGGACCGGCGTGTGCAGGGAAAGGAAATTGTCCATGGACAGGAACACATCCGGCTGCAGCCGGGCGAGTGCCTTGGGCAAGGCGTACTCGAACCACCAGACAAAAAGCAGCGGGTGTCTGGCCGGGGGAGAAAGTACGACGGGCGTGACATTGTCCGCAAACACAAATGCGGGATCGAAAGGCCGGTCGAACAGAAAAAAGAAACGATCCGAGGGGTGCTGTCGGGTGAGGCGTAGCAGGACCTCCTGCATATAACGGCCGATGCCTTCCAATTTGCCGGGCAGCAGGAGGCGGGTGTTCACGGCGACGACCATGGGCGGTTATTTTATCCGCAGGACTTGCCCCGGGCGGATCAGGGTGCTTTCCAGGGCGTTGGTACGGACGATCAGTTCGACGGTGGTTCCGTAGCGGCGGGCGATGGAGAAGAGTGTATCCCCTTTCGCAACGGTATGGAAAACGGCTTCGGGCCGTAGGTCGGGCTTTTCGATGGGGGCGGCGGGTTGTACGGTGCCGGGCGGGGTGTCGGCCGGCCAGGGGGCTGGTTCCGGAAGGAGGGCCGGGTCAGCGGGGACGACCAAGGGTTTGTTATCGGCGGATACCCGGAAGCCTTTGAGTTTGACTCGCTGATCGGCCTTGGGCCGTTCGTTTTTTCCAATCCGGTTCCGTCGTTGCAGGGCGGACAGTTTGACACCGTATTGTTGGGAGACTGCCAGCAAGGTCTCCCCTTCCTGAATGTGATGCCATTTTTTCGGACCCCGGTAGCGGGACCTTTTGGGCTGCAGGAAAACACGGTAATCCGCCGGCAGCGGATCGGAAGGGTGCGGCAGCCACTCGTTATATCGGGCGAGCCGTCGTAGGGGTATGTCGGCCTTGGTGGAGATCAGGTCCACGGTCAGGCCGGAATCCGCGACGATCACCTTGATGTCATTCACCGATTGCAAGCGAAGACCTGCCAAAGCCAAGGCAGGACGTATGGATCCCGGGAGGCCGGCCATGCGATCGAGTTGATCAAGCTCGTAGCGTTCGATGAGGTCGATGAGTTTGTCGGCATATCGCCGGTCCGTTGCATAGGATGCCTTGACGAGCCCTTTGGCCCAGGCCTTGTAATCGAGCGGATTCAGTTCGAACAAGGGGCCGTATCGGTGGGCGCTCCGGGGGTTGCGTAGGAATTCCGAATGTGCGACCCAGGATTCCTCCACGTTCGGGAATTTTCGGAAGCAGGAGTTGATGGGGTTTCCGTAGGCATCGGTGTCATCATCCTGATGATGGTAGGTTTTTCCGGTCCAGTCTCCGCCACATTTGATTCCGAAATGGTTGTTTGCTTTCCTTGCCAGCTCGCTCTGGCCGGCATTCGATTCCAAGAGCGCCTGAGCCATCTTGATACTGGCCGGCACTCCGGCCCTTTCCATTTCCTGCATCGCGAGCCTTTTGTATCGTTCGATGTAATCCAACTGCAGAACGCTTTGTTGGGCAGGCAGAAGGCCAGGCACCCAAAACAGGAGGAGGATTACGGTCAGGTATCGTTTCATGGTGAGTGCGGACTTTTTGATGGTGCCGGGCCTGCGGTCTGCCTGAGCGGGGAGGCGTCGGCAGGCGGGAGCGAAGCGGTTCTGCTTCTTGCAACCGTAAGACCAAATTAGGGAATTGCCGTCAAAAAAGGAAAAAGGACAGTGTTTCCGCCAACTGGTCCCGACAGGAAGGGCGTGTGGCCGATCCGACAGTACGGTCCTCAATGTTTCATAATATGTTGTGGCTTAATATATTTCAGCATCCGGATTAGATTGTACAGCTTGTAGACCAGCCTTCCCGGTCTATTCGGTAAGAAGTGGGCGATCCCGGACGGTGCCGGATTGCCTCGACCGGTCGGGTAAAAGGTGGCGGCCATAAAACTAGGGTTGGATAGGACGTGCAGATACGCTCGAAATCATTACCTTCGCTTTACTGTTGTGCGGCCGGGAATATCACCGAGCCTGGCATCGTCAGTATTTCAAGTATGTACACGCAAAACAGACGCTACGTCTTCATAGATTACGAGAATCTCGTCCAGATCAAGTTCAAGAAGCTGGAGAAAGTGGCTTCCCGTATCTTCGTTTTCATAGACGAGAATCAGGAGAACATCCCTTTGGCGATGGTCCGGCAGTTGCAGCGGGCCGGTAAGGACCTCCGCTGGATTGTCGCAGGTCATGCGGAGGACAGCAGACTCAACTACTACATAGCCTTCGTGATGGGTCGCCTGCACCAGAAGGTGGAGCGGGATGTGGAGTTCGCGGTCATTTCCAACGACCCTGCCTTCGACCCCTTGGTCAGCTTCATCAATTCCTCCGGAAGGAATTGTATGCGGGTACGGCGCAAGAAAGAGGAAGGTCCTGTATTCCGGGAATTCAATCAGGAGGAGGAGGGGCAGCACGCGCAAACGGATTTCCAATCCTTCCGGGATGAAGAAGACGGCGTCCCCGTATTGGAGGACGACGAAATCATCACCCGTTCGGCTGCGGAGGCCGTCAAAAGGTTGATCCGGTCCGGAAACAGGCCGGAACAAATCGCCACCTTGAAAAATTACATACTTTTGCAAAGCCAGGAACTCTCCCTGCACGACAATATCGACCGAATCATACAGCGGATGAAGGATTCCAACGACATCGATATCCGCAACGGGGAGGTCGTATATAATTTTTAAACGGGGCTGCCCCGGACCTCCGTTCTTCCGTTCCGGCAGGTCGGTCCCCAATTTTCAATCCTAACAGCGTACTATGTTATCAGAAGAGATTGGCTCCGCCATGGACGCAGCGGCAGGCTCTATGGAGGCTGCCCTTGAACACCTGCGGTTCGAGTTGACGAAAATCAGGACCGGCAAAGCTTCCACTTCCCTGCTCATTGATATTGCGGTGAACTATTACGGTCAAATGACACCGGTCAGCCAAGTGGCCAGCGTCGCCACGGCGGATGCGCGGACCATCGTGATCCAGCCATGGGAGAAAACCTTGCTGGGGCCTATCGAGAGGGCTATTTTCGAAGCCAATCTTGGCATCACTCCGATGAACGACGGGGAGGTCATCCGCCTGACAATTCCGCCGCTGACGGAGGAACGTCGCAAAGACCTGGTCAAGCAGGCCCGTCACCTGGGGGAGGAAGCGAAGATCAGCCTGCGTTCCGCCCGTCACAAGGCCCTGGACCAAATCAAAAAGGCGGTCAAGGACGGCTATCCAGAAGACGCCGGTCGCCAGAAGGAACAGGAAATCCAGCAACTGGTAAATGATTATACCCGCAAGATCGAACAGACCATCGAGACCAAGGAAAAGGACCTGCTGACGGTCTGACCAATCGGTGGCAGGCCGATTCCTCAAAGAAAAATCGACATACATGCAACAGTTATCCTCTATCCTGCTGGTCATTTCCTTGGCAGGACTGTCTTGTCAGCCCGCCCCATCCAATCCTTCCGCCGAAACCGACGGAGACACGGTCTTGGCGGCCGATACCACACGGAACCAGTTGAGCGCGGAAGAATCCGAATCCGGCTGGCAGCTTCTTTTCGACGGTCGTTCCGTGGACGCGTGGCGGGGCTACAACCGAGATTCCATGCCTGCAGCCGGTTGGGTCGCAGAAGATGGGGAACTGGTCGTCCTCCATCCGCCAGATCCCAGGCCGGACGATTTCGGTGGGGACATCATCACCCGGGAGAAGTTCGGCAACTTCGAGCTTTCCATCGACTTCCTCTTGTCGGATTCTGCCAACGGAGGGATCTTCTACTTCGTGATGGAGGAACAGGGCCGATCCATCTGGAACAATGCACCGGAATACCAACTCATCGACGAAGCGGTTTATGCGGCACTGTTGAAGGATTTCGACATGGATACGCACCGGACGGGAGACAATTATGACATGGAGGCCTCCGCCGGCCAATATATGGAACCGGTCGGCAGCTGGAACACCGCCCGGATCGTCCACCAGGACGGCAAGGTGGAACATTGGTTGAACGGTCGGCGTTGTCTCGGGTATGAGGTCGGCTCCGAGCAATGGACGGCCCAGCTCGAAAGGTCCAAATTCAAGGAATATCCCAATTATGCCCGTGCGAAGGAGGGGCATATCGGCCTGCAGGACCATGGTCACGAGATTCGTTTCCGCAACATCAAGATCCGTAAACTTCCTTAGGGGAAAGGAGTGGGCGTCCGGTCATCCGGCGTTGTCCGTTTCCGCAAATACAGCAAATCATGAATCGTAAAATTCGCATGGGAATGGTCGGTGGAGGGCGCGGCGCCTTCATCGGGGCCGTACACCGGATGGCAGCCGCTCTCGACGGAGAAATCGAGCTGGTATGTGGAGCTTTCAGCTCCGATCCGGAGAAATCCCGCCTGTCAGGGAAAGACCTATTTTTGCCAGCCGACCGGGTATACGGAAGTTACCAGGAAATGATCGAGCAGGAAAAAAACCTGCCGGCAGGGGAACGGATGGACTTCGTGGCCATCGTCACGCCCAACCATGTCCATTACGGCCCGGCCAGAATGGCCTTGGAGAACGGTTTCCATGTGGTGTGCGACAAACCGCTTTGTTTCGACATGGCGGAGGCGGAACACCTGGCGGAGTTGGTGGAGCGGACCGGGCTGTTTTTTGCGCTGACCCATAATTATACCGGTTATCCGTTGGTCAAGCAAGCGCGTGCCATGATACGGAACGGAGAGATCGGGGAAGTCCGGAAAGTGGTGGTGGAATATCCCCAAGGGTGGTTGTCCACCAAAGTGGAAGATTCCGGCAGCAAGCAGGCGGGTTGGCGGACAGATCCTTCCCAGTCGGGTATTGCCGGCGCTATGGGGGATATCGGCACGCATGCGGAGAATCTTGCGGAATACATCACGGGATTGCAGATATCGGCCCTTTGTGCGGACATCAGTACTTTTGTGGAGGGCAGACGGCTGGATGATGACGGCAACGTTTTGTTGCGATTCAGCAACGGTGCCAAGGGCGTCCTGCATGCCAGCCAGATTGCTGCCGGTGAGGAGAACAATCTCAATATCCGGGTATACGGAACCAAAGCCGGCCTCCAGTGGTCACAGATGGCACCGAACAGCCTGTATGTCAAGTGGCTCGACAGGCCGATGGAAGTACTGCGGACTGGTGGTCATGCTTTGTCACCGGAATCGGCCGCCCATACCCGCATTCCGGCGGGTCATCCGGAAGGGTACCTGGAGGCATTCGCGAACATCTATCGAAATTTCGCCAGGAGCGTCCGGGCCCGTTTGTCCGGGCATGTACCGACGGCCACAGACCAGGATTTTCCGACGGTTCATGACGGTGTACGCGGTATGCGTTTCATTGAAAAGGTCATTGCTTCCGGAAAAAGCGACCAGAAATGGATAACCTTTTGATTACGGATACGGAATCGGGTGGCCAGCCACTGCCGGAATCAGGGCATTCCGGCGCACTTGACGAACGTCGTTCCATACCGATTGATGCGACGGCGGCGCCTCGGGCGATGGGTAGTTATCCGCACGCCCGCCGGGTGGGAAACCTGTTGTTCCTCTCAGGCATAGGTCCCCGCGACCCACGGACGAACGAAGTGCCAGGGTTGCGGCGAAACGCCGGAGGGCTTTACGCGGCGTTTGATTTCTCCGCACAGTGCCACGCGGTGTTCAAAAATGTCCGGCAGGTATTGGAAGCAGCCGGCGCACGATGGGAGGATTTGGTGGATATCACTGTTTTTCTGACCGATATGCAGCGTGATTTCCTCACCTACAACGAAATTTACGCACAATATTTCCCGGATCCTTCGACACAACCCTGCCGTACAACGGTCGGTGTGGTGTCCTTGCCTTCACCCATCGCCATCGAACTCAAATGTATGGCGGTATTGTCTGCCTGAACGCGGTTCCAATTTTACCTTAAGGAGTGAATCAAACGCCTTGCATATCCGCATACAAGGATAGGTAAGCGGCCGTCGTCTGCTGGATGTGGAAATTACGGCGGACGGAATCCCGGGCGGCCGCGCCCCATTGCCGGGCCAGGACCCGATTGTTCGCCATTGCATGGATGGCGGCCGCCAGTGCGGCGGGATTTCCCGGTGGCACCACCCTTCCGTTCAATCCGTCCGAGACAACGGCCTTGTTTCCCGGAATATCGGTTATGATGGGAGGAACTCCCAATGACATCGCTTCGAGGAGTGCTTTCGTGGTGGCTTCGCCGAACAAGGAAGGCAGTACGAAGCCATCTGCGGCGGCGAGGAGGGAAAGGACATCCGTTCGAAAGCCAGCCAGGTGTATCTGGTTACGGAGCGGGCTCAGTTCCATCCATTTGCGACAGGCCCTGTCGTCCATGTTGTTCCCGATGAGAAGGAAGTGGACGGGGCAGGTCGGTGGCAAGGCGCAGGTGGCTTCCAGGAGGACGGGAATACCTTTCATCCGTCGGTTGTTGGCAACGCAGACGACCAGGAAGGCGTTGTCGGGGACATGCCAGGTGTTGCGGATGAGGGTACGGTTCGGGCGGATGTCATCGTACCATGCCGGGTCATGTCCTTTGCTGATGGTGACGGCCTTTTCCGGCCGGAAGCCGGGTTGCCGCCGGAACAGTTCGGAAATGGCCGGTGCGATACAGATGATGCGGTCAACCCTAGGATGCAGATATTTGAGGTATGCGCTGGGGTCGAGCCAGTGGATATTGCCGGTATAACCGCGGTAGAGGATGACCTTCACCGGGATGCCTGTGGCAGCCAACAGTCCGTTTCGTATAGCCCGGCTGTTGAACAGGTGCAGGAAATCATATTGTCCGTGAACCAAGGTTTTTCGGATGGTAAGGATGGCACCCAGGTCGAATTTTTTAGTCGGGTGGAAAGGGATGACCACGATGCCGGCCGAGCGGAAGCGGTTGACGTAGGGGGCATCTGGAAAGGTCATGATGGTGACACGGACACCAGCCTGTTGGAGTCGGATGAAGAGTTCCGCTTCGGGGCGGACGCCGTTTGTGTCCCGGTAGTTACTGATGACCAGTGCCTTGGTAGCCATGCTTCAGGAGTTTGGGCTTGACTTCGGAGCAAAGAGAGGCGGTGACAGATTGGATTCTTTCAACGGGTCGGTTTCCGCCGACTGCCTGACGACAAGGATGCTTATCTCTCGCAATATTGGAAAAAAAGCGAATTTTGGCAGGAGATTTTTTGTTTATGGATGGATTTATCATTTCAACATGATGACATACGAAGCGTTGGCGACTTACTTTCCTTCGTTGGACGAGGAGCGGTTGGATCTTTTTGCCAAACTGGAGGAACTTTACAGGACCTGGAACAGCAGGATCAACCTGATTTCCCGGAAAGATATAGACCAGTTGTACGAGCATCATGTGTTGCATTCCTTGGCGATAGCAAAGCTGATTCGATTTCAGCCGGGTGCCAGCATCCTTGACATCGGTACCGGGGGTGGATTTCCTGGGATACCGTTGGCTATCATGTTTCCGGATGTGTCGTTTCATCTGGTGGATGGCACGTTGAAAAAGATCAGGGTCGTACAGGATGTTGCGGAACAGTTGTCGCTGAAGAATGTCCGTGCGTCGGCGGAAAGAGTGGAAAGCTTGCGTGGAAGGACATATGATTTTGCTGTTTCCCGAGCCGTTGCAACGATGGAGCAGCTGCGGCAATGGTCGCATCGCCTGTTGAAAGAGCAGCATCGGCATGTGTTGCCCAACGGGCTGTTGGCGCTGAAAGGGGGCAACTTACAATCGGAACTCAAGGCCTTGCCAAAGGGAGAGTATTCGGAGGTTTATGCGATCAGCGATTGGTTTGACCTACCTTATTTTCATGAAAAATTTGTCGTTTATCTGCAGGGGTAGCCTTGTGATGGGATTGTCAGGGGGAGCTGTGCACCCGTCCGGTTGGACATGTCTGCAGGGATAGGAAACGAGGCGCAAGCGGAATTGTGTGATGTGCATTAACAAACAGCGGGGATGGGCATGAAAAGCTGCTTTGGGTATTTGTAAATCGAGCGGGTGCAAACCAGATGGTCCCGTCCGGTATGAAAAAGTGCGCATGATTGGCTTCCCAAGTCACCGTTTTGTCTGTGCTTTAGCTTTTGATTTTTTCGAGAAGAGGGGCCTGGCGTGGTGCGAGGGTAAAGACCCAACCAAGGCGCTGCCGCTGTTGGGCGGCTATTCGGTCCGTCTCCGGTTCTTCGGCGGCAGGGAGTCCGCGACCGTGGCAATAAGATCGGAGATTCGGAAATGTATCTGATACGCACAAGGAAGGGTAATCGGCGCTTGGGAGCCAATTTTTCTTATCATTGACCGATGAGAGGAACCAAGTCGAGGAAGCGCAGTGCGTCGGACATTGTCATCGACCAGAAAACCTTTCTGTTGCGTAGCAGTAAGCCACTGACAGGCAGTGCAGCCCCCGGGCCTCTGGTAGGAGGCAGACGGGAGGGCTGCACTGCGATGAGAGCGGAATTGGCAAGCATCAGGATAGTCAGTCACAATGGACGGGATGACAAGCATCGCTGCAAAGCGTAGAACGCAGCGGGAATCAATCGTCGTCACCGAAACCGTTTTCCATGCCGTCTTCGTCCGTGGGAACGGGGGTGGCGCGTACTTTGGCGGATGACAGTTTGGATTTGATTTTCTGTTCGATTTCTGAAGCGACCTCCGGGTTGTCCATCATGAACTGTTTGGCAGCATCGCGGCCTTGGGCGATCTTAGCGCCGTCGTAGCTATACCATGCACCGCTTTTGGTGATGATATCGTAATCCACACCCATGTCGACGATTTCACCGGATTTGGAGATCCCTTCGCCATACATGATGTCAAATTCGGCGGTTCGGAACGGCGGTGCCACTTTGTTCTTGACGATTTTGACTTTTACGTGGTTACCTACGACATTACCTTCCTTGTCCTTGATCGCCTGTCCGTTGCGGCGGATGTCCACGCGGATGGAGGCATAGAACTTGAGCGCATTGCCACCGGTGGTTGTTTCGGGGTTGCCGAACATCACACCGATTTTTTCACGGAGTTGGTTAATGAAGATGCAGGTACAGTGCGTACGACCGATGGCGGCGGTCAGTTTCCGCATGGCCTGTGACATCAGGCGGGCTTGCAGGCCGACCTTGGCATCGCCCATTTCCCCTTCGATCTCGCTTCTGGGTACCAAGGCGGCGACGGAGTCAATGACGATGATATCGATCGCACCGGATCGAATCAGGTTTTCTGCGATTTCCAGGGCCTGTTCCCCGTTGTCGGGTTGGGAAATCAGCAGATTTTCCGTTTCCACACCCAGTGCTTCCGCGTAGGTTCGGTCGAATGCATGTTCCGCATCGATGAACGCGGCCATACCGCCGGAACGTTGACATTCTGCGATGGCGTGGATGGCAAGCGTCGTCTTACCGGAGGATTCCGGTCCGTATATCTCGATGATTCTGCCGCGGGGGAACCCACCGACCCCCAGGGCCAGGTCCATTCCCAACGATCCTGTCGAAATGCATTCGACATCCATTACCTGTTTGTCGCCCAACCGCATGACGGTCCCTTTGCCAAAGGTCTTGTCAATCCGGTCTATTGCCAGGTTGAGGGCCTTGATTTTCGAATCTCTGTCTTGAAACATATCCGCTGGAGTTTGAAGTTGCAACAAATTTCAATATCGATGCAAACATAAAATAAAATGTTTTAAACAAAAAATAAAAAAACAACAATTATTGTGTAATACTTTTGGTGGGATTCACGTCGGGCAACGTGTTATGGAGGCAGGGTGCTCAGTGTGAAGACGGTTTCTGAACCGTTCTCAATGCCGTGTTTGGGCAGGCGGCGTTAGTTCCTCCGGCTGCTCGGGGAAGGCCCGTTGCATGTTCGAGACTGGACGTTTGTGCGGCAGCGCTGGGATACCATCGCATGGTAGGTTCCTTATTGGCCGGGCCTTGTTTGACCGGACACAGCGGGAAGAACCGTTCCTGCCGGGCCGGACAGTGAATTTTCGGTCGGCAGACTTTCCTTTATTGTGCGTCGTTTCGGGTGATACAGGGTCAGGTACGGCCTTGCTGGGAAGTGTGCCGGGCAATTCCAAGGCAGCCTGAGCAGCGCAGTCGCTTCGCGCAGCAGGTGTTCATTTGGACTGGCAGAGTGCGGTGGAAGCGCTGTAGCGCATGATTTTCTGCAGGGTGGTCGGTTTAGCGTTGAACATATCGCGCGGCAAATGCCGTAAGGCCTGTTGCAGTTCTTGAAATTCCTCCCGGAGGAGCGGGTTTTCATCCAGTGCGAAACGCAGTTCGGTATTTTCCGAAGGGAATCCTTCGCCGTAAAGATGTCTGACCAAATCCAAAGAAGTGTAAGGTTGTTTCATGTGAAGAATCAGGTTGGTGATAACAGCAATCCTATCATGTGAATAACTGACAGTATCACGGCAATATTGTACGGCGGGCATTATTTTGGGTGGTTTTTGAACATATTGCTCGCGGGGGCGTATCCGGCGGACGGTGTACGGGGCAGGTCGGCCGGTGCGGGTGAATCCGATCTGTGGGTAAGCAGACAAACCGAGCGGATTTTGCTACATTTGTACAGGCTGGTCCCCCATGGGACTGGGGTTGTCAACGAAGGCAAGCGAGTATGCAAGGCCGGCGGGTGCGTCCGGTGTGGAAGTCGAACAACCGGCCGGCCGCATAACTGTTAATAATGGAAAAACTGACATTATCCGTTGAGGCGTTGATATTCGCTGCGGACACTCCGATAAGCAAGGCGGACATCGAGTCGAGTCTGAACGAGGCATTTTCGACTTTCGTTTCCCCGGAAGAAGTGGCGGAGGCTATTCGGGCGCTCCGGGAAAAGTACAACGGGGATGCATATGCCATGGAGATTGTGGAGATTGCCGGCGGCCTGCAGTTCATGACGAAGGGGGCGTTTCATCCGGTGGTGGGGGCATGGTTGCGGCAGACGACCAAGAAACGCCTGTCGCAGGCTGCGGTGGAGACCCTATCCATCCTTGCATACAAACAACCGGTATCCAAAGCAGAACTGGAGAGCATCCGCGGAGTCAGTTGCGACTACACCCTTCAGAAACTGCTGGAGCGGGAGCTTGTGTCGATTGTCGGCAGGAGTGACGGCCCCGGCAGGCCCTTGTTGTACGGAACCAGCGTCCGGTTCATGGATTATTTCGGCTTGAACAGTCTGGACGACCTGCCGAAGCCGAAGGATTTCAAGGAGCCCTTGCAGGAGATCGGCGAGCGGGCCCCGTTGGAAGTCCAGGATGGGGAATGAACTTCGGAACTATTCTGTCATGATACAGTGACTGTTTACAGTTATTTTCAGCGCATGAGGAGATTACATTTATTGTCTGTCCTGGTTTTTTGCATGCAATTTCAACTGGAGGCCCAAACGGTATTTGAGATCGACGCCAATCAAAGTATGTTGATGACGGGCAAGGGTCCAGGGCAAGATGCTACCATCAATCCTTTTCAAGGGGAAGGCTGCTATGCTGTCATTAGGAATTTAGGTGACGAATCGTTCTCCGTTCGAATTCAGCAAGACGGAAAATTGATTGGGGTTTTTGCAGTCAAACCAAAGAAAACCAAGAAGATAAAAATTTTAGTTGGTCAGGAACTGTATTTGGATTCCAATACTCAAAAAAAGTCCAAGGCAAGTGTGGCGTATGAAAAAATGAGTCGCAAACAGTAATAGTTGTGCTGCATCTTTGAACATGCGGAGGGGTAGGGTTCGTAATAAAAAGTGAAAAATCATCAATCATGACGGTATCGGATAAACCCTTGGTCAACCGGGTGGCGAACAGCGGCCTGGTGACCGTCAATCTAGAGGATTACCACCCGGTGGGGGAGGTGTTGGAGTTCGATTTGAAGGACTACCTGTTCATGGGGCTGATATTGAAGGAAAAGGAATTCCGGCAGGCGATGAAGGAGCATGACTGGACTCGATACGAGGGATGTCATCTGGCGGTCCGCTGTTCTGCGGACGCGGTCATTCCCTTGTGGGCGTACATGTTGGTGACGGTTCATGCGTCCCCTTTCGCAGCCGGTGTCCACCAAGGTGCCGCGGAGGAAGTAGTCCGGCATCTTTACCTGAAGCGGATCGACGAATTGGATGTGATCGCTTACGAAGGCCAGCGGATCGTCATCAAGGGGTGCAGCGGCAAGCCGGTGCCTCCGGCTGCCTACATGGCATTGACGGCCAAACTGTTGCCGGTGGCGGCGAGTATCATGTTCGGGGAGCCATGCTCCACGGTACCCATATACAAGGCCTTGCGGCGGGAAGATACCGGCGCACCGGCATGAGCATTGGGCACGCTGAGCCGGATGTCTCAACTGATTCTTCCCCAGTCCTTTCTACGGGAGCGTTCCCTTTGCAGGAACGTCAGGAGGGGTGCATGGACAGGGTTTGCCAGGGCGGGATCCTCGTCGAGGATGCGCCGGGCGATGTTCCTGGCGGACCGGAGCACCTCGGCGTGCTTGCCCAGGTCCGCTATCCGGAGGTTCAGCAGGCCGCTCTGCCGGGTTCCTTCGATATTGCCGGGCCCGCGCAGGCGCAGGTCTGCTTCGGCGATTTCGAATCCATCGTTTGTCCGGACCATGGTGTTGATTCTTTCGCGGGCATCCTGGCTCAGCCGAAAGTCGGTCATCAGGATGCAGTAACTTTGTTCGGCGCCGCGCCCCACCCTACCCCGCAGCTGATGCAACTGAGACAGGCCGAACCGTTCCGTATTCTCGATGACCATGACACTGGCGTTCGGGACGTTCACCCCCACTTCGATCACCGTGGTGGCGACCATGATCTGTGTCTCACCTTTCACGAAGCGTTGCATTTCGAACTCCTTGTCTGCCGCTTTCATTCTGCCATGGACGATACTGATTTGGAACTGGGGCCGGGGGAATTCCCTTTCTATCGCCTCATATCCCGCCATGAGGTTGTTCAGGTCCATCTTCTCGCTTTCTTCGATCAGGGGATAAACGACGTACACCTGTCTGCCTTTGGCTATTTCCTCCCGCATGAACCCGACGACCCGGAGTCGTTGGGCTTCCGTCCGGTGGACGGTCAGGATGGGTTTGCGTCCGGGCGGCAGTTCATCGATGACGGAAGTGTCGAGGTCTCCATACAGGGTCATGGCAAGGGTACGCGGAATGGGAGTGGCGGTCATGACGAGGATATGGGGTGGGAAAGGGGAGCTTTTTTTCCAAAGGGAAGCTCTTTGGGCCACTCCGAAGCGGTGTTGCTCGTCGATGACAGCGATGCCGAGCTGACGGAACACGACCCAATCCTCTATCAAGGCATGGGTGCCGATCAGGATATGGGTTTCACCGGAAAGGAGCGATTCGAGCACCGCTTTTCTTTTTTTACCTTTTACGGTACCGGACAGGAAATCCACCCGGATGCCGAGGTCGTCCACCAATTCCTGGATATTGGTGAAATGTTGTTGGGCGAGAATTTCGGTAGGTGCCATGAGACATGCCTGGAACCCGTTGTCCAGCGCCATTAGCATGGAAAGGAGCGCGACCACGGTTTTGCCGCTGCCGACATCCCCTTGGACCAGCCGGTTCATCTGAACACCCAGCCCGAGGTCCGTCCGTATTTCACGGACCACCCTTTTTTGAGCCTGGGTCAGTTCGAACGGTAATTTTTCCTGATAGAAGCGGTGGAAAAAAGGTCCGAGGGTGGGAAAAACGTATCCTTTCAGGTTGGTTTTCCTTTGGGCCTTGTTTTGCAGCAGGCGCAGTTGGAGGAAGAACAGTTCTTCGAAAACAAGCCGTTGGGTAGCCGAATCGAGGCTGGCCTGGTCCCTGGGGAAATGAATTTGCCGGAGCGCTTCGTACCGTGGCGGGAGTCGCAGCTGATGTAGCAGGTAATCCGGCAGGATTTCCGGCAGGTCGGCATCGGTGAGGCGCTCCAGGAGTGTTTCCATCAGCCTGCGTCGACCTTTGGCATCCAGTCCTTTCGACTGCAGTTTGTCTGTGCTGGAATACACCGGTGCGAAGGACAGGGCTGCTTCCGAGTTGGCGGCCGTCACCTCCTCCATTTCCGGGTGGGAGATGTTCAGGAAGCCGTTGAAGCTTCCGATTCGTCCGAAGACGACATATGGTTTGCCGATCCCGAGGTTTTTCTCCAGCCAGAATACGCCTTGGAACCAGATGAGTTCGATGACGCCGGTTTCA
The DNA here is from genome assembly GCA_041163745.1 of Bacteroidota bacterium. Taxonomy (GTDB): domain Bacteria; phylum Bacteroidota; class Bacteroidia; order Chitinophagales; family Saprospiraceae; genus UBA6168. The sequence continues at coordinate 60,835 of JBEAQU010000083.1, forward strand.
TCGCGCAACCGGCCGACCAGCCTTCTTTTCGCGCCTTGGCCGACGACTTCCAGGTTGCGGAGGATACCCTTGAGTTGGACTTCCCCACTTTCCGCATGCAATGATCCGATGGTATGGAACCGGGTCTTGTCCACATAGCGGAATGGATAGGCATGCAGGAGGTCACCGAAGGTTTCGATTTCCAGTTCCTTCTTGAGCAGGTCTGCTTTGGCGGTACCTACACCTTTCAAATAGACGATGGAAGTATCGAGTATGGCTGACATAGGTCTTTTCACTTAGACATACCGGGAGTTCGGCCCGCTTGTCAATGTAGCGGCACGGGTGCCATTGGGCGGGCCTTCAGAACAAAAATAGGAAAATCGGCGGCGAGTATCCCCTGTCACCGCAGCGCAAGGCCTGCCGGCCCTCTCGCGGTCAGCATCGGGAGAGCAGCTCGTGCACCGCCGCATGTAACAAGCGGGACGAGTTCATGGCGGCTGGCCATTCCAGTGGTATGTCGGTGTTAGACAGGGCGGCGGCCAGGTCTACGGATCCTTGCGTTTGGGTCAGGAAAAAGCCCTTTCGGTGCAGTCGTTCGGCCAGATATTCCTGTTCCGTCTGTCCGGGGGTGGGAATGAGGAGGGCTTTTTTCCGGAGGACGGCGAGGTCCATGATGGTGCTGTACCCGGCGCGGCCCACATAGAGACCGCTTGACAGGATGGCTTTGTTCAACGCTGTTGCCCCCAGAAAGGGAACGACGGTGACCCGGTCGGGCACGTCCGGCGGATTCGAGGGCGGCGGCCCAGGTATTCCGCGTACCAAGAGGGAACGACCCGGCAGTCTTGCGGCACAACGGAGCAGTTCCTTTTCCAGGCGGGTTCGTTGCGGTTCCGGCCCGGAAAGCACCATGACCAGGTCGAACACCTGGTCGGCAGCGCCGGGTTGCATCCTGGACAGCGTTCCCAGGTGGCGGAATGGTTGGGACGAAAGGGGGCGGGAGAGTTCCCCGGTGAAAGGATCGGGACCAGGTACATCCGGAATCCAACAGGAATCGAATCGTCGGATCAATTGGTGATGGCAATAACGGGCAAAGGCTTCCACCCCCGGTACCGGAATCCGGGGGTGCAGTTGGTGGGACAGGAAGACGGATGGAATATTCCGATGGAAACAGCCGTATCGGTGGTCGGAGATGATGCCATGGACGGCATACTGACGGACAATGGTCTGGGTAGCCAGCCATTCCGACCGGATGGTCCGGATGATCCGGGGCAGTTGCCAGGCCATGTCGACGACCATGTTGCGGCCGGAATAGCGTATGCCGTAGGAAGGGAGGCGTATGGCATCCGTATCGGGGAAAGCGTCCTGTAACAAAGCCAGCGCACCACCATCGGAGGCCAGCACCACCCTGGCACCCTGGTTTTTCAATTCCTTGACAATGGGAATGCACCGGCTGGCATGACCCAGTCCCCAATCAAGGGCAGTTACCAATATGGTTTTTCCGTCGGCCAATATTTCGCCGGATTTGACGGGTGAATGTCAGCCTGCAGTCCAGCCGCACTTTTGTTCAGCTATCTTCGCACGATCTGGAGCGGTGATGTTCGCGTTTCGAACGGATGAAGGGAACAAGGATGAAGAAAGCGGAATCGTATCGGACCGTCTGTGAGGTGGTGGCTCTTGTTGTTTTGCTTCGATGGTCCGCCGGTCGCCGTTCTGTTCCCTGTCAATGTACTTGTTGCACGGCGGATTTTCGCGCAGTACCCTGGCGACAGACAGCTGGCAGGGCCTTCATGTGTTGGCGGACCATGGGTGACGTCCCCTGCTGGCGGAGGGTATGCGATGCATGGGCCTGCCGGCGTACGTCAGTGAAGGCGTTCGTCTTCCAACCTGGCGGAATCAGAATTCCATTCGGAGGTTATAGCGGTACAGGTAGATCAGGAGCAGTACGAACAAGGTGAAATAAATGAAGAACCACATGACGAACTTGCCTTTCTTACCTTCGTTTTCGATATGATCTGACATGGTGCTGCGTATTTTTCGGTGATGGCGGTTTTCCGTGGCAAAAGTAATCTTCCGTCAAATAAGTTCCAAACATCCGTCGGAATCCGTTGATATGCAAGAGTGGCAAGCGCGAGAGCGGATTCCCCTGGCTTCGAGGTGGTGCCGCTGCGATGGACGGGTCTTGACCAAATCGTATATCCTGTGACCCATTTGAATGCACTTTCGCCGCATACCATGATACAATCTGGTCCGGTCCCGCTCCAGTTCATTGATGCGCGGCGCGGGCTGTTTCGCGAATTTTCGAAATCGTTATGCCAGCAGCCAGGATGGCGATTCAATGAACGATTCTCTTTCGACCTAATGGATAGACATCCAGCTCTTTCAAAACAGGGTATTGTCCACTGCTTCGTGGTGAGGGACGTACATTGTGGTCAAGGACGGGGGAGCCATGTTTTGTTCGTCTTCGTTCGGATTCGATCCCCAACTCCCATCGGAATTTCCGAACAAAAAAGATAAGCTGGCTGCGCCATCCCGACGGAACCGACAATTTGGTTTGTGCCCATTTGCGGAGGCTACCCTATATTTGTCGGAGGGGTAAACGGAGGTGGTGCTGGTTTTTGTTTCGGCCCGACGCACCAGCCGCCCGGTAAAAACAACGTACATGCGTGTCGTCATTCAAAGGGTTTCATCGGCATCGGTGAGCATAGCAGGGGAGGTTCGGGCCGCCATCGGATCGGGACTGCTGATATTGTTGGGAGTAGCGGATGCGGATGGTCCGGAAGATGTCGAGTGGCTTTGCAGGAAGATAGGCCAGCTCAGGATTTTCGGGGATACGGAGGGGCTTATGAACCTAAGTATCCAGGACATGGCCGGAGAAATGTTGGTTGTCAGTCAGTTCACGCTTCACGCCAGTACGCGTAAAGGCAACCGTCCGTCCTTTGTCCGGGCGGCGAGGCCGGAAAAGGCGGTTCCGTTGTACGAGGCGTTTATTGCCGCGTTGCGGGAGCATACCGGTCTGCGGGTGACGACGGGTGAGTTCGGGGCGGACATGAAGGTAAGCCTGACGAACGACGGTCCAGTCACGATTTTGATGGACACACATAGGAAAGAGTAGAAAAGTGTTCGGTTGGATAAACATTGACGGTCAAACCCTCTTTCGGCATGATGACCCACAAAGCGAAATATGCCATCAAGGCACTGGTATGTCTGGCGGAGGACGGCGGACTGGTCAGGACGAGTGACATTTCAGACCGGGCGCGGGTTCCGCGGAAATTTCTGGAAGCCATTCTGTTGGAATTGAAGCGACACCGGATGGTGGAGAGTGTTCGGGGAGCCGGGGGAGGGTATCGGCTGGCCATGCCTGCCGGAAGAATCAATCTGGCGGATATCCACCGTTTGTTCGAGGGACCGATAGCACTGCTCCGTTGTGCATCGCTGATGCATTACCGATCTTGTGAGGACTGTGCGGACGTGGAGGCCTGCCGGCTCCGTCTGGCGATGGTTGGTGTGCGGGAGCAGACCCTGAGAGCATTGCAGGAGGTGACGTTGGAGCAGGTGATGAGCGGGAAGAAACCGAGGTGAAAGTATGTCCGGCGGCCGGTAGCGGAGCATGCTGTTGGCTGGCGTCCGGATCGGCGGAAGGAAGATGACGACAGACCGATTGGCAGATATCCTTTTGGCCGGCCTGACGGCCGGTCTGTTGGTGGCGATGCCATATGCATATCGTCGGCGTCAGGAATATTGGTTTCCGGCGATACTGCTGTTGTTGTCGGTGGTATGGCGGGTGTACGGTGCCATGGATCCGCTGTTGCATGCCTGGGATGAACGGTATCACGCATTGGTGGCCAGGCACCTGATGGAAGCGCCCTTGGTGCCGCGGCTATACCAGTCCCCAGCCTTGCCGTTCGATTATCGGAACTGGACGGCGAACGAGATATGGCTTCATAAGCAGCCATTTCCATTATGGGTGATGGCGGGGGGGCTTTCCTTGTTGGGTTTGAGTCCGCTTGCCCTTCGGATACCCTCGTTGTTTTTATCGGTCTGGAGTGTCTGGCTCACCTATCGGATAGGGAAGCGGTTGTTTCCGGTGCGGGTGGCCTGGCTGGCGGCGGGATTTCATGCCGTTAACGGGCTGGTGTTGGAGACGGCGGCGGGGCGTGTCACGACGGACCACATCGATACGTTCTTTCTTTTTCTGGTGGAGGCGGCGGTCTATTTCCTGGTTCGTTCGGCCGGCGGTGTCCGGCTTCATCGGCGGGATTTGTTGCTGGCTGGAATGGTAACGGGTTTGGCTATCCTGACGAAATGGCTGTCGGCGCTGGTGGTGTTGCCCTTGTGTATGGTATGGAGTTGGAGTGCGGGCCGGCAGGGGGCGGTAATACGGGATACCGGTCTGTTGGCAGGGACGGCCCTGGCGATTGCCTTGCCATGGCAGTGGTATGCCTGGCGGCAGTTTCCGTTGGAATACACTTGGGAGATGGCTTACAACTTCCGGCACTTGTCGGAGGGGTTGGAGCAGCACGGGAAGCCGTGGTGGTACTATCTGGACAAGATCCGCATCACGGTGAACGAAGGAATATATGTGGCCATGGGGTGGATGGGGGTGCAGTTGGTCCGTCGTCGCTGCCGGGACAGAAGGATGTTGTTTCTGGCGGTTTGGATCACCATTCCGTTGGTTTTTTTTTCCATGGCAAGGACTAAATTGCCCGGTTACCAACTGATAGCGTTCCCTGCCTATTTCCTGCTGTTGGGTTGTCTTACCGAAAGATTGCTGACACGAGGCCGAATGATGCGGGCCGGTCCGGGTAGGTGGATTCATATGCTGCCGGCAGTCCTGATGATGATATTGGCGGTTCGATACGGGTTGGAGCGTCTCAAGCCTTTCCGGCCCAGGGAAGCGCAGCGTGAAGTGGCCTGGGTGCTTGAAAATATGAAAATTCCGCCAAATTCTATCGTGTTCAATGTACCTTGTCCCATAGAAATGATGTTTTACCACGATTGTACGGCGTACGAAGGGTTGCCTACGGAGGAGTGGATACAAGGGTGGTTGGCGGAAGGAAAGCAAGTGTTGATATTGGATGCTCCGGGCATACCGCCGTCTTTACGGCTGGAGTCGGGCATCAGGATCATCCGATACCCGGAGCTACAAGCTTATTACCGAACGGCGGGGCGGAAGGTACCGGGGCAATGAATCCGGGGAAAGGGGAGCAATACGGGACAGTGGGCCTTCTGTGACAATCGATAAGCGACAACAGACATACCAAAACAAAGGAACATGAAAAAAAACATTCCAACGACACGCCACATGCTGCTCATCTCGCTGTTGTGTGCGACATCGGGATTGCTGTCCGCCCAACACACTGTCGGCAGGCCGATCGGGGTGGAGGACATGGTCAGATGGAGGCGGATCAACAGTCCGGTTCTTTCGCCGGACGGAAGCTGGGCAGCCTGGACGCTGCGTCCGGAGGAAGGTGATGACATCCTGCAGGTATGGTCTTCCGCCACCGGGTTGGCGTCGGATTATCCGCGCGGGAGCGCCCCGGTGTTCAGCCAGGACGGGCGGTATCTGGTTTTCCGTATCCAGCCGCCGGCGGATACCGTTCGGGAGCAGCGGCGAAGGAAGGTGAAGAAAGAGGATCTTCCGAAAGACAGTCTGGGCATCCTTTCGTTGGTCGAAGGCACATTGGAGAAAGTTCCGGGTATAAAGACCTTTGCTGTTCCGGACAAGTGGTCGGGCTGGGTGGTCATGCACAAGGAAGCGGAGCAGGCATTGGTGGTGGAGAAGGAACGTGACAGTACGGTTTCGGTGGTACCGGACACCGTGGCGCAGATGGCGACGTCGGAGGTCCCCGCAAGGCCGGCGGTACGGAAAAAGGCGAAGAAAGAGAACCGGGAGAACGGCACCCGACTGGTGATGAGGGAGTTGGCCACGGGTTGGGAGGAAGTTGTCCCGTATGTATTGGATTATCGGTTGGCGGAGGCCGGCCAACGGCTGCTGCTGACCAGCACGGGCAATGATTCCACCCTGTCGGAGGGAGCCTACCTGTATGATTTCGGGCAGCGTGAGCTTCGGCCGATGTGGCGACAGCGTGGCAAGTACAGGCAGTTGAGCATGGATGAGCAGGGAGGACAGGCGGCCTTGCTGGCTTGTTTCGATACGACGGGTGCGCAGGTGCCGGTCTACGGGTTGCTTTATTGGCGGGAGGGGATGGATTCCGCCAGGGTATTGGCGGATACGGGGGCGGCATTTCTGGCGGCCGGTTGGTTGGTCAGCGAACATACCCGTCCGGAATTCAGTCAGGATGGTGGCAAGTTGTATTTCGGGGTGGCTCCGCCGCCGTTGGTGGCGGACACGAACCTGCTGCCGGAGGAAGTCGTGCAGGTGGAGGTATGGCATACTTCGGATGTATTGCTGCACACGCAGCAGAAAGTCTTGGTCGAACGGGAGCGGAAGCGATCGTTTGATGTAGTCTGGTGGGTGGCGGAAGACCGGTTTGTTCCCTTGGCGGATGCCGGCATGCCGGAGATACGGTACGAAACAGATCGGAATGCGGATCTGGCCGTCGGGTATACGGAAGAGCCTTACGGCCGGTTGATTTCCTGGGAAGGTACGGTAAGGCGGGACATCTGGGCGTTGGACCTGCGGACGGGGGGCCGGACGGAAGTGGCGAAAGGTGTGCGGGGAACACCCCGGATTTCACCTGGTGGGACATACATTTATTGGTACAGCGAACCGGACAGCGCCTGGTTCACCTATCATGCCCCCACGGAGGCTTTACGGCAGGTGACGGAAAACACGGCCCATCCGTTCTACGATGAGCGGAACGATGTGCCGGACTATCCCAATCCCTATGGCGTGGCCGCCTGGGAGGAGGGAGACCGTTACCTGTTGATATACGACCGGTATGACATCTGGCGGGTAGATCCTGCGGGCAAGGAGAAGGCGTCGAACCTGACCCTGGGTCGGAGCGGCCGCACTGTGTACAGGTACATCCGGCTGGACCCGGAGGAGCGGTATGTCCGGCCGGGTCAGCGCATGTTCCTGCGGATTTTTGACGAGGGCACGAAAGACAGTGGGTATGGATTCCTGTTGTTGGGGGCCGGAAAGCCGATACAGGTGGTCGGTGGTGCCTACGACTACAGCCCCAGGCCGACCAAGGCCAGGGAAGCGGACAAGCTCCTGTTCACCCGGGAGAATTTCCGGACATTTCCGGACTTGTTGCATTCGGACTTCACGTTCCAGGACATTCGGCGTGCCAGCGACGCCAATCCGCAGCAGGCGGAACATCGGTGGGGTACCATCGAGTTGTACACCTGGACGTCCCTGACAGGTGAGGAGATGACCGGTCTGTTGGTGAAACCGGACGGATTCGACCCGCGCAAGAAATATCCGATGGTGGTTAATTTCTACGAACGCAGCAGTGACGGCCTTCACGACTATCGTATGCCTGTACCGGGGAGATCCTCCATCAATTACAGTCATTATGCCAGCAAGGGGTATCTGATATTCAATCCTGACATCACTTATAAGGATGGTTATCCGGGGGAGAGTTGTCTGAACACAGTGGTATCGGGCGTAGTTTCCCTCATTGACAAAGGGTTTGTTGACAGAAACCGCATCGGATTGCAGGGGCACAGCTGGGGGGGGTATCAGGGAGCGTATCTCTTGACCCGGACGGATCTTTTCCGTTGTGCGGAGATAGGGGCGCCGGTGGTCAACATGTATTCTGCCTACGGCGGTATCCGCTGGGAGACCGGATTGACGCGGCAGTTCCAATATGAGCATACGCAGAGCAGGATTGGCGGCAGCATCTGGGAATATCCGATGCGGTACTATGAGAATTCACCCTTGTTCAGTCTGGACAGGATGGACACCCCTGTATTGATCATGCATAACGACAGCGACGGGCATGTGCCCTGGTATCAGGGAATAGAATATTTCGTTGCCTTGCGAAGGTTGGGGAAGCCGGCCTGGATGCTGAACTACAACGGGGAGCCGCACTGGCCGCTGAAATTGCAGAATCGGAAAGATTTTCAGGTTCGGATGAGTCAGTTTTTCGACCATTACCTGCAGGACGCACCACTGCCGCGATGGATGGAACGGGGTGTGCCTGCCGTGGAAAAGGGTATTCTGCAGGGACTGGAGTTGAGTGCGGACGAATAGCAGTGGCGGTGAAAATTGCCGGGTGAATGCGGTTTTCCTTTTCAACTCCCTTATTTTTGCAAGGACCCGGGGCGATTTTCCCGGAGGGGGTCGCGTCTGCGTAAGAGGCGACCGAGGCCAAAACAACCAATAACGAATCATGCATTCCCGGGATATAGAATCATTGAACGAGCAGATTCATCACGACAGTGCATTTGTCGAACAACTGATGAAGGAGACGGCCCAAGTCATCGTCGGTCAGCGCGGGATGGTGGAGCGGCTGATGGTGGGATTGCTCACAAAAGGCCATATTTTGCTGGAGGGTTTGCCTGGTCTTGCCAAGACATTGGCCATCAAGACATTGGCCAGTGCTGTTCACGGCACTTTCCATCGAATCCAGTTCACGCCGGATCTTTTGCCGGCGGACATCATCGGCACGATGGTCTACAATCCGGCCACCACGCGTTTTGCTGTGCACAAAGGGCCGGTGTTTGCTAATTTCATCCTGGCCGATGAGATCAACCGGGCGCCGGCCAAAGTGCAATCCGCCTTGTTGGAGGCCATGCAGGAGCGTCAAGTGACCATCGGGGGGGAGACTTTCCGGTTGGAGGATCCGTTTTTGGTGCTGGCCACGCAGAATCCCATCGAGCAGGAGGGGACTTATCCCTTGCCGGAGGCACAGACAGACCGTTTCATGCTCAAGGTGACGGTAGGATATCCGACCCAGGAGGAGGAGCTGGAAATCATGCGTCGCAACCTGGGGGTGGAAACCTACGGACAGCTGAAGCCGGTGGTACAGCCGGCGGACATCCTGCGGGCGCAGCGGTCGGTCCGCGCTGTCTACATGGACGAGAAAATCGAGCGTTACATTCTCCAGATTGTATTCGCCACCCGTCAGCCGCGGGATTTCGGACTCGGTTCCATGCAGCATCTGTTGGAATACGGTGCCTCTCCCCGGGCTAGCATCAGCCTGGCCATGGCCGCCAAGGCGGTGGCTTTCCTGCACCGGCGCGGGTATGTCATTCCCGAGGATGTGCGGGGGATTTGTCACGACGTACTTCGTCACCGGATTGGGTTGAGATATGAGGCGGAGGAGGAAAATGTCAGGCAGGAGGAAATCATCAACCGGATTCTCAACAAGGTGGAGGTCCCCTGACGATTGTTCGGTACCATGATCCCCTCCGGGACAAGTCCGTTCGTCGGCGCGGATGGGCATTTCGATCGACGGGGCAGAAGGATAGCCCGAAAAAAGAAAGAGGGGGAAGGACCGTGGTGGCCTACCCCCTTCAAGTTGAATATCCTCCGTTTTTCACCAAGCTAATATGAGGAGGATGCGGCCGAAGAACGGCCGTTGGTAATCTTCTGGGGACAAAAGGTAATCAGGATCGTAAGCGCTACCAGGATACTTGGTCAACAAAGGGCATGGATCCGAAGCGCGGAGTTAAATAGGCTCGAACAATCGTCTTTGATTAAGTAGAGTGTAAACCGGTGCTATTTCCATAAGCCGGCGTCGAATTTTATTCGGAAGCGGGATAGCCGTTTTTTTTGAGTCATGGTGGTGACAGGGGGTGAGCGGGTGCATTAACCGGTAGCGTCGGTTCAGAAACACATGTTTATTATTACATTTGGCGTGGCAAGCGGTTTCATACCTGCCGGGATGAGCCCCCGAAAAAAAAAGAATAAGAATTGTGCTGTCATTTTTCCGAACGAACCAGCTTTACTACAGCATCCTGCTGATATTTTATATCCTGTTGCTCCGTTTTGCCGTGTTCAGTGCGCCGTTTGAGTGGCTGCCCTCGGGACATGGAGTCCTGAGCGAGGCGGTGTACGGCTGGATAGGTTCACAGCGCGTATTGTCGCAACTCACCGCGATGGTCTTTTTGCTGGTGCAGGGATTTGTGGTCAATCTGATTGCGGCGGAGAATCGATTGGCGGTGGAGGTGAACCAGTTTCCCGGGCTTTTCTACGTTCTGGTGTCCTGTCTGATACCGGACTTCCTTTATCTTTCGCCGGTCTTGTTGGGGAACACATTTTTTCTGGTGGCGCTGTACGAAATGTTCCGGACGTACAAGGTCGCCTCCTGTGTGGACCGAATATTCAACGCCGGGTTCTGGACCGGCGTGGCAGGTATGTTCTATCTGCCGTTCTTGGGCTTTTTACTGTTGTTGCTGGTAGCCCTTGTGATTCTGCGAACCCTGAACCTCCAGGAGATTCTGATCATCCTTACGGGAGGGTTTCTGCCTTTCTTTTTCGGTTGGACCTATTGCTTCATAGCCGGAGACACGTCTTATTTCCTGGAAACACAATTTTGGCGCAACCTGGGGTTCCTGGAATACAATATTCCGTTGGACAGTTGGGACAGGTATCTGAAGCTGGGCGTCTTTCTTCTGTTGATTGTGCTGGTACTATTCAGCAGCGGCAATTATCTGTACCGGAAGAATATCCAGGTGCAGAAGAAGATTTCGATTTTATACTGGACATTGATTGCGACCGCCATCAGCATACCGTTCCAGGAGAACATCACATTCGAGCATTTCCTGATGTTGGCTCCCGCCTTGGGAATATTTCTGGCTTTTTCGTTCAGCCGGTTGAGCAGGCAATGGGCGGAATCGATTCATTTCCTTGTCGTCCTGCTGGTATTGGCCCTGCAGTTCGTACCCTGGCTGTTGTAAGGGTGAGTGCACAGGCATGCCGAAGCGGGCATCATGTCGGGGACAGAACCAATCGCCGTGAGAAATCTGATTCCACAATTCATACATGACCGATACCTGTCGGGGGAGCGCTGTGGCAGCTTCGATGCGTATGCCTTGTTTGTGGACATGTCGGGTTTCACCGGGCTGACAGCCCATCTGATGGCGGAAGGGAGGGTTGGAGCGGAGCGTCTGTCCATCCTGTTGAACGGTATCTTCGGGCCGATGGTCCACCATGTATACCGTTACGGTGGCTTCATCCCCCATTTTGCGGGAGATTCCTTCACAGCTATTTTTCCGGTTTCTGGTGGCAGTACGGCGGCGGCGGTGTTGTCCCATGCCATGCGGTTGCCTGCTTTATTGGAAGCGGTGCCACGGGAGCCGGATGTTCCCTTTGATATCCGGGTGAAGGTGGGTTTGTCATATGGGCATGTCGAGTGGGGCATAGTGGGAGGAGAAGGGAAAGCGGCTTATTATTTCCGGGGATCGGCCATCATGGGGAGTGCGGCGGCCCAGTTGCAGGCCCGGCAGCAGGAGGTGGTGGCGGATGCGGCCTTTCGGAGCCGGACGGCGGTTGGAGGGGACCACGCGTGGGAAAGCCTGCCGGTGTCCGGATATTTCCGTGTGAGCGGGCGGGTGTCGGAGACCATGGAAGGGAAGGAGGAATCCGGAGAGGCAGTCGGTCAGCGACCGGAAGTGTTGGCAGTCTTTCTGCCGGCAGACCTGGTCTGCCATCATCCGAAGGGGGAGTTTCGGAACGTGGTGTCCGTTTTCCTATCATTCGAAGGATTGGGTACCCACGAGGCCTTGGATTCATTTGCGACAGGTGTGTTGGAGGAAGTACATAATTTCTCCGGTTACTTCAAGGAAATAGATTTCGGGGACAAGGGAGGGGTGATGGTTATATTTTTCGGTGCGCCGGTTTCCTACGAGAACAATGTGGCGCGGGCGCTTGGTTTCCTGAGTGCAGTTCGAGGGGGGTGGGGCCAGCAGGTATCCTTGAAGGCCGGCGTGACGGAAGGTATGACCTACACCGGAATGATCGGTGGAGCGGAGCGTTTCCAATATGCGGTCGTAGGAAATCAGGTGAACTTGGCGGCCCGGCTGATGATGCAGGCGGAAGCGGGGGAGGTGTTGGTCGACGAGGCTATACAAAAGAACCGGGAATACCGGTTTTACGACAAAGGGGCCATTTATTACAAAGGTATTCCGGGAGCGATACCCACGTTCGGGTTGTCAGGTCGGGAGGCTTTGCCGGCCCGGGTATTTGAAGGAGAGATGGTGGGACGGGAGAAGGAGTTGTCGGCGCTGTTGGATTTCTCGACAGGAATCATACGAGGGGTACATGCCGGGGTTGCGGTGATTTACGGGGAGGCGGGTGCCGGCAAGACCCGTTTGGTGCACGAGTTCCGGCGGCAGCTGGAAAGCCGGGGGCAGGTATATTGGTATACCTGTCATAGCGACCAGATTCTTCGCAAGCCGTTCAATCCGTTTCTATACCTGTTGCGGAACCATTTCGGACAGCGGGCGGAAGACACAGCGGAGCAGAACCTTCGTCATTTCGACCGGATATTCACCTCCATGCTGGCCACCTTGGATAGTGTCGACCGGTCGGAATGGGAAACCTTCCGCCGGGAATTGGTACGGACACGTTCCATTCTTGCCACCCTGGTCGGGTTGAAAGTCGGAGATTCCTTATGGGACCGGCTGGATGCGAAGGGGCGGCACCAGAACACGATTGCGGCTCTGACCAACTTTTTCCTTTCATCCGCCATCAGCCGGCCGGTGGTGGTCTGTCTGGAGGACGGGCATTGGACGGATGAGAGTTCCGTCAGTTTTCTCAACGAGCTTTCGGGGCAGGTGCGCCAGTATCCAGTCCTGTTCCTGGTGACAACCCGGTACGATGACGAAGGGGGCAGGATGATGCCCTTGGCGCGGGAAGTATTGTCGAAGCATGCCTACCCGATATTGGAGTTGGATCTGAACCTGTTGGACCAGCATGCCGTGCGGCGTTTCTCCGAGGAGCGGCTGGGCGGGCCGGTACAGCGGGAACTGATGGAATTGCTCTTGCGGACCACAGGTGGCAACCCGTTCTATGTGGAGCAGATGCTGGAGTATTTCATGGAGAGCGGACAACTGCAGCCGTCGGAGACAGGTTGGACTTTGGCAGACCACCATGTCCGAATCAGCAGCAGCATTCAATCGGTGTTGACGGCCCGAATCGACCGTTTGTCTGCCTTGGTGAAAGAGACCATCAAGGCGGCGGCAGTCATCGGGCGGGAATTTGACTTGCCGGTTCTGTCCGAGGTCATGCGTGGGTACGAGGCGGTCTCGACGGACGAGGGCAGGCATTCGGGATTGGTCTTGAAAGAGCAGGTACGGGAAGCGGAGCGAGCACAGATTTGGCGAGCTGTCAATGAGTTGAGATATATTTTCCGTCATGCGCTGCTTCGGGAGGCGGTGTATGACATGCAGTTGGACACCCAATTGCGGACTTTGCACCGATTGATAGCCCGTGCCATCGAGAATTTGTACGCGGACCGTCTGGCGGAGCATTATGTGGACCTTGTCTTCCATTACGAGCATGCGGGAGACATTTCGATGACGGAGCGATACCTGGAGAAAGCGGCGGACCACGCCAGGGACCGTTATCAGAACAACCAGGCGCTGTCGTTTTACGGAAAGTTGGGAGATATCCGGAAGGAGCGCGGCGACACGGCCGCATTATGCCGGGTATTGCTGAAAAAAGCCGAGGTTTGGCAGTTGACGGGGGAATGGGAAGCTTGTGAGGATGCCAACCGACAGGCGCTCCGGCTGGCAGCGCAGGTAAGTGACGGCAGATTGATGGGGATGGCCAACAGCAGTCTGGGTTACATGCTCATCCTTCGGGGGAAGCATGGGGAAGCGCGGCGATTCCTGGACGAAGCCGCCGTGTTGTTCAGTGCCATCCAGGACGGCCGTGGGAATGCCAAGGTATACGGATACCTCGGCACCCTGCATTTCCGGCAGGGGGAGTATGAGGAGGCGAAATTATATTTCACCCGCGGCATACAGTTGTCGGGGCAATTCGGGCATATGTCCTCCAATGCACAGATCGTGGCCAACCTGGGGCTTACGTACATGAACCTGGGAAAATACGACGAAGGAATCCGCTGGATGGCGCAGTACCTCGATCAATGTGGTCAGGCACAGGATCGGCAGGGGATGGCGGTCCTGCTGACGAACCTGGGTATCGTGCATGCGGAGAAAGGCGATCATGATGCGGCCCTGGAATGTTATGAGAAAGGATTGTCCTTGAGCGAGGAGCTTGGCGACAAGCAGCTCACGGCAATAGCCATCGGCTGTATCGGTACCATATGGCAACGGAAGGGAGACATGGAGGAAGCCCGTCGTCATTTTGAGCGGGACTTGGTCCTGACGGAGGAATTGGGGGATAGGCAGGGGCAGGCGATCGCCCATGGGTTGCTGGGGGAGCTGTACAGTGATCTGGGGATGTTCGGGGAGGCCCGGCGGCACTTGGGGGAAGCATTGGAGATGAGTCGGAGCTTGTCTTATGCCAAGGGGGCAGCCAAGGCGTTGAATGTGATGGGGGACATTTCCTTCCTGGAGGGGGATTCCGATCGGGCGGTGGCGTTTTACGACCAAGCCATAGAGGTGACGCGCAGCATACACAACAGGTTGTTGTTGGGGTATAACTTGGTGGAGAAGGCCACGGTTTTACTGGTGGCCGGTCATATATCGGAAGCGGCTGAGCAATTGCGGGAGGCCAGGCGGTTGTCGGACGAACTGAACCACGACGACCTGCGGTTCGAGGTGGATTTGGCGGATGGGCAGGTTACGGCGGCGGAAGGCCGGGTGGAGGCGGCGGCAGAACGCTTGCTACGGCTTTTGCCATTCCGGTCACAATTATGGGACCTCAGCCGGTTACACCGGGAGCTTTACCGTATGACAGCGGATGAACGGCATCGGGACGCCGCCGTCCGGTGCCTGGGTAAGGCCTATGCCCAGCGGCCGGTATTCCGGTATCGTCAGGCGATGGAACAACTCAGGAACCAGCGGGGTGAGCCATAGATAGGAAAGGGTGCGGACAGTCCTACCCCATTTCCTGCACCACTTCCTTCACTTCGGGCACCATTCTTTTGAGCATTCCTTCGATACCGGCCTTGAGCGTGACGGTGGAGGAGGGGCAGCCGGAGCAGGAGCCCTGCATGGTGACATAGACGGTGCCATTGTCCCATGCTTTGAACTCAATGTTACCGCCGTCCATCTCCACTGCCGGTTTGACGTAAGTATCGATCAATTCCTTGATGCGCAGGGCGATGGCACCCTCTTCCCCTGAAAATTGTTCTGCGATGCGGGATGCCTCCAGCTGCTGCATGGCTTCCGCATAGCCTTCCCGGATGACCGCATCCGGGTGTTCCTGCAGGAACACCCGGATATGTTCCTTGAGGGGAAGCATGATCTCCGCCCATTCGTAGTTGAATTCCTTGGTAATGGTGACGAAGTTGTTGGTGATGTACACCCCTTTGACGTACGGCAGGTCGAAGAGGCTGGCAGCCAGCGGAGACCATTCCCTGGCAGCGGAGTCTTCTTTGAAATCCGCGGTACCGCGGTAGATAATCCGGTTGGAGACGAATTTGAGGGATTCTGGGTTAGGGGTTTGCTCGGTGAACAGCAAGATTTCAGGAGCCGTGAAGGAAGTGTCCATATCGATGATATGCCTTTAGGTGAACGATTGGAATGCAGATTTCAAAAATAACACAAATGGCGGGTGGAAGTTCATCACCCGTACAATTCCACGCGTACCTGGCCGGGTGGGTATCCCATTTCCTTGGTAAGTATGTCGGTCGCCTGGTCGACCATCGAGGACCATCCGCAAAGATAGAACGTGGTATCCGGACGGGGGCCGGCATACCGGTCTCGGTAGCAGGCGTGGACATGACCGGGGCGGCATTCCGTAATGGGTAGCGGAGGTAGGGGGGGCTGTTCCCTGGAAAGGGTGACGGAATAGCGGAAACCGGGCAGCTCCGCTGCGAGGCGGATGAAGTCCTCCCGGTAAAGGATGCCATCGGCAAAACGGGTGCCGAAGACCAGGTGCAGGTTGCGGTAGGGAGATCCGGTACGAAGCAGATGAAGCAGCATGCTTCGGAAAGGGGCGACGCCGGTACCGGTACAGACAAAGACCAGGTCGCGCGCTGTCGGGAGGGTCGGGTCCGGCAGCAGGAATCGGCCGTCGGGGCCTTTGAATCGGAGGGTGGTGCCGACGGAAACCTGGTTGAACAGGAAGGAGGACGCTTTGCCTCCGTCGACCTGTACGATGCATAATTCGAGCATATTGGTTTCGTCCGGCGCGTTGGCAATGGAATAGCTGCGCCATCGGTCCCTTCGCTTGTCACCCGTAGGGAGATCCAGTGTGACGAACTGACCTGGCTGGAAGCGGAAGGGTTCGTCCTGGTGCACTTGCAGAAGGAAGCGACGGGTGTTCGGGGCTGCGTCGGACAGCTGGACGACAGTGGCTTCGTGCCAGGTGGTAGGCATGATGAAAAATATTTTGATGAACAAAGGGTGTGCAAGCGGTTCAGAAGAGCTTACGGGGACGTACCCCATTTCCGTGGAGCATGGTTTTGTTTGGGAGGAAATGTTTAGAGGGCATCAACCGTGCACGAGATCCTGATAAAGGAAAAACACCGGGAACCCCTTTTCGTTGAAAAAATCCTTGGTGGCGACGGCGGGTCGGCGGCTGGCTGCGAGGGCGAAATCGCCGCCCCAGGCACCGAGGGATTTCAGCACGCCATCGAAATCCGGGAACAACCTGTCCTGGAGGGTAGGCAAGCCGATGGTTTCCGAGACGATGGTCTCGTGTTCCCGAAGGAGCTGGGCGAAGGTGTCGAAGGAATCGGCAGCAGCCACGGCGGCGGTCAGCTCGCTGATGCGCGCGATGCGTCGGAGCTTGTCGGGGTGGTCGGAGAAACGGGCCCGGTAACGGAGGATGCCATCCCGGCTGTCTTGTTTTTGGCCGAGATAGACGAAGGAAAGCTGGTCGGCGAAGGGGGGGGCGAAGGAGGATTTTTCCACCTGAGGGGAACCGTCCTGCAGGCGGTACAGGATGGGGGTATCGGCGGTGGCGCAGGCAACATCGTAGCCTGATCCACCGAAGGTATGGTACGACAAGGAGAAGGGATTGGTTCGGGACCAGCGGGCAAGCAGGCTGATGAGGGTGGAGCTGGTACCCAGCCCCCATTCCCGAGGGAAATCCAACCGGGTGCTGGCGAGCGTATCGCGATAACCTGTCATGGCTGGAGAGAATGCCGGGTTCAGCATTGAGGCCGTGGTTAGGAGATGCTGGAGCCTGGTCGCCATGGAGCGGTCTGAGGAGGAGAGGAGTTCGAAGTCCTTGCTGCGGAAGGTTGCGTGGAACCAGGTTTTGCCAAACAGGTCGAGGCTTTCCCAACGGAGAACCGGAAAGGGCTGGTCTGTCCGGATTCCGGAGATGGTGAGGGACTGTCCCCGACGGACGGGAACGGCCAGCGCAAGGGCTCCGTCGAGGACGAAATATTCCGCTGTCAGCAGCAGTTTTCCGTGGGCATGGAAGGAGGTGGCCATATGGAATCTCGGGTAGGGTTGGAGAAAAATGCTTATCGCAAGTCGAAGCCAATGTCTTTCCGAAAGTATTTCCCTTCGAAGGAAATGGATTCCGCCAGGCGTCGGGCATCCGCCAGGGCTTGCGGAAGCGCATGGTGCAGGGTGGTGACGGCCAGGACCCTGCCTCCGTTGGTAAGCACCCGGTCGTCCTGTCTTTTGGTGCCGGCATGAAAGACGAGTCCGCCGGAGACCGTCTTCAGGCCGGATATC
This sequence comes from Bacteroidota bacterium, assembly GCA_041163745.1. GTDB lineage: Bacteria > Bacteroidota > Bacteroidia > Chitinophagales > Saprospiraceae > UBA6168. The sequence continues at coordinate 78,496 of JBEAQU010000083.1, forward strand.
GGGCGGCCTTTGGCATAAGGCCCCGGATAACCGTCGGAGGCGAGGATGATGGTGGAAGCGAAGCGAGGATCCACGGAGAGCTGAACGGATGACAGGGTGCCGTCGAGGGTTGCGGACAGTAGGGATACGAGGTCGTTCTGGATACGGGGCAGGACCACCTCCGTTTCAGGGTCTCCCATGCGGCAGTTGTATTCGATGACGAAGGGGTCGTCACCGACTTTGATGAGGCCGATGAAGATGAAGCCCTGGTAACGGATGCCGCGTTGTTGCAATCCGAAGATGGTGGGCTTCACGATACGTTCCTCCACCTTTTCCATCAGGACATGGTCGACGAAAGGTGGGGGGGAGACCGCTCCCATGCCGCCGGTATTGGGGCCGGTGTCCCCCTCCCCGATGCGTTTGTAATCCTTGGCGACCGGCAGTATTTTGTAGGAATGGCCGTCCGTCAGAACGAACACGCTGAATTCCGTGCCTTGGAGGAAGGATTCCACGACCAGTTTGCGGCTGGCATCACCGAAGCGGCCGCCGAGCATTCGAGCGGCTTCCTCCGCGGCGGAATCCCGGTCGTCACAAATGACGACGCCCTTGCCGGCGGCGAGTCCGTCTGCTTTCAGGACGATGGGCAGACTGGCCTTCTTTCGGATGAAATTCAGCGCCAGTTCGGGTTTGGCGGCGAAGAATTCGCGGTAGGAGGCAGTGGGTATGCCGAACTCCTGCATGAACTTCTTGGCGTAGCTCTTGCTTCCCTCCAGGCGTGCGCCTTGCAGGGAGGGGCCGAGGACCTTTACATGTGCGGTGGAGCGCATGCGGCGCAGGTAGTTCCAGACACCGTTGACCAAGGGGGCCTCCGGTCCTACGACCACCATGTCGATGGCTCGATCCATGACGAAATCGTGGATGGCGGCGTTATCCTCGATATCCAGTGCGACGTTGGTCCCGCAGTCGGCGGTGCCTGCGTTGCCGGGTGCGATGAAGAGTTGTTCGCAAAGCGGGCTTCGGCTGATTTTCCAGGCGAAGGCATGTTCCCTTCCGCCGTTACCCAGCAGCAGTATTTTAGTCATGACAGCAGCGGTTTTTGTTCCTGACCGGCCGGGGGGTGGGCCAAGCCTTCGGCATCGGCCATATCCGGGGACCAATTTCACATATAGCTTTTGAAAAACAAAAACATAGCGGGGAATTCTTGGTTCCGCCGGTAGTTGAGTCCGCAGGGATTGTATTTAAAAAGGTCGTTGTAGCAAACAGCATGTCCATCGGCCGTGATACCGGAAGCGAATTAAAAGCAAGCCAAATGGTCTGATCGGCAGTGATCCTACAGGGCGCACATTATCTTCGCATAGGCGGTCATTTGGCTGTTCCACCGCTTCGCGGTGTTGGTAGGACGCGAACTTTCAATAATCGAGGCGAGTGATTGGTATTCTTATCTTTTTAATTAATTGGAGGGATATTGTGATATTTTTTCCATTATAAGGAGCATTCTGCTTTTTCCGCTTCGACAGGAAGGATCCGGCTGGAAGCGCGATGTCATGGGAAAGGGTTTTCCGATGCCGGATCCATGTGCTGTATATCTGTGGGAGACCGTTCGTTTGCGCCCGTTGCGAATTGCCTTCAAAAATGGAGTGCGGAAATACGTCCGACTTCTGTGTGAGTATGGGGCCTGATACGACATTTTTAGTTGTCTCCGTCCGCCGGTTCCCGTGGGGGGCATCGTTCCGGAGGCGGTACATTTTTGTTATCCAATTCGGCGATAGGTACGTATTTTTGAAAAAAATAGCCATATGACGAAGCAAATGAACACCTGGACCATGCGGATGGCGTTGCTGTTGCTTTGTGGTCCTGCGCTGACGGAGGCGCAGACCACGGCTTTCGGTATCAAGGGCGGCATGACGATGGGCATTCAGAAATGGAACGGATTCGACCAAGACCCCTTGATCAAGTACCATGGAGTTGTTTTTGTGGAGAGTGGAGACGAAGCGGCACAATATGCTTTGTTCAGTCAGTTGGGGTATCATGCCAAGGGAAGCGCGCTCCGCAACCGGAATTTTTTCAACCCGATCAACGGAGACATCTTCCGGCCGCCGGCCCAGCAGTTTGTCTTCAACAACTTGTCGCTGACCCTCGGCGCCAAGCGAAAGTTTGATTTCGGTGCGGTTGCCAAAGGATATTACCTGTTCGGGATTCGGGGAGATTACACGCTGTCCACCAACCTGGACGAGTACAAGCGAATCAACGAGCTCAACAACAGTTTCTTTTTTCCGGACAATTATTTCGTCAGGAACCTGAACTACGGATTGTGTCTGGGTGGGGGATGGGAGTTTTCCTTCGCTGAGCTGGTCGGAGCGGTCCTGGAGTTCACGCTGAACCCGGATCTTTCGTGGCAGTACCGGCAGCCGGCCATCGCCAATGTCCGGGATCCCTATACAGGACAGAACCGGACTGTTCCGGAGCGAACCATCCGCAATCTCACCTTCGAGGTGACGGCTGGTTTCCGTTTCCTTCGGAAAGTGGAGTACATAGACTGACACCCTACGGCACAATGGCAAAACGAGGACAAAACAGCATCGATATCGTCATCCTGTCCCTGTATCTGGCATTGGTAGGGATCGGATGGGCCATGATATTCACGGTCGGATACGGACAAGGCAACTACGGGGGCGATTTCTTTGAATTCATGGAGACACCGGTAGGCAGGCAGTTGGTCTGGGTGTTGATATCCTTTGCGGTTTTCGCGGTGGTGTATGTCATAGAAGGCAAGTTTTGGCGGACTTTCGCCAACATCATATATGTTTTGTGTCTGGTGGCCCTGGCGGGCGTCTTGGTATTCGGTAAGACCATCAAGGGGGCGACCTCCTGGTATGATTTCGGGGGGGGGGTCACGCTGCAGCCCTCCGAATTCGCGAAATTCGGAACGGCGATCGCCTTGGCGAGTTATCTGAGTGCCTATGCGAACAGCTTCAAGACCCTTTGGTCCAGGCTGTATGCCATCGGGTTCTTCGCTGTTCCGATGATACTGGTCCTGTTGCAGCCGGATGCGGGTTCGGCCTTGGTATTCCTGGCATTTTTCGTCGTATTGTACCGGGAGGGATTTCCGGGCGGTGTCTTTGTGATAGGCTTCATGGCGACGGTCATCCTGTTGCTCGGGCTGGTCAGTCCGGCCTCGAACCTCATGATCGGTCTGGCCGGTGTGGCATCCTTGTTTCTCAGCTGGTATATGAAACGGCGTCTGTACTGGCTTGCCGGGGTGCTGCTCATGGCGGTGCCGGCGTATTTCGCGGTTCGGAGCGGTTACGAGTGGTATGTGGTGGGCTTTGCCGCAACGGTGGTGCTGGTCTTGTGTCTGTACCACTGGATTCAGAAGCAGCAGGGTTTGGCTTATGCGATGGCGGCGCTTTTCAGTTTGGGCAGCATGATGGCCCTTGCGGCCAATTTTGTTTTTCAGAACCTGAAGAAGCACCAGCAGGAGCGGATAGAGGTATGGCTCCGGCCTTCGAATGTAGACTATCGCGGTGCGGGATACAACCTGTATCATTCCAAGTTGGCCATCAGTTCGGGAGGATTCAGTGGGAAGGGTTATTTGTCGGGCAACTTCACGCAGGGCAATTTCGTGCCCGAGCAGAATACGGATTTCATATTCTGCGCCATCGGGGAGGAGCAGGGCTTCATCGGCAGTCTGTTGATCATCGGGCTGTTCAGTCTGCTGATCTGGCGGATCATCGTGGTGGCGGAGCGACAGCGGACGGATTTCAACCGGCTGTATGCCTACGGGGTGGCAAGTATTCTTTTCCTACATGTGTTCATCAACATCGGCATGACCATGGGTTTGATGCCGATCATCGGCATTCCTTTGCCGTTTCTAAGCAAGGGAGGGTCGTCTTTATTGGGTTTTACGTTGATGATCAGCGTGTTGCTCAGAATGGATGTGGACCGTAAATAATAACGGCCGGCCGGTGTTCCGGATTGGGCAAGAAATAAGCCCCGACCCCGGCCGTTGAGGTGCCGGGGTCGGGGCTTTCGATTTGGCGCTTGCCGTTCAGGGTTCCGTCGCCGGATTTGGGAAGCCCTGGTAAGCATTGCGGAGTCGCTCGTCGGTTTCCCACAGTTTGATATCGGCGAGGAATCCCAGGAGTTCCTTGTCGTTCTGGAGGAGCATGGACCGGGCCTCACCGGAGGCGGATGCCGTCCGGTATTGAAGGACGGCGTGCAGTTCGTTGATGCCGCGGGTGGCCTGGTAGCGCATCCAGAAAGGCATATGGGAATCCATGGCGATGCTTTTCAGGCGTTGGCCTGCCCGGCTGATGTCGGCGACACCACCATGGGTGGCGAGGGATGTGTAATGTTGCAGGAATTCGTAGCGGGCATAGCCGTGGATTTTGTCGAATTTTTCCTCGAAGTAAGTCAGGTACAGCGGATTTTCCGTGTTGGCATACAGGCTGGACAGCGTCAGTATGTTGCTTTCCGAATCATCCGCCCTGCGCTTGTCTGCGATATCGAGCGCCACGGATTCATCCAGTGAATGGAGGGCGATGAGGGCGGCATCGGCCACTTTGGCGGAGGGGTCCTGCCGGATGATGGCTACCAATCTGGCGGCATAGGACAATTCCTCCAGGGATGCGATTTGTTGCACAGCCAGTTGGCGTACGGCGGAGTGGGGGTCATTTTCCATCATGTCCGCCACCTGGCGGATCCTATCCGGTCGGTCCAAGGAGACCTGTTCCAGTGCCAGCAGGCGGTAAAGCCAAAAATCGTCCGCCAGTGCCAGGTCCACCGCTTCCGTCCGGCGTGCGTCGTCATTGCCGTCCATGATTGCCTGGAAAGCTTTCAATCGATGGAGGAATCCGCCGGCGTTGCGGAATTGGAAAGCATATTCCGTTTGGCTTTTGGCTTCGTTGATTTCGGCCAGCAGGACACCGGGGACGTCGAAGAGGATCAGGTCCGGATCGATTTCGGCATCCAGGAGGAACGTTTGGGAACGTTGGTTGATGCGGAGGGAATGGGTGATGACATCGGTGCCCGACTGGAAAGCGACCTTGACCGGTAGTTCGAACACAGCGGGCATGCGGGTGGGATCCTGCGTTTGTTCGACCGTCAGGATGACCTGGCGGTTGACCTCATCGTAGTCATAGTCCACATCCAGGACAGGGTGGCCTTCACGGAAATACCATTGGTTGAAAAACCAGTTGAGGTCTTCGCCGGTCACCTCCTCAAAGGCCAGGCGGAGTTCATGCGCTTCCACATCGGTGAATGCGTTGTCGCGCAGGTACTTGCCCAAGGCAGCGAAGAAAGCCTCCTCGCCCACATATTCGCGCAGCATGTGCAGGACCAGACCGCCTTTGTTGTAGCTGTGCGCGTCGAACATATCTTCCTTTTCATCGTAGCCGAAATGGATCAGGGGGTGGATGCCCTGGGTGTTGGCGGATTCGAGGTAGCCGCTGAGTTCCTGCAGGCGGTGGAAATCCGCCTCTGCACGGCCGTACTTGTGTTCCAGCCAAAGGTATTCGCTGTAGTTGGCGAATCCTTCGTTCAAAGTCAGGTTGGCCCAGCTTTCGCAGGTGACAAGGTCGCCGAACCAGTGGTGGAACATTTCGTGGGCGATGATTTTCTCGTTCTGGAGGTTGTCGACCAGTTCCCGGTCCGTCCCGTTCATGAATTCCCCGAAGATGACGGCGGTGGTGTTTTCCATGGCACCGGAGACATAATCCCGGACCACGACCTGTGCGTATTTCTGCCAGGGATAAGGGACGTCGAGCAGGTCGGAGAACAGCTGCAGCATGTCTGGCGTATGGGGGAAGATATCCCTGGCATAAGGTTCGTATCGGGGCTCCATGAAGTATTCGACAGGGATGCCGTTCCAGGTGTCGCGGACGACCGTGAAATCCCCGACGGCGATCATGACCAGGTAAGGGGCATGGGGGAGCGACATGTTCCAGTGATCCGTTCGGGTTCCGTCGGGATTTTCACGGGATTCGACGAGCAGACCGTTGGAGAGGGTTTTGAAGCCCTTTTCCACGGTGATGAGGATATCATGGGTTGCGCGTTCGTTGGGTTTGTCGATGGTGGGGAACCAGCGGGAGTTGTTTTCCGTTTCGCCCTGGGTCCATATCTGCCTGGGTTTTCCGGGTTCGCTTCCGGTCGGGTTTATGAAGAAGAGGCCTTTGTCGGAGGTGATGGCGTCACTGCCGCCGGAAGCGAGGGGGGTGGCCGTATAGTCGATGTCGATATCGAAGGACGTCCCGCGTGGGTAGGATTTATCCAGCCGGACGGTCAGTTTCTCCCCGTCGTAGAAATAGGGCAGTGTGTCTGGCTGACCGGCGAGGGCGACCCGGTGGAGAAGGAATCCTTTGGCATCGAGGACGATTTGGTCTATGGGTTGGAAATAAGGTTGGATGGTAAGGACCGCTTTTCCGAGCACCTGTTCCTTTTGCCAGTCGAAGCGCACATCCAGGCGGGTGTGGAGGAGGTCTGCATGCCGGCGGGCGCTGGCCTGGTAGGGTGCGGGCGGGGTGAGGTCAGCCGCTTGCGCCGTCCCATCGGACGGGGCGGGGCGGGCGGCGCTGACCACGAGGGTGTCCAGGTCCCGGTATTCGGTTTCTTCCAGCAGGATGGCTGAGAATTCCTTGGGACTGCAATTCCATAGGCTGACGGCGGCGGAGAGGAGAAACAGGATTTTTTTCATGGACGATGGATATGAGCCGTCCGGATTCCCGGTGGCGGGTTGCATGGTGGCGAAAGCGGTAACCCGGACGAAGTTTACCGTAAAGATACGGGATGGGGCAGATTATGGAAAAAGAACAGGGGCGTAATGAGGCGATTGAAAAAAGGTGTTGATTTTGACGAACGAGCGGGCGGAGATAAGGAGATTGAGAAATTTTGTGCATGTTTGTTTTTTCAGTGTGGGGGTATGTTTCCCAAATCATCGTCATATGTCGACCAACAAGTATGTCTGTATCCACGGACACTTCTACCAGCCGCCGCGAGAGAGTGCATGGATTGAGATCATCGAATTGCAGGACAGTGCGGCACCGTTCCACGACTGGAACGAGCGGATCAACTTCGAATGTTACGCACCGAATACGGCGGCGAGGATATTGAACGGGGAAGGGCATATCCAGAAGATCATCAACAATTACGGTCATATCAGCTTCAATTTCGGTCCTACCTTGTTGTCCTGGCTGGAGTCGGCCGATCCGGAGACCTACGGGTTGATCCGGGAGGCGGATGCGGAAAGTCGACGGCGTTACGGGGGGCATGGCAGCGCGATGGCACAGGCGTACAACCACCTGATCATGCCATTGGCGAACGAGCGGGACAAGCGTACCCAGGTATTGTGGGGCATAGCGGATTTCGAGCATCGTTTCGGTCGGAAGCCGGAGGGCATGTGGCTGCCGGAAACAGCGGTGGACACAGCGACCCTGGAGGTATTGGCGGAGGCCGGTATTGTTTACACGGTATTGGCGCCCCGGCAAGCCAGGGCTTTCCGGGCTTTGGGGGCCGGGAGTTGGACACCGGTATCGGAGAACAACATCGATACAACCCGGCCCTACCGGTGCAACCTGCCGTCGGGGAGACATATCGCCTTGTACTTCTACGATGGTAACACGGCCAAGGATGTGGCCTTCCAGGGTCTCCTGAACAACGGCCAGCGGTTTGCGGAGCGGATGTTGGGGTCGTTCGACCAAACGGACCGGCCGGAATTGGCCCATATCGCCACGGACGGGGAGAGTTACGGTCATCACCATCAATGGGGAGAGATGGCCCTGGCTTATTGCATAGATTCCATCAGCCGTTCCGGAAAGGCCAGGGTGACCAATTACGGAGAGTTCCTTTCCCTGTTTCCGCCGGAACATGAGGTCATGATCCATGAGAACAGCTCCTGGAGTTGTGTTCACGGTGTGGAGCGGTGGCGGTCGGATTGTGGTTGCCACACCGGAGGACAACCGGGATGGAACCAGGCATGGCGAGGGCCTTTGCGGTCCGGGCTGGATTGGTTGCGTGACACGATGCTTCCCTTCTATGAGGAGGAAGCGGGAAAAATGGTGGCCGATGTATGGGCGGCGCGCAACGATTACATCTCGGTGATCCTGGACCGGTCGGCCGCCAATGTGGACCGGTACATCGAGCGCCATGCCTTGCGTCCCCTCGGCGCCCAGGAACGGATCCGACTCCTGCGGCTCTTGGAAATGCAGCGGCATGCCATGTTGATGTACACCAGTTGCGCGTGGTTTTTTTCGGAGGTATCGGGTATAGAGACGAACCAGGTGTTGCAATACGCCTTGCGGGCAACATACCACTACTACAACACAAGTGGCCAAAGTCTGCTCACCGCCCTGTTGCAACGTTTGGAGGGAATTCCCAGCAATGTGTACCGGAATGCGGCGGAAAGTTTCCGTGAGCATGTACTGCCCAGTCAGATGACCTTGACCGGTGTGGGCATGCATTATGCGGCCTCCTGCATATTCAATGACTACGAGGAGACCGACAGTTTTCTGCATTACAAGGTCGTCAACGAAGTGTTCGAGCGGATACCGGCTGGGTTTCAGCGCCTGGCCATCGGTCGGACGACCGTTGTGTCGAACCTGACCCTTTCGGAAAAATATTTCAGTTTCGCCGTTCTGTACCTGGGGCAGCAGAACATGATCGGCAGCATATCCTTGGAGATGAGTCGGGTCCGGTTCGACCAGTTGCACGGGGAGTTGGTGGATGCCTTCCGAAACGTGAACCTGGGGGATGTCATCAACCTGCTGCAAGGGTTCGGCCCGGAGAAATTTTCGTTCAAGCACCTCTTCAAGGATGAGAAACGGAAAATATATCAGCAGATCCTGGAGCGGAGCTTCCCACCGGTCGAGTCAGTCATCCGCGACTACTACGAGGACAACTACCAGTTGATGAGCGGGATGGCGAAAAGTGACATTCCGGTGCCGGAAGGATGGAAGGGAATCACACAGTTTGTCATCAACCGGCAATTGCACCAGTATTTTGAGGCCCCCAGGCTGTTGGTCCGCGAACTGCAGTTCATCGTGAGCGAGTTCACCCGATGGAACGTCTACATCATGGACATGCAGCGGCTGAAACTGCAGGCGGGGGAGCGTATCTTCAATGAGCTGAAGCAATTGGACTGGGCTGACAATGACGCCAGGCACTTGCAGAACCTGATCGGCGTGATGGAGTCGCTGAATCTGCTGGGTGTTCATCCGGAGTTGTGGAAAAGCCAGAACCTGTACTACAAAATCCTGACGGAGCTGCAATCCGGCGCATGGGCGGGGAAAGATACGGATTGGAAGCAGGCTTTCGGCCGGCTGGGCACCCTCTTGCGGGTCATGGGTGGATGATGCGTCATCCGGAAACGTCCCGACCGAAAGGAACCATATTTCCGGCCTGACGTTGCACATCCGGGGAGCGGACATTTTCCAGCGGTGTTTGCGGCCGGTCACATGGCGCAAACCAACCTGTCTGGTGCAAGCCAAATTGTCGGATCTTTGGTGCACAGGGGCGCTTCATCGCTGTCCAGGTAAGTTTCGCTTCGATTGCATCAACCCGGTCGTGACGGTTTCATGGGAGGGGTGAAGCGCCTTTTTTCACCCCTTCGCTGACCCGTCGCAACGGTGTCGTTGATTCCGTTTGCCATATGATAGAAACAGACATCCTGGTCTTGGGCGCCGGTATAGGGGGCCTGACCTTTGCCATCAAGATGGCCCGGGCGAGGCCGGACCTACGCGTGACGGTATTGACCAAAACCGTGGAAGCGGAATCGAACACCCGGTATGCGCAGGGCGGAGTGGCGGCGGTATGGGACCGGCGGACGGACAGTTTCGAAAAACACATCCAGGACACCCTGACGGCGGGGGATGGTTTGTGCGACCCACGGATCGTCGAGCTGGTGGTGCGGGAAGGGCCGGAGCGGGTCCGGGAAATCATCGAATGGGGTGCCCGTTTCGACAAGACCCGGGAAGGAGAATCATATGACCTGGGGCGGGAAGGAGGGCACAGTGAAAACAGGATACTTCACTACAAGGACCTGACCGGATGGGAAATACAGCGGACCTTGGTGGAGCAGGCGGCACAATTGGCCAACCTCTCCATCCTGGAGCATTATTTCGCCATCGACCTGATAACCCAACATCATCTGGGGCATACGGTGACCCGTGTCACACCCGGCATCACCTGTTACGGGGCGTATGCGCTGGACAAGCGTTCAGGCGCCATCGACACCTTGCTGTCGAGGGTGACCGTTCTGGCGACCGGTGGGGCCGGCCAGGTCTATCGCAACACGACCAATCCGGTCATCGCCACGGGTGACGGCATCGCGATGGTCTACCGGGCGAAAGGCCGGGTGGAGAACATGGAGTTTGTCCAGTTCCATCCGACCGCCTTGTACCATCCTGCCGGAGACAATCCGGTCTTTTTGGTTTCGGAGGCTGTGCGTGGATTCGGGGCGGTGCTGAGGACGCCCTCCGGGCAACTGCTCATGGAAAAATATGATGCCCGGGGCAGCCTGGCACCACGGGACATCGTGGCGCGTGCGATCGACCGGGAGATGAAACTGCAAGGGGTGGAGCATATGTATCTGGATGCCCGTCACCTGGACAAGGATGCGTTCGTCGCCCATTTCCCTACCATCTATGAAAAGTGCCGAGCCATCGGCATCGATCCCATGCGGGACATGATACCGGTGACACCGGCCTGTCACTACCTGTGCGGAGGGATCCGGACCGATGAGATGGGACGTACCTCCATTCGCAACCTGTATGCCGCCGGGGAATGTACGAGCACCGGCCTGCACGGTGCCAACAGGCTGGCATCGAACTCGCTCCTGGAGGCCATGGTCTTTGCGCATCGCATTTTCCTGGACGTATCCGGCCGTATGGATGAAATCGGCCCGGTGGTGCCGGGCATTCCGGCGTGGGACGCCCGCGGCACGACGGATCCTGATGAGTTGGTATTGATTACCCAAAGCCTGAAGGAGCTGAAGGAAGTCATGAGCTATTACGTCGGAATCGTTCGGTCCAACGTCCGGTTGAAGCGCGCGATGGACCGGCTGTACTTGTTGTATCGGGAGACGGAGGAGCTATACCATCGGACGACCCTGTCCCCTCAGTTGTGCGAGTTGCGCAACCTGCTGACCATGGCCTACCTGATCACCCGTTCGGCCTCCATGCGGCGGGAGAGCCGGGGCTTGCATTACACCACGGATTTTCCTGACAAGCAATCCTTTATCGATACGATGATACTGTAGTCCGCTTTTCTAGGCGGCGGGAGTGCTCTTCCTTCCGCTCCTTTGGGCGGAGACAGTATCGGGCGTCGGCCTTGCCAGGCGGCATATAGCCTGAGCGGAGGTGGTCCCCGTGTCAGCGGACAATCACCAGGCGCTGCGGCGGGAGGATTCCGGCGTAGAGCAGGTACAGGCCGGGTGGGAAGCCGGACACATCGATGGTCGACCCACCAGGCAGGGTGTCCTGGAAGACCGGCAGACCGGTGAGGGAGCGGATTCGGACGAGGGTTGGCGGCGTATCCGGGCGGCCGATGGTCAGCCGGTCGGACACCGGATTGGGGAAAAGGAACGGTTCGGCCGAGGACAAGGCGGTGGAGGTGGCCGGCGTGACGCAGCCGTTGTCATTGGCTGTGGCGAAACTGGGTGTGGCGAATTGGAAGGTACCGATTCCATCCGGGCAACGGGCCATGGAGATGTCGGGTGTTTGGGCGCCGAAAAAGACCTGGTCCGCCAAGGAGAGATCCGGTCGGACCAGGAGGATTTCTTCTCCGGCCGCGCTGATGGAAAAATTGGCGTGCAATCCGGCCTGGTCCGTGTCGCCGTCGGCCCAGACGACCAGATAGGCGTCCGGGTCCAGGAAAACGCCGTTGGGGAAAGCCCATTTGGCGGGGAGGTCCGCATTGTCGCTGAGGTACCATCCGGAGAGGTCGACGGTTTCGTCGGAGGCATTGTACAATTCTATCCAGTCGTTGAATTCACCGTCTTGGTCGGCGATCGTTTCCTGATTCGAGGCAAGGAACTCATTGATGACCACGGCACCGGCGGAGGCTACGGAGTGGAATTCGAATTCCGCCCTTGCGGGGGAGAAAGCGCCGGCGGCCTGATTTTCCGCATAGAAATAAAACTGGGTGGAGCCGATTCCCGCCGGGATGACGATGCCATAGACGCCGTCGCCGGCCAAGCCGTCGCCCTGGGTGCCGTCGTCGGACATTTGGACGAGGGTGAACATTTCCTTGCGATGGCTTCGGTAGCCGAGCCAGACCTGGTCAGCGTCGGAAACGGGCAGGGTGAAGGTCAGGGCCGAGCCGGGCTGGGGTTGGGCGGGAGCGATCGAGTGGTTGTGGAGGGTAGGTGGCACGGCTTGCAAAGCCGGGTGGGAGAGCAGGGAATCCGCCCGTCGGGCGAGGAAGGGCAGCAGGCCGAAGGCCGGCTCACCGGTGTAGCCGTCCACGACGGTCTCTGACAAATTGGCGGCGGCTTCATCCGGGGAATAGAAGTGCAGGGCATCCGCCTGGAGGGGGGTGGCGACCAGGCTGGCGAGTTCGGCGGCGCGTTGGTCGAGCCAGCCGCTGGAGATTCTTTCGGTCAGCAGGGTACGCAGGTGCGCTGTAAACATTCTTTTCCAGGTGGGGTGTCCGAAAATAGCCAGTAGCAGTGGTTTTTCCGGATTGTCACCTCCCAGGAAGGGATCAAGTCCGGCGAGTTGTTCCTGTGTCGGGAAAGGTTCGCCGGGGTTTGGAATGGAAACCCAGGGGAATCGGCCGAAGGATTCGTTGGCATCATCGGGGATGGGGACGAACCGGCCGTTGTCAGCCTTTCCGATGACATAGTTCCTGCTGCCTGCCCCGAGGTAGCTGTCCAGGTTTACGAGCAGGGTGTTCCAGGCGGACATCCAGCAGAAACGGTCGATGTCGATGAAGTCCCTGGCCATATTCGGTTGGTCCTGTAATATTTGGGTGAGTTCCACCAGGTCGTTCCAGCCGGTGGCGGATTGGATGTTGTAATGTTCCAGATAGCATACGATACCGGGGCCGAGGTATTCCAGATTGGCACCATGTCCGCCTGTGCAGCCGAAAGGTACGGCGGATGGCAGGTTGTCGAAGGGATAGGAGGGGTTGCATTCGAAGCGGGGGTTGTCGGCATCGGAAAGGAAGCGGTTTTCGAAGAAGCGGGAATTGACGGATTCGACGAGGCTGAAAAGGCCGTGAAAAGCGCCATTGACAAAGACGATGGCGAAATTGGCTTTCGGGACGACCATGTAAGGGGCGGCCAGTTCGAAGGCCAGGACTTCCCGAAGGAAGGAGGGGTCGAACAGGCCGTTGCCAAGTTTGAGCACTTCGTACCCTTGGTAATCCTGGTTGCGGAAATGGTCCAGTTTCAAGTTGAGCGGTTGTTTGCTGAGCGCGGGGTCGTAGGTACTTCCTCCGCGATAGCGTATGCCTACACTGTCGAATGAGGTGCCGTTGATCTCTACGGTGGCCGGTAGTCGTTCGTCGCTGCCGGAGGCTTGGAAAGTATGCAGCAGGTCGCTCCAGTTCGGTTGCGGGAAGGTGATCTCGATGGTTGTCACCTGGTCGGGGTTGAAGAGGGGTTGCGCGGAGGTATGGTAAAAGGCCAGGAAGGAGCAAATAAAAAGGAAAAATGTACGCATGAGAGAAGGTTTGTCGGGCCGGCAGCCGAAGCCGAGCCGAAGTATGTGCTGTCCGGGGGCAACATGGGCTGCCGTGCCCTCAAAAATACGGTTAGTTTGGGGTGTCGGCATGATTTGTTGCCGGAAAATGAGAGCATTCCGGGTCAGGGGTCTTTTGACCGACAAGCGATGGGGCAGCCGAGGCTGTGCTTCGGGGGGGGCGGTTCGTTGGTACGGTGTCACTTCCGGATGGCATCGTACACCGCTTGGTGGAGGCGGGGACGGATGTTGAGTCGGTACAGTCCGGTACTGGATCGGTCGGGATAGACGCGGTTGCTGAAAAAGATGAGGATCAGCTGCTGGTCCGGGTCTGCCCAGAAGAAAGTGCCGGTATAGCCGGAGTGGCCGTAACTGCCGGGCGGGGCATCCTGCGCGATGTATGCTTCGCCGGGTTGGTAGACCAGCGGCGGTTTGTCGAAACCCAGTCCGCGTCGGTTACCGGCATCGCAGTACTGGCATCGGGTGAATTGGTCGACGGCATGCGGCGGGATGATGGTTTTGCCTGCATACTGGCCGTGGTTGAGATAGAGTTGGATAAGTTTGGCGAGGTCGGGAGCAGACCCGAAGAGTCCGGCATGGCCGGACACACCGCCGAGCATGGCGGCCGTTTCATCGTGTACAGTACCATGTACCGGTTGCTTTCGGAAGAAGGTATCCAGTTCGGTGGGAACGATCCTCTCCTTCGGGAAGAAGCGCAAGGGGTTGTAGGTCAGGCTGTATGCGCCGACCGGGAGGTAGAAGGTGTTTTTCAGGTAAGGTTCCAGGGGTTGGCGGGTGATTTTTTCGACGATAGCGGGATAGAGAATGAAAGAGAGGTCGGAATAGACATAACCAGGTTCCTTGCGGAGAGCTTGGTCGCGGATGCCGCGGTAGATGGTCTTACGGTAGCGGCGGAAGAGGAAGAGGCTGTCCGTGATGGGTATGTTGTAGCGTCGGGAGGGATGGGGGCGGAAGCTTTTTCTCTTCCATTCGCCGGAGGGGAGGCGGGCTTCCCGCCAGAATACGATACTGGGTTGGAGGCGGCCGTTATGGGCGAGAAACTGTCGGAGGGTGATCGAGCCTTTGTCGGAGCGTCGGAACATGGGAAGGTATCGTCGGAGCGGAGCATCGAGGTTGAGGCGGTTGTCGCCGTAGAGTTTCATGAGCGCGGGCAGCGTGGAGGTCACTTTTGTGACGGAGGCGAAATCATAGATGTCGTCCCGGCGGACGGGTCGGATGCTGTCATAGGTATGGTGGCCGAAGGTTTCGTGGTAGACGATCTTGCCGTTTTTCGCGACGAGGACCTGGGCGCCAGGGTATGCATGGGCGTCGATACCGGAGCGGACAATGGCGGCGATGCTGTCGGCGAGGCGTTGTCCGTCGATGCCGACCGATTCCGGAGGAGCGTAGCCCAGGCGGAATCCTTTCGGCGTGGGGAGGCTTTTGCCGGCTTGGAAGGGTGGATGTCCGGCAGCCGGGGCGGCGGCACAACCGCCGAAGATGAGTTGGGCGGAGACCGATTGGTTGGCGGGGTCGGCGGAAGGGGACCAGACGAGGGCGTCGGCGCGTTCGAGCAGGCGGCTGGCCGTCAGTGCGGGCCAGTCATCGGCAGGTCCGAGCAGGACCAACGCCATTTTCCAGGAAGAGGACGGGAAATGGGCTGCCAAGGAAAGCAGGCTGTCCGGGGAGATGGTGGCGGTTCGAAGGGCGGTTGCGTCCAGCACGAGGATCAGTAGCTGGTCTGACCAGTCCTTGGAAGAGCGGAGGATTACATCCGGCGGGAGGAATTGGATGGTTGTTTGGCGGAAGGTATGGTTGGGTGGCATCCCCGGGTACAAAAGGCGTATGTGAACAGCGGCCGGGTTCCGGAGCGGGAGGAGGTCGTTTCGATTGCGAAGGAGCAGGGTGTTTTCGGATGCATCCAACCAATCCGTCGTTTGGATGGCACCTTCAGGAATCTCCAGCGGGAAAGAGGCCGGAGTCTGTGGGAAGGCGGGTGCGGGAGCGAGGTAAAAAAGGAACAGGCAAATCCAGGTAAAATGCTTCATCCGTGCAATTGTGCTAAATTTGGGTGAAAAAATTACGGTATCGGAACAATTGTCTTATTTTGGTTTAGGCCTTTGTGGGACAGGGCGGAGCATCCGCGGAAGTCGTCGGGGTGGGTCGGCCCGCCGGTTTGTCCCGTCCGATGCCGTCCGGACCGGTGGGGAGGATGATTTGTTGCAGGTTGATGCCATGCACGCAAAGTGAGCGAAAAGATACAAATGCCGACGCAAAACAACACATTGATGACGAGGATTCCCTTAATGGTTGTCAGTAGTTTGCTGCTGATGGCTTCCACGCTGCAGTTGGCGGCCCAGCAAGCGGTGCAGGACAGTGTGCTGGTACAGTTCTCGGGCATGGTGCTGGACGGGACGCATGCGGAATTGCTGCCGGTGCCTTATGCAAACATCAATGTCAGGAGCAAGGGTCGGGGAACCTATTCGGATTTCAACGGATTTTTTTCCATTGTGGTGGAGAAGGGGGATGTGATCGAATTTTCAGCAGTCGGATACAAGACGGTGGAGTACACGATACCGGAGGGATTACGGGAAAACCGGTATTCCCTGGTTCAACTGATGACGCAGGACACCATCAATCTGCCGGAGACGGTGGTATTTCCCTGGCCGAGCAAGGAGCACCTGAAATTGGAGTTTCTGGCGATGGATGTCACCTCCGCCATGGAGGAGCGCGCCTTGCGGAATGTGGCGAACGAGACTTTGGAACGTATGCGCAGCAAGGTGCCGTCTGTCGGGGCGGAGCATGCGAATTATTATCTGCGGCAACAGGCGCGGAATTATTATTACATCGGACAGCAACCGCCGATGAACATCTTCAACCCGATTGCCTGGAAGCAGTTCTTCGATTCCTGGAAAAGGGGTGATTTCAAGAAAAAGCAATGAGGGACGCCGGCGCGGGGCATACGACCCCGCTCCGGCCGGTGACAACCCGGACCGCAACCGGTACTGTGGTCAGGCCTCCATGTATGCCTCCATCGGGAGACAGGTACATACGAGGTTCCTGTCACCGTAAGCATTGTCGACCCGTGCTACGGAGGGCCAGAACTTATGTCCCTGCCGGAGGTAAGGCAATGGCCAGGCTGCTTTTTCGCGGGTGTAAGGGAAAGGCCATTCGTCGGCGGTCAGGACGTCCATCGTATGGGGTGCGTTGTGGAGGACGTTGTTGTCGGCGGGAAAGTCGCCGCTGGCGATTTCATCGATTTCCTGACGTATTTGGAGCAAGGCATCGCAGAAGCGGTCGAGTTCCTCCATGCTTTCGCTTTCGGTGGGTTCGATCATGAGGGTACCGGCGACGGGAAAGCTGAGCGTGGGGGCATGGAAGCCATAGTCGATGAGTCTTTTCGCCACATCCTCGGCGCTACAGAAGTCTTTGAAAGGCCGCATGTCGATGATCAGTTCGTGCGCGGCGTAGCCGTTTTCCCCGGTGTAGAGGACGGGGAAGGAATTTTCCAACCGGTATTTGATGTAATTGGCATTGAGGATGGCAAATCGGGTGGCATCGGTAAGGCCTTGGGCGCCGAGCATACGGATATAGCCGTAGGAAATCAGCAGGATGCTGGCGCTGCCCCAAGGGGCTGCGCTGACGGCATGGATGGCATCTTGTCCGCCGGTCGTCGCGAGCGGGTGTCCGGGCAGGAAGGGGGCGAGTTTGTCGTTGACACAGATGGGGCCCATGCCGGGACCGCCGCCGCCGTGGGGGATGGCGAAGGTTTTGTGCAGGTTGAGGTGGCAGACGTCCGCGCCGATGATGCCGGGGCTGGTGAGGCCGACCTGGGCGTTCATATTGGCGCCGTCCATGTATACGAGTCCGCCGTGGTCATGGATGAGTTGGCAGATGTCCTGGATGGCTGTTTCGAACACGCCATGGGTGGAGGGGTAGGTGACCATCAGGCAGGCGAGTTGGTCTTTGTGAAGGGCGCATTTTGCCTGAAGGTCCTCCACATCGACATTGCCGCGTTCGTCACAGCGGACGACGACGATCTGCATGCCTGCCATGGCGGCGCTGGCGGGATTGGTGCCGTGGGCGGAAGAGGGTATCAGCGCGATGTTACGGTGGTGTTCACCACGGGCATGATGCCATGCGCGGATGACGAGGAGGCCGGTATATTCGCCTTGGGCACCGGAATTGGGTTGAAGGGAGCAGGCGCTGAAGCCGGTTATTTCACAGAGGTACTGTTCCAGTTCGCGGAAGATTTTCCGATAGCCCTGGGTTTGGTCGGCCGGTGCGAACGGGTGTATGTTGGCGAAGGCGTCCCAGCTGACGGGCATGAGTTCGGTGGCGGCATTCAGTTTCATGGTGCAGCTGCCCAGCGGAATCATGGCATGGGTAAGGGAAAGGTCCTTTTTTTCCAGTCGTTTGATGTACCGCATCATATTGGTTTCCGTGTGGAAACTGTTGAAGACGGGATGGGTGAGGAAGGGGGTGTTCCGGATGAGCGGGGTGGGCAGTTGCGGATGGTCATGGAAGGAGAGATCCTTAGGGGGTTGCAGCTTCTTGGCCTGTGCGAAGACATTTACAAGCAGGTCGATATCTTTTTCCGTGACGGTCTCGTCCAGGGCGACGCGGACGAAGCCGTCGCCGTACCAGCAATTGATTTCATGGGTCTGGGCGAGGTGGCGAATGGTTTCGACGAGGGGAGGAGGCAGGGGGATGTGGAGTGTGTCGAAAAAGTGGATGTTGGATGGGACGTAACCCATTTCCCGCAGGTAGCGGTCGAGGGATTTGGCAAAGGAATGGACCCTGTTTCCGATGGTGCGGATACCTTCCGGTCCGTGCCAGACCGCATACATGCCGGCCATGATGGCAAGCAGGGCCTGGGCGGTACAGATATTGGAGGTGGCTTTTTCCCTGCGGATGTGTTGTTCCCGGGTTTGAAGAGCCATTCGGAGGGCATGTTTGCCATGTGCATCCACGGAGACGCCGATGATGCGTCCGGGGAGGATGCGTTTGAAATCGTCGCGGGTGGCGAAGAACGCGGCATGGGGGCCGCCGAAGCCCATGGGGACACCGAAGCGCTGGGCGTTGCCTACGGCGCAGTCTGCGCCCCAATCCCCGGGCGGTTTCAGGAGGGAGAGGGCCAGCAGGTCGGTGGCGACGGTGACATAGACTTCGTTGGCGTGGGCTTTTTCCACGAAGGCGCGGTAATCCTCTACCGAGCCTAGTTGGTTGGGATATTGCAGCAGGACGCCGAAGACGTGAGGTTCGAGGCGGAAGTCACGCCAGTCACCCCGGACGATTTCAATACCGAGGGGGGCGGCCCGTGTCAGGAGGACATCCACGGTTTGGTCGAGTACGCCATGATCGACAAGGAACGTATTGGAAAGAGGTTGGCGGGTGCGTTTGTTTCTGACTCCATGGAACATGGCCATGGCTTCCGCGGCGGCGGTTGCCTCGTCCAGCAGGGATGCGTTGGCGATGGGCAGCCCGGTCATGTCGCTGACCATGGTTTGGAAGTTGAGGATGGCTTCGAGGCGGCCTTGGGCGATTTCCGCCTGATAGGGCGTGTATTGGGTGTACCAACCGGGATTTTGAAAGATATTGCGAAGGATGACGGACGGTGTGAAGGTGCCGTAATAACCGAGGCCGATGAAGGAGCGAAAGACTTTGTTCTGGTCGGCGACGACGCTGAGCTCCCGAAGGTATTCGGATTCGGTTTGCGGAGGGGGAAGTGACAACTTGTTCTGCAGCCGGATGGGAGCGGGAACCGTCCGGTCGATTAATCGGTCGAGGTCTTCCAGGCCCATCTGCCGCAGCATGAGCTGTTCTTCGCGTTGGTTGGGGCCGATGTGCCGGTGTTGGAACCGGTCGAAGGAGGAAGTGTTGCGCATGATGTCCGAGTGTTTGCCGGGGACGGTACCCCGGGGATGGTGTAGGAGGAAAATCCTGTTGCAGGTTCGTCGCCGGCCGGCAGGTTCGCTGTCCGGGGGTAACGGGTTTTTCTCAATGAAATCGCTGGATGGGGGCATTGGTCATGAATGCCTGGCATCCAATCGGTTGTGCTTTCAAATGGCTGAAAATTCTGTAAAGGTTCCGAGGTTTCGGCAGCCGGTGCAAAAATACGGGATGAACGAAACAAATAACAGCGTCCTGCGCACTTGGTTGTGAAAATCGGCGTATAGTTTAGGTGTGACGCAGGTCACAGGAGGAAGGCAGGCGATCCGGTAATTTTGGATTTTTCGATGCGTCGGTATGGTGGCGGTAGGGTTTGTTACAGGAGGCCGGTCTAGATGAAATGCGGTCCGTTCGGTTTTCTTCAAAAAGTAAACATATGAGAATATCGGATTATGTTCCGGCTCTTGTTTGGGGTCGGGGGTACCGAAAGGAATGGTTGTCCGGTGATTTGTCGGCCGGCCTGACGGTCGGCGTGATGTTGATTCCGCAGGGGATGGCATATGCGATGATTGCAGGTTTGCCGCCGATCCACGGGCTGTATGCAGCGACGGTACCGTTGTTGTTGTATGCGTTGCTCGGCAGCAGCCGGCAGCTGGCGGTGGGGCCGGTGGCGATGGTATCCCTGCTGACGGCGACGGGGGTGGGGGCTTTGTCGCCTGCGGGGCCTGCGGAATACCTGGGGTATGCGTTGACCCTGGCTTTGCTGGTGGGGGGGATCCAGTGGCTGATGGGAATTTTCAGATTGGGTTTTCTGGTTAATTTCCTGTCTCATCCGGTCATCAGTGGGTTCACTTCGGCGGCGGCGATCATCATCGGGCTGAGCCAGCTTAAGCACCTGACCGGGGTCAAGTTGCCGAAAAGCGAGCATGCGCATGAAGTATTGCTGGCATTCCTGCGGGAGGCGGGCCAGACCCATTGGCCAACCTTGCTGGTGGGCCTGGTGGCGATTGTCCTGATCCGGGGAGCGCGGAAGATTCACAAAGCTTTTCCGGGTGCACTGGTAGCGGTTGTCCTGAGTATCCTCGCGACGTCCTGGTTCGGGCTCGATACGATCGGTGTCAGGGTGATCGGAGAAATTCCGCGCGGGTTGCCGGGTTTTTCCTTTCCCGGTTTCGACCTGGCCAGTTGGCAGGCTTTGCTTCCGGCGGCCCTGACCATCTCCTTGGTAGGGTTCATGGAGAGTTATGCGGTGGCCAAGGCCATACAGTCGCGACACAAGGATTACCGGGTGGATGCGAACCAGGAGCTCACCGCCTTGGGTTTGGCGAACCTGGGGGCGTCTTTTTTTCAGGGTTTTCCGGTGACGGGCGGGTTTTCCCGCACGGCGGTCAACGACCAGGCAGGGGCGAGAACAGGGTTGGCATCCATACTCAGTGCGCTGTTGATTGTATTGACCCTGTTGTTTCTGACTCCTTTGTTCCACAATCTTCCGAACGCTGTGCTGGCGGCTGTCATCCTGGTGGCGGTGGCGGGCCTGGTCGATTACAAGGAAGCCGTAAGGCTTTGGAAGAACGACCGTTCCGATTTCTGGATGTTGGCGGCGACTTTCCTGATAACGCTAACCATGGGGATAGAGACCGGTATCGGGGCAGGCGTCGTCCTGTCCTTGTCCATGGTGGTTTTCCGGGCCACGCGGCCGCATGTGGCGGAATTGGGACGGGTGCCGGGCTCTGATTTCTACCGGAACATCAAGCGTTTCCCTGATCTGGAAATCCGTCCGGATGTGCTGGTGGTTCGCTTCGACGGGCCATTGTTTTTCTCCAACCTGAATTATTTCCAGGAAAAGGTGCAGGATTGGGTGGTAGCCAAAGGAAAGGACCTGAAGTTGATAGTGTTGAACGCCGATAGCATCAGCCATATAGACAGCAGTGCCGTCCATATGCTGCAGGAGTGGTTGTCAGCATTGCAGCGGCAGGGAATCCGGGTTCATCTCACCAGCGTCATCGGTCCCGTACGGGATGCCATGCAACGGTGGGGTCTGATGGACAGCTTCGGGGAAGAGAACTTTTTCATGAGCAACCAAAGGGCAGTCGACGCATTTGACGCATGGCAGCAAAAAGGTGGCTTTGAAAAACAATTCAGGGGATATGCGACACAGTCCAGAACAGAAAGAAAACAGCCGGCAGTGAGGTGATGCGACACCGCCGTTCCATTCCTGTATTGTGTGCCATCCAAGAGCGCCGGCGCATCGTACAAAAGGTATTCAATCGCCTGGTCTGGAAAAACGTTTGAATGAACGGAGGATTAGGCCGAGCGCCAATGAAACTTTCGGTCGTAAGCCGAATTGTCGAAGCCATGATTTGTTTGTAGGGAGCCACCCTTGCAGCGCGGGCGACAATTCGGTTTGCGCCCGTTTTTTTTTACGCCTTGTGGTAAGCCGTAGGAAAGCTCTTTATTAAAATGTCTTTTAGCATTAAAGGACTTATTTTCTGACCCAAACCTAAACATTTGTTCCGGTTTCGGTCCGTGGGGATGCGCGGTATAGCCGTCGAGTCGGTGATTTGGATTTTCACCGATTCGCATTGTTGTTGGGATGCGAAATGTATGGAAGTGAGGCTAAGCGCAGTTTTTTTTAATTATATGATTGGTAGTTTTTTGTGTGGTTTTTTTTTCTTTTTAACAACGGAGATTTTGCAGCATGCATCGCAAGGAGGGATTCGGAGTAATGGGCAATGCCAAGGGAAAGGGGCTTCCGAGACTCGGTTCCTTGCGCCGCCTTCATCTGGGCGGACGCTTGGTTAGCTTCCTTTTATTTCGGCCGACAAGTGGTTGATGTGTCGCCACCCCTTTTTTTCATTACGGTTATTTTTTCACCGCTTCGCAATTGTATGCTAAGGGAATGTAATATCTTGGCAACGAGGGATTTCGGCGATTCATTGAAGCGAACCGTCCCGGCTTTGGGCAAAAATCAGTTTGTTGCTGAATGGCCCATGGAAGCATTGTGTATTCCACTGTCTTTTTATTGTAAAAATTGAAGCATATTTTTGGATTTTATTAATTAAAAATAAAATTATATTATTTGTAATTTACTAAATATCATTGTAATAAGATATTAAATAGAAATACGAACTTGTTTATTAATTCAGTTTCGAATTATTCCATTTGAAAATAATATCGGAATAATTATTTTTGTTGCGTTGTTTCAATACCGGTCGGGAGCATTTCTCGAAGATGGCCGTTCCATTTGTTTCGCCCTGTTCGGCAACTTTTTCATCCGAGCAGTGTCCGTTCCGATTTCGTTTTCTTTCCGGCCATTCCGGCCGCCCGGATTTTTTCCTCAAACAAATACCAGCCCCACGACTGCAAAAAACGGTATCCGGTGCAGGTTTCCGATACCTAACACCCTGGCAACCCCTTTTTTTCATTGGGATGGCACAGCGAAAGTTACCCGAGCCTGTAGGAGGAGCAGCAGCGTTCATCCCTTAGACGCTGTGGAAGGCCTGGTTCAGGTTTTGGAAAACAGGCAGCCTGGATTGTAAAGGATGCTGCCGGTGGGTGCGGAAACAATCCAAGCAAAATACTTTTTCATCTATCTAATCTTTCGAATATTATCGATCATAATCAAAATCGGACAGACATGAAGAAATCCATTCCTTTGGAAGCACAGGAAGTTCTGTTGAGACAGCAGGCGTATGAGACCGCCCGCAAAATCAGGAAAAAAGCAAAGGCGGCCTTGCACAGCGCACAGGAGTTGTACAGGGATGCCTTGGCTGTCGAAAAGGAAAACAAGCGTCAACTGAAGGCCTTGGTCAAGGCTTTGGCAAATCTGGAGACGACTCATATGGGCACCGAGGAGTCTCAGGAGGAGACGACCACCGTCATCATGGAGTTACCCGAGCCTCCCACGGCCATGTATCTGATTCCTGAATCGGAGTCTGCTACGGTGCAGGCCATGCGAACGGCAGGAAGGATGGAGATGGAAGATATGCCGGCTGCTGACCAAACCGAGCAGGAAGCTATTACGGACCGTCCGGCGAGGCGTGGCAGGCCGAAGAAATCGTCGGTGGAATCGTCGGCGGAGCCATCGGAAGCTATTGCGGACCGTCCGGCGAGGCGTGGCAGGCCGAAGAAATCGGCGGTGGAATCGTCTTCGGAGCCATCGGAAGCGGGTACGGATCGTCCGGCGAGGCGTGGCAGACCGAAGAAATCGTCGGTGGAATCGTCGGCGGAGCCTTCGGAAGCTATTGCGGACCGTCCGGCGAAGCGAGGCAGGCCGAAGAAATCGGCGGTGGAATCGTCGGGGAGCCGTCTGTAGAAACGGAAGAGGCCGTAGCGTTGCAGGAAGCAGCGGAGCAGGGCCCGGAAATAATGATTGCCGAAGAAACACCGTTTCTGGACGGCGATGACCTTACCAAAATCAAT
>JBEAQU010000084.1:0-5057 GCA_041163745.1 Bacteroidota bacterium
TTGGGCACTCCGTCCGCTGTGCCGCAGAATAATTCGGCCATTTGACCTTTTGCAGCGGGTGCAATTCAAAATGTCGCTTAGGCGGCCTCTTTGCGTCCCAATGGCTGAACCATACGGTCAGGTCACCCGTCCATAGCAAACCAACCGGGAAGCGGGAGGCCTGGCCAGAAAGAATCTCCCCGGCGCCGCAATCCCTCCCCGCGAAGCGGGGAGTAAAATTCCAGTAATAAAAAAGCGCAGCACTTTCTAACATCTTCCCAATTCAATAATTACAAAAGAAAAAAAATCCCTGTAATTAGCCTAATTCTCTAAAATTCGCGTACCAGCATACCCGCGAAGCGGGGAACAAGAACCTCCCTGGCACACCCAATCCGCCAGGCCATCATATCCCTTTGGCCGCGACATCGCAGGTCACCCCCCTCCTCCATGCGAAACCGACAATTTGATTTGCACCCCCTGCCAGTAGCCAATCGTCCCTCATTCCGTCCTTGCCATCGGAAGAGATTCGTGCTGCCGTCGGACCCGTCCCATGCACCCATGACCTCACAGGGCAATTTGGTAAGCGCCCGATCATTCCGGATGGGCAGGATTTGTTGTCACAGGGATGTAGCCGGATTTCCGGAGCCAATCGATGGCGAGCGCGACCATGTCGGAGAGCGGAACCGTACTGCTGTCGAGGGACAGGAAGGGCGGGTCGAGCGGTTCCCAGCGAGCCTTGAGGGAGGCATAGACGGCGGCGGTTGCCTCGCTGTCCGGTCGGGGAGACCGGAGGCGTTCGAGGATGGTATCCTCCGGGGCGGTGATGAGGAACCAGCGGCAGGGAATGCGGAGGGAACGGGCGAGGTCCAGCCAAGGTTGGCGGAGGTCGTGGCGGAAGAAAGTGGCATCCACGACGACGGAGCGATGATCGGCAAGCGCCTGTCGGGCGCGGTCGAACATTTCGGCGTACACCTTTTCCTTGTCTGCGGGCGAATAGTGACCGCGCAGGCCCAGGGTGGTGCGGGTGGCGTCGCTGTTGAGGTGGAAAGCGCCCACGGCTTCCGCCAGTGCGCGGGCGAACACCGTCTTACCGGAAGCGGGTAGGCCTGCGACCAGGAAGAGGGTGGGTGGAACGGGGTAGGGGGGCATCGGACCTGAAGCCATGTCGGGTACGGTTATCGGGTGGTGAAGGGGCGAATTCGGGTGCGGAGGATGTCCGGAAACCCCGCTCCGGCATCAGCGGCCGATACCGGAGCGATAGGTGGAAGCCCGGGGCGGATCGATGCGTTCCATGGTCTGGGTGACCGCAGATTTCTCCTGGGTGCCGGCGCCCTTGTATATTTCGATGATCTCATCCGATTTCGAGTTGGCGAAGACTTGGAGGATCATGGAATTCGGGTAGCTCTTGTTGACATCATTGAGTTTGTCGAGGGCCTGGGTCATCACCGCTCTGCCGAGGGCGACATCGGTATACATGACGTCGAGGCCTTGGCGGTGATAATCGTAGAACGACTGCCGGAAGGGGCGGACCCGTGGGGAGAGCAGGTTTTCGATAAGCCAGTATCGGTTGCGGTTGCCCTCGACGGAGCGCCAGCCCGGCACGGAGGAAGCCACGTTGGGCGGGATGCGGTTGACGATATCCTGGGCAGCTTGGAAAAAGGGTTCCCCGCCGAAGGGAGAGAAGGAATCGTAATCCAGTCCGAGGACGATATAAGCGTAGAATCCGAGAACGGAAGTCAGGTTGTTGAGGTAGGTGGTTTGGCTGAACTCCAGGGGCTGGAACTGTTCGTATGTGAAGACGACGTTCTTGTCCTGGTGTTTGAACAGCGGGGTTTCGTAGGTCGACTTGTAGACGGGGCGGGTGGACTGCAGGGACACCTCCGCTTCGAACGTGTTGGCAGACAATTCCTTGGAGATGGTCATGACGATGTCCACGCGGATACGTTCCTCCTGTTCATAAACATCGTTGGTCCATTTCTGGTTGTTCATGAACTCCTGGGCGGAGGTTTTGAGGGTTTCGAAGACCTTGGGGTCGGCCGTCTGGAGTTTCGGGGTATTGATGGTGATGTTGACGAGGAGTTCCTGGGCCGGCAGGGCGCCGAGCCAGGAGAGGAGAAAAGCGAGGGGAAGGAGCTGGTGTTTCATGACGAAGAAGCTTGGCTGAGCAGGCAGATTTCATTGACGATATCCGATGCGACGGCATCCTTGGATTGTAACTTGAAATCCTTCCGGATATTGTCCGGGAATAGCAAAGTAACTTTATTGGTATCTACCTGGAAGCCGGCGCCGGGGTCGTTGAGGGAGTTGAGGACGATGAAGTCGAAGTTCTTGCGGACCAGTTTTTCGGTGGCGTGTTCCAGTTCCCGGTCCGTTTCGAGGGCGAATCCGACGACCAGTTGTCCCGCTTGTTTGCGGTTGCCGAGGGTGGCGGCGATATCGGGGGTTCGGACGAGGTCGAGGCGGTGTTGGCCGTCGGATTTCTTGAGTTTGGTGGGCGCGGTCTCGGCGGGTTTGTAATCGGCGACGGCGGCGGCCAGCACGGTGATGTCGGCATGGGGGAAGGCCTCGGTGGCGGCGGCGAACATTTCGTCGGCCGTTTCGACGCGGAGCAGGCGGAGGCGGGGATGTCGGGGCTGCAGGACGGAGGGGCCCAGGACAAGGGTGACCGTGGCGCCTTGTTCTGCCAGGGCGAGGGCGATGGCGACGCCCATCTTGCCGGAGGAACGGTTGCCGACGAAGCGGACCGGGTCGATGGGTTCGTAGGTAGGGCCTGCGGTGACCAGGGCCTGCTTTCCGGACAAAGGACCACCGGTTTCGAAGAAACGGGCCAGTGTCCGGACGATGTCCTCCGGTTCCGCCATTCGGCCGGGGCCTTGGAGGCCGCTGGCCAGTTCGCCGACACCGACCGGCACCAGGTGGTTGCCATAGGAGCGGAGGCGTCGGACATTCTCCTGGACGGCGGGATGCGCCCACATGTCGAGATCCATGGCGGGTGCGAAGAAGACAGGGCATCGGGCCGACAGATAGACGGCGGACACCATGTTGGCGCAGCGGCCGAGCGCCAGGTCCGCCAGGGTGTTGGCCGTGGCGGGGGCGACGACCATGGCATCGGCCCAGCAGCCCAGTTCCACGTGGTTGGCCCATTCGTCTTCCTCCGCCACGCGGGAGTAGACGGGGCGCCGCGAGAGCGTCGACAAAGTCAGGGGGCTGATGAAGGCTGTGGCTGCTTCCGTCATGAGCACCTGGACTTCCGCACCGGCCTTCACCAGGAGGCGGACCAGCTGGGCGGATTTGTATGCGGCGATGCTACCGGAGACGGCGACGATGATTTTTTTTCCAACCATGGCGGTACGGCGATGGTGTTTCGAGTCCGGGACCAGGAACAACGGGGGCCGAAACCGGCGCAGGTGGCCGGCGGGAAACGGCCGGCGGCAGGTGATGGCGGAAGCCGGCGGCCGGGGGCGCCGGGTCAGGCGTTGTTGTTCCGCTTCTCGTTGTAGTGGTAATGGGTTTCGCCGCGGACAAACTCATCCGTGGCGATCAAGGTCGGGTTCGGAATCTTTTCGTAGAACTTGGAGATTTCTATCTGTTCCTTGTTTTCGGTCACCTCTTCGATGGTATCCGTGTTGACGGCGAATTCGTTGAGCTTGTTGTGAAGCTCATGCTTGAGGTCGATGGCCAGCTGGCGGGAACGCTTGGCCACGATGACCAGGGATTCGTAGATGTTACCCGTCGGGCCGGTGAGCGTGGAGATATCGCGGGCCTTGAGGTTAGCGTCCAGCCCTTGCGCTCTTGTCTTGATATCTGCCATTGTTGAAGGTTTTAAGTTTGTTGTTTGATGTGTTGTATATCGATTCCACCTCCCGGTAGTTCGGGCTGTCCTTGAATCTGTCCAGAAAGTCGCGGGCATGCTGCAGGGATTCCTTGTACCGCTCCTCCTGCTTTTCGAAAATGCTGTTCTCCGCCAGGTCGAAGGCCGCCTTGGCCACCAGGTACCGGACCTGCTCCGCGCTGCTCGTCTCCGGAAAATCGCGCAGCAGGTTCTCGAAGGTCACCATGCAGGCCTGGTACTGCCGCAGGTCGTAGTAGAGGCGCGCCTCCTCGAAGGACTTTTTCTCCAGCTTGAGCCGCATCTCGTCGATCAGCCGGTTGCATTCCCGTACACGCTCGCTACCGGGATAGGTGTTGACGAAAGTCTGGAACTCGTCGATGGCCTTGAGCGTGTAGGTCTGGTCGAGGCGGTAGCCCGGAGACAGACGGTAATCGGAAAAGGCGGCCATGAAGTCTGCTTCCTCCTTCAGCTTGCTGGTCGGAAAGGTGGAGACGAAGTTCTTGAAATAGTAGTTCGCCAGGATGAACTTGCTCAGGTTGTAGTAGGTGTAGGCATAGTCGAAATACACCTTTTCCAACTCCGGCTTTCCCCGGTAGGCGGGGATGATCAGCTCGAACAGGGTCTGTGCCCGAAGGTACTCCTCCTGTCCGTAGTAGTCGAACGCCTTCTTGTAAATCAACTCCGTATCGCCGCTGGCCCGAATCTTTTCGAATTCGGACTTGCAGCCCCCGCCCGTCAGGGACAACAGCAGGACCAACGATGTCGCAATGGTTAGCCTTCTTTCCATAAGCTTGCAAAGATAAGGAGATTCACCGGAACTGGTAGCAAAAGAAATCGTCGCCGCCGCCCGACGACCCGACGGAATTCCCGGTGGGAAAGAGGCCCGGACAAGGCCCTGCCGTTGGTCGGATTCCAAAAAAAAGCGCAAGGGAAGAAGATTCCGAGGGCGCAAATCAAATTGTCGGTTCCGCATGGAGGAGGGGTGTGCCATGTCGTGGCCGAAGCGGTGATGATATGGCGGATTCGTTGTCCATGGGAGATTCTTGTTCCCCGCTGCGCGGGGATGCTGGTACGCTAAGCATTTTGATCCGACTAGTTGGTTTACGCCCAGGCTGCGTTGATACGCCATGTCGCGGCCGAAGCGGTGCCGGAATGGCGGATTTGTTGTTCATGGGAGATTCTTGTGCCCCGCGGCGCGGGGAAAGCTGGTACGCTAAGCATTTGTGATCAGACAATTTGTTTTACG
>JBEAQU010000085.1:0-10459 GCA_041163745.1 Bacteroidota bacterium
GGATTTTCTCTGTCAATATATTTAATTCCTTTGTGAAAAACTCGTTCAGTTTCATTCTCAGAAGAAATATAAGCAGCGTCATCCCATATTAATTTTAATGCATCATCAGACTTATTATTTAAATCAAATCCTATTTGAGAAACAGCGTATTGCCAACTTATCTTTATGATTGAATCTTCGTAAGTTGAAAAAATTGTATCAACAACCCCATGTAAAATATGCTTGGGAGCATCCACAGCGACTAATTGAATTGAATAACGTCCTTCTCTCTTGTCTACTTTTTGAGCAAAACAAATAGACATTGAAGTCAATAACAAAAAAAATATAAATGTTTTTTTCATAATTTATTATGATTTATCGAGTATGTATTTTAATTTATTTTCAATTTTTTTCTACTGCCCGAAAATGCTGATTTCATCATGATTCAACAACATTTCCCGGTTTAAAAACAAACTACGCGATACTATCCCAGCAAATAAAAATTGATTCAACCTACTCCACAATCAAGCGATACACCGAATTCATCGACATACCCGGCAACAGGTCGAATACCTGTCACGTTTTTCCACCCAATTTTTTACCATTGCGCCAGCACTTTGCCAGCAGATGCGTCCGACTGCCGCACTATCTGATGGTTAGAAAGGCCGGCATTTTCAGGCAAGCCAGAACAGCTGAATGGTATTGCCTGCCATGCCCTTCATATTACTCCTGACGACAGCCTTGGGTTTTCAGGTTTCGGCTCGTTGTCAGCAAAAAGTTTTCAAACAAGCGCTGCATCGAAAACCGATCGTATACCTTGCTACTAAACCTCTTTGTGTCCGTCATACATCATTTGGCAAACCTTGTCCATAGCCTTGAAAATTGCCGGGTCAAAATCGGCGGATTTGGTTATGCTGGTCAACGTCACAACCGCATTGTACAGCATGTCATTGTCTTTCCGATGAATCCGCTCGATGAAATTTATTTTATTGCTGCCTTTCGGAGAATCAGAAATGATCACCTCTTCCGTATTTGTGTCTATTGCGAATAAAAAACTGTTATTCATTATGATTAATTATTTGGCTTACAAATCATTGGTGTAAGTGACACCGGCTGTTGGCATTGGTTGTCCTGTTCTTACATCGCAACCCTTTCTGTGTTTTTCCTGTACATTGCGTGGCAGCAGTCGAATTTTTCCTTGGTGTCGATTCGGTTGATTTCACCGTTGTGGCCCTACCGTCGCAACAATTGGTGCCTACTTTTTTATTGTGTATTTTACAATGACAACTATTCGACTTGCTGCGATTGCATTTTTGGCAAAGCAGCTGAATATTTGAAACTTTGCTACTGCCACCGCAAGCATATGGTATGATATGGTCATATTCCAGGTTTTGAGCACTGCCACAACACTGGCAGATTCCCCCGTCCCTCGTGTACACTATCTTTTTTGTTGTTTCTGAAACATACCGACGCTGAGAAAAACAACAAGCACTGAATAAAATTAGCGATAAGATCAAGTATGGTTTTTTCATAGCAGTATCTCGTTTACCTGTCAGGTATCGGAAAATACCAGCTCTTACCTACCAATCTCCCACAGCTTCACCAACGGTGAACCCGCATGGCGGACACCACAAGCCTTTCCGCAGTTATCCCGTCTGTCGTCCGGGGTCCTCCACCCCAGCCGAAAGCATCCGCTCTACCCATAATATGGAAACACCCCGGAAAATCATCCCGGAAAAAGGCAGGTAATCAGCGATCCCGGCCGGAAGAACCGGTCGGTCGACAGTGGGAGCCGCATGGGCAGGTCCCAGGTTTTTCGATGGTCGGACAAGGGTCATTCGGAGTAGCCTGGTCTGTTTGTTGGGTATTGGAAAAATTCGAAGCCGTCCGCGTATTTTTCCGATTATTCATTGCAAAATACGGCAAATCCCTCCCCCTTGCTCATCTTTTTAAGGAACGGAGGGCATCATAGTGGGAACGGTATCCAATCGACAGGAAACGGTCGAGGGGCCATGTCCTACTGCTTCGCTGCCGCTGGTTAGCCGGCGGAACACAGGTCCCGACCCAATGTTTGTTTCCCGTTATTGGCGGCCGCCTATTACATTTGTCGTCGGCCATTGGGGAAACAATCCCCTGGCCGGGCGCACGGTCGGCCGGGCGCACCTATTTTTCACGTACCATGGCCGGCCGACGGCGGTCGGATCGGCCGGGCGGCAGCCACAAAAAAAACGAACACCATGACCCATCCCCAGCGCAATCCGGCGGTAGATCCTTATTTCCTGCAAGGCTGCGGGCGTTGCCCGCGGGGCGGAACACCCGCCTGTACCGTCCACCAATGGGCGGCGGAGCTGGCCTTGTGCCGGGAAGTCCTCCTGGCCAGCGGGCTGACGGAGGAATTGAAATGGAAAGCCCCGTGTTATACCCACGCCGGTCGCAACATCGCCATGTTGGGTTCCTTCAACGCCTACTGTGCCGTCAGCTTCTTCCAGGGATACTTGTTGCGGGACGAGGCGGGCATCCTGGTCAAGCCCGGGGAAAACTCACAATCCGCGCGGATGCTGAAGTTTCCGCGGCCGGAGCCTGTTCCGGAGATTGCGGCGCTCCTCTCCGCCTACATCGCCGAGGCGGTGGAACTCGAGCGGACGGGCCGCAAACCGCCGGTGCGGCCGCCGGCGGAGGCAGCGGAACTGCCGGCGGAGCTGGCGGCGGTGTTCCTGGCCCGACCGGAAGTCCGGGCGGCATTCGAAGCCCTGACGCCGGGCCGGCGGCGGGGGTACCTGCTGTTTTTCTCCGCAGCGAAACAATCCGCGACACGGGCCGCCCGCATTGAAAAAAATATTCCGCGGATCCTCGACGGACAGGGCTTGCACGACTGAGGCCCCACCGGGGCCGTACCCGGAGGAGAGCCGCTGCAAGCTGTCGAAAAGCCCTATCTTTGAGCTGGCGCCGGGGCCGACGGCGACATCATCCTTCAACGACCGAATCCAGCGCGTGGCAACCATCGACATACCTACTGTCCAGCAGGTCCGCATCACCTACGAGCTCGCCAGCCTACGGGACCGCTTCCTGGCGTTTCTGCTGGACCTGTCCATCTTCTATGTCCTGTATTTCCTGTTTTTCCTGACCTGTCTTTTTTTCCTGGACAAATACATCACGGAGTGGGGGCAGGCATTCCTCCTGAAGCTGCAGCTGTTCGGCCTGCCGGCCTACCACCTGTTGTCCGAGCTGCTGTCTGCCGGGCAGACCTGGGGAAAAAAGGCCCTGGGGATCCGGGTCGTACGGCTGGACGGCCGGGAGCCCGGGCTGCGGGACCATCTGCTGCGGGCCTTGTTTCTGTTCGCCGACCTCTTCCTGTCGGCCGGCATGCTGGGCGCCGTCCTGATCGGCACGACAGGTCGAAGCCAGCGGCTGGGCGACCAGGCCGCCCATACCACGGTGGTACGCCTCCGCAGCAAGCTGCATTTCCAGTTGGCCGACATCCTGAAGATTCAGGCCACCGACCAGTACGTCCCCCGCTACCCGGCGGTACGCGAGCTCAGTGAGCACGACCTCCTGCTCATCAACCAACTGCTCCATCGCCTGGAAAAATGGTCCAACGAAGCGCACCGGCAGGCGTCGGAAGAGGCGGTCCGGCACATCTGCCGCCGACTGGACATCCGGCCGGTCCCGCAGGATCCGGTGCCTTTCCTGCGGACGCTCATCCACGACTACATCATCCTCACCCGTTGATCGGCGGCACGGTGGGATGCAAACCGAACGACTGCTTTTTTTGTTATGTTTACCATACTACCGGTCTTGCATCCATTCCCCGGAAGGTATCCTTTCCTGACCGGCCTTGGTTGTCCACCGGCATTTCCTTCCCCTAACCACGCGTCCGCCATGCTGAAACCGATATCCCACGCCAGGTCCGCCGGCCCGGCCCGTACCGGCTGCCGGTGGTTCCTGCTCCTGGCCCTGGCCGGTGGTCTTTTCCAAGCCCGTGCCCAACAGGTGACCGTGTCCGAACCGGTGTCGGTCCGGGAGGATCATGCCTACTACATCCTCGGGGACGACCGCGGCCATGTGCTGCTGCTGCGCGACAAACAGACTACGGTCGATGTGCAGGGCTATGATGCGGAGATGCGGCTGCATTGGGAAAAGGAAATCGAACTGGACAAGAAGAGCCCCGCCGTGCTGGATGTCATCAACCGGACCCGTGATTTCTGCCTGCTGTACCTGTTCCGCCAGCGCTCCCAACCGGTCCTCAAGGCGCACCGTTACAACGCCGCCGCCAACCTCCTCGATTCCGCTACCATCAAGGTGTTCGAGGACGCCCTCTACGCGCCTTTCCTGCAGGTGACCTGCTCCGAAGACAAATCCGTCGGCCTGGTCTGGTATGTCCAGCAACAACGGGATGTCACCGCCATCGCCTTCGACCTGCACACCCTGCAGGTCCGTTGGGAATATTCGTTCGCACCCGAAGGGGTGAACTTTGCACTCGACCAGGGCGAGATGCTCGTCAGCAACCAGGGAGATATGTACTTCGTGCTGCGCAAGGCGAACCGGAACAGCCGGCAGTGGGACCATTACCTGGAAATCTTCGACTACGGTCCTTCCACGCAACAGATGCTCCGCCGCTATATCGTCCCGATGGAGGGCATCCTCACCTATGACGCGGTGTTTTCCTTCGACAACCTGAACCAATGCCTCAAGGCGGGCGGCTTGTACGCCGAGGAGAACAGCAACCGCGCCGATGGCTTCTATTATCTCAGCGTCAATCCACGGGACCTGGTGGCGCCGCCCCTGTTCCGCCGGTACGCTTTCCAGGAGTCTTTCATCGCCATTCTCAAGGAAAAGGAAAAGCTGAAGAACAAAGGCCTCGAGGACGTCTCCGTCCGGGAGATCATCCATCGCCGGGACGGGGGGATCATCCTCCTCGGAGAACTCAACAAGGAGTTCCAGCGGGGAATGTCCACCGCCAGCTATTACAACCGGGCCAGCTTCCGGCCTATCATCGATTATTATTACGACGACATCTTCCTGCTCGCCTTCCACCCGGACGGTGCGCTCCACTGGGATCAGATTCTGCATAAGAAGCAATATTCCCAGGATGATGATGCCGCTTATTCGTCTTATTTTCTCGCCAAAACCCCGGCCGCCCTGCGGCTGGTCTTCAATGATGAGATCAAGCAAGGCAACACGGTGAGTGAATATGTCGTCAAGGCAAACGGGGATTTCGGCCGGCATGCGGTGATGAACACGGAACGGAAGGACCTTAGCCTGCGCTTCCGGGAAGCGGTCCAGTTGTCGGCGAACGAGATCATTGTCCCGAGTGAGCGACGGAACAAACTGAAGTTGGTGCGGGTGACGTATTGAGGGTTCGCGGTAGTGGTGGATGGGCGGATTCGTTGTTTTGGGGTGATCTTTTTCCCCGCTGCGCGGGGCGCGCTGGTACGGCGTTGGGCGGATTCGTTGTGGCGGGGTGGTCTTTTGCCCCGCTGCGCGGGGAGTGCTGGTACGCGAATTTTTAGGATTAGGCTAATTACAGGGATTTTTTTTCTTTTGTAATTTTTTGATTGGGCGGATGTTGGAAAATGCTGCGCTTTTTTATTTCGGGGATTTTATGCCCCGCTGCGCGGGACGGGAGTACGGCGTTGGGGGGGATTCGTTGTGGCGGGGTGGTCATTGTTTCCTGCTTCGTGGGGAGTGCTGGTATTGGGGAAAATAAAAATCAGTTCGATGCGTTCAAGTCCGGGCGACAAGGATTCGGGGCCGGCAGTACGAGCTGGGTTTCCAAACAAACATATTTTGATGATGTATAAGAATTTACATTCCACTTTCCTGTTGATGATGTTTGCGAGCGGCTTGATGGGGCAAGGAAAGATGGAAGTGCTGCGTACGAAGGCGGTGGACCGTTACGTGCCCGTCACCAATGTATACACCGACGAGGAAGGAAACCGATGGGCGGGCAACCGGAACGGATTGTTCCAGGTATTGTCGCCCGAGCAGGGGATGGATGCCGGGGTGAAGCCGGGAGAATGGTCATTGTTACAGACCCCTGGCGGCAATGCGGATTATCGGATCCCATTGGATGCGCTGCTTTCGCAGCTGGGAGAAGCGGGGACGGCGATACAGGCGCGGCGGGACCGCATCACGGCGGCGACCATGGATACGGACCGGCAGGAGTTGTGGATCGGGACGCGGGAGAGCGGGTTGTACCAGTTACGGACCAGCCCTGCCCTGCAATTGATACAGCGCCACCATAGCGGCAACTCCAAGCTGGCATCCAATACCATACATGCCCTGATGTCGGACAACCAGGGGCGGCTGTGGGTCGGCACCGAGGAAGGATGTGTCTTCGGAAAGGCCGGCAAATGGCGGCTGGAAGAAAAACTGTTCAGTATCACGGCGTTTGCCCGGAACGAAACCAACGTATGGGTGCTCGGCTCCGACCTCCTTTGGCGGGTGGATGCCCGGGAGGCCTGGACAGCGGTGGAGCTGCCGGAGGAACTATCGGAAGGAGAGCTTGTCGATATCGCGTTCGACAACCTCGGGCGGCTATGGATCGCCTCCCAGGTCATTTCCTGGTGGGATCCCGCCACGGAGGAGTCCTATACCTTCGGGCCGGCGCAGGAATTCACCAGCCAGCAGGTTGCCTGCCTCGACATTGACCGGGACAACACCGTTTGGATTGGTACCCGTGACAAGGGGCTGTATGCCATTCGGAAAGCGGATGTCGTCCAGGCCGTCTGTACCGTGGCCGTTCCGTTGCGTTGCGGCTCCGCCGAGCCGACGGCCGCCCTGCGTGTGACGGTCAGCGGAGGGGAAGCGCCGTACAGCTATCGCTGGAACCGCCCGGAATTGGAAGGTGCGCAGCCGGCCGGGCTGGGCCCCGGCACCTACACCGTCACCGTCACCGATGCCCGGGGCAAGTCCCAACAGGCCGGCATCACCGTGACGGATCCCAACCTCACGCTCGTCCTGTCGCAGGTAAAGCCCGTCGACGAGACCGGCGGAGAAAACGGTAGTGCCACCGTCAGCGTCACCGGCGGGCGGCCGCCTTATACCTACCGTTGGGATGCCGGGGAGACCACCGCCACCGCCAACCGGCTCGGGGAGGGCACCCATGCGGTGACCGTCACGGACGATGCCGGCTGCACCGCCTCGGCCGCCATTCGTATGGATCGCATCCTCGCCGAGCTCAGCATCGAAACGGAAACCGTCGAAGCCATCGACTGCGCCGGTGCCGCGACAGGCATCCTGGCCGTCAATGTCCGCGGTGGAAAACAACCCTATGCCGTGCGTTGGTCTTCCGGCGGCGATGCTTTGCAGGCCAACGGACTGGCAGCCGGCAGCTATGGCGTGACGGTCACCGATGCCGCCGGCAACACCGCCGCCGCCACCCATACCCTCACCGCCCCCGCCCCCCTGACCTTGTCTGCCAAGGTGTTGGCGCCCGCCACCGTGCAACAATCCACAGGACAGGCGACCGTGCAGACCGACGGCGGCAACGGCGTCCTGCAATACCGCTGGGACAACAACGAATCCACTCCTACCGCCACCCAACTTTCCGCCGGCGTACATCAGGTGACCGTCACCGATGCCAAAGGCTGCACCGCCACCGCCAGCGTAGACATCCCCGAAAACATCCTGCCGCTCCAGGTCAACCTTGCCCAGGAAGGCAGCATCCGGTGTCCGGGTGATGCCACCGCCCGGCTACGACTCTCCGTGTCGGGCGGAAAGGGTCCCTTCCGCTTCACCTGGACCGGCGGCACGACCGACGAATCCCGCACCGACCTGCCTGCCGGTGATTACGAAGTCACCGTCAGCGACGCGGAAGGAGCCACCGCCACCGCAGCTTACACGATTACGGAACCGCAGGCTTTCGACCTGACCCTGCGGGTGGAAGCACCCGCCACCACCGGGCAAGCGGACGGGAAAGCTTCCGTCCGCGTCAAGGGCGGTACCGGGCAGTACCGCTACCAATGGGACAACGGCGCGACGGAAACCCTCGCCACCCAACTGTCGCCCGGATCCCATGCCGTGACCATCACCGACGAAGCCGGCTGCAGCAGCTCCGCATCCGTCGACATCCCCGAAAACATCCTCCCGCTCCAGGTCTCCCTCAGTCCTGCCAAAGAAATCCCCTGCGCCGGATCGGCGGAAGGCGCAATCCTCGCCACCGTCACCGATGGAAAACCACCCTACCGGCTGACCTGGTCCGATGGTGGACAGCAAGAAAGCACCCGGACCGGACTGCTCGCCGGCACCTATGCCGTCACCGTCAGCGACGACGCCGGCAACACCGCCACCGCCACCCTTACCCTCCGGGAACCCGCGGTCCTGGAACTGAGCGCTGCCGCAGAAGCCCCCGCCACCACCAACCTCGCGGACGGCAAAGCGGCCGCCCGGGCCAAAGGCGGCACCGGCAACTACCGATATGCCTGGGACAATGCGGAATCCGCCGCCCAGGCTGTCCGCCTCGCCCCCGGCACCCGCCAGGTCACCGTCACCGATGCCAATGGCTGCACGGCCGTGGCCAGCGTCGACATCACCGAAAACATCCTGCCCCTGAGCGCCGACCTCGCCATCACCGCCGCCATCCGCTGCCATGACACCCGCGAAGGTGCCATCACCGTCATGGTCAGCGGCGGAAAGCCACCCTACCGGACCACCTGGTCGGACGGCCAGCCGGGCATGACCGCCGAAGGACTCCCCGCCGGCACGTACACGGTGACGGTAACCGATGCCCTGGGCACCCAACTCACGCGGCAGCAGCTTCTCGAAGCTCCTGCCCCCCTCCTGCTCAACGCCCGCGTCGAGGCTCCTGCCAGCACCGATGGTACGGACGGACGCGCCACTGCGGAAGCCAGCGGCGGCTCCCGCCCCTATGTGTATGAATGGGACAACGGAGAACGCGAGACGCTCGCCGTCCGCCTCAGCCCCGGACAACATAGCGTCAACGTCCGCGACGACGCCGGCTGCACCGCCACCGCCACCGTTGCCGTTACGGAAAACATCCTCCCCCTCCAGGGCCGTATCACCCAAACCGCCGACATCCGCTGCGCCGGCGAAAGCACCGCCGCCCTGGCGATAAGCGCGGACGGCGGAAAAGGCCCCTATCGGTTCAACTGGTCCGACGGCCAGGAAGGGCCGGTACTCGACGGCCTGCCCGCCGGCAGCTATAAGGTCGTCGTCACGGACGCCCTCGGCACCACCACGTCCTTGTCCGCCCAGGTCAAGGCGCCCGACCCGCTCGAGATCACCATCACCAAGACCCGCCCCGCCACAACCCTCAACCAAGCCAACGGCAAAGCCTTCGTCCGGAGTCTCGGCGGCACCGGCGACCTTTCCTACCAATGGGACAACGGAGAGGCGGTGCCGGATGCCATCGCCCTCGCCGCCGGCCCCCACACCCTCACCGTCCGGGATGCCAACGGATGCACTGCCACCGCCACCTGCGAGATCGGCACCCGGATCATCCCCGAACTCAGCGCCGCCGACCTGCGCGACGGGGAAATCATCAAACTCGAAAAGATCTACTTCCAACCTGACAGCACCCAGATGGAGCCGGGCTCCATACCCACCGTCGATGAGCTGTTCGAATTCCTGTCGGAAAACCCTGGTATCGTCATCGAAGTCGGCGGCCATACCAACGGCATCCCGCCCCATGAATTCTGCGACAGACTCTCCTCCGCCCGGGCACGCTCCGTCGCCCAGTACCTGGTCGACAAAGGGCTGCCCACCAGCCGCATCACCTATCGCGGCTATGGCAAACGCAATCCCATCGCTTCCAATGCCACGCCGGAAGGTCGGGCCCGTAACCAGCGGGTCGAGATCAAGATTGTTCGGATGGAAGGAGATTGACCCGAAACGCTGCAAAATCCGGTCAAATGGCACCCTTCGTCCGGTTCAAACTGACCCCTCTTTTCCGGAGGTTTACCCCCCTGTCGGGTGTGTACCTTTGGGCGTGAAGCAAATTGTCGGTTCCGCAATGATCTGAGTTTATGCGCGATGTCTCGGCCGAAGGGAGGATGGGTTTGTTATTCAAGGAAGGATTTTGCTCTCCGCTTTGCGGCGAGAGCTGGTCTCCGAATTTTAGAGAATTTGGCTGATTACGGGAATTTTTTCTTTTGTATCTTTTTGATTGGGCTTGTGTTGTGAATCTGCTCGCTTTTTAATGTCGAGGATTTTGTTCCCCGGTCAGCGGGGAGGGTTTGCGGCGTTGTGCAGATTCGTTGTTGATAGGATTGACTTGCTCCCCGCCTCCCGGGCTTGTCTGCTACGGATTTGCGATCCGACACTTTGGTGTGCGCCCGCCATATCCTAAAAATTCGCGTACCAGCATCCCCGTGAAGCGGGGAATCCCCTCCCGCCTTTCCACATCCGTGCCCAGCGCCGGGTGCCCCTCGCCGCGAAGCGGGGAGCAAAATTCCATTAATAAAAAGGCGAAGAAATACCCAATCCGCTTGCTTTCAAAAAATTAAAGAAAGAAAAAAAT
>JBEAQU010000086.1:0-11816 GCA_041163745.1 Bacteroidota bacterium
CATTCGGGCAACATCCGCCGGGTGGAGGTCGTCGTGCACGAATGGTTGGGGCTGGTATGGGCCTGGTGGCGGGCTTGATCGTCGTAGGGGCTAAGCATTGTAAAATAGAAAAGAAGAAACATGATACATTTCGATTTGGAAGCTTTCATAGCCCGGCATGTCACCGGCAGGCAGGAGAGTATGTTCGCGGCGGACATGGCGGCGGCTTCAGCGCAGCTGTCCGATGCGGTCCGGGACCGCTCGGTCCTGGTCATCGGCGGGGCCGGCAGCATCGGTTCCTCCTTCATCAAGGCCCTGCTGCCTTTCCGACCGGACAGGCTGGTCGTCGTCGACACCAATGAGAACGGCCTGACCGAGCTGACCCGCGACCTGCGCAGCACCGAGGGCTTGCCCATGCCGCCGGTCTACCGCACCTATCCGATGGATTTCGGGGACCCGGTGTTCCGGAAGTTGTGGCGGTGGCAGGGACCGTTCGACATCGTGGCGAATTTCGCCGCCCACAAGCATGTGCGCAGTGAGAAGGACCGGTATTCCATCGAGGCGATGCTGGGGAACAACGTGTTCAAAGCCGGTCGGCTGCTGGAGGAGCTGGCACAGCGTCCGCCGGCTCATTTCTTCTGTGTATCGACCGACAAGGCGGCGAATCCGGTCAATGTCATGGGAGCGTCCAAGAAACTGATGGAGGAGCTGATCCGGTCCTATGCGGACCGTTTGCCCATCACCACGGCCCGCTTCGCCAATGTGGCGTTTTCCAACGGCAGCCTGCCGGCCGGTTTTCTCGAGCGGCTGATGAAACGGCAACCCTTGTCCGCCCCGGCGGATGTCCTGCGTTATTTTGTGTCGCCGCGGGAATCCGGCCAGATCTGTCTGTTGGCCTGCCTGGCAGGTCGGAGCGGCGAGATCTTCTTCCCCCGGCTGGCGCAAGGGGAGATGAAAACCTTTGCCTCCATCGCCACGGCTTTGTTGGAGACGCTCGGTCTG
Source organism: Bacteroidota bacterium (assembly GCA_041163745.1). GTDB lineage: Bacteria > Bacteroidota > Bacteroidia > Chitinophagales > Saprospiraceae > UBA6168. The sequence goes on from JBEAQU010000086.1 coordinate 982, forward strand.
GAGCCCTGGCCATGTGCTTCCGAGGAGGAAGCCCGCCGCCGGATGCAGGAGGCGCCGCGGAACGGGAAATGGCCGGTTTATTTCTTCAATTCCGACACGAGCGGTGAAAAGCCGTATGAGGAGTTCTTCACTGCGGAGGAGACGGTGGACCTGGACCGGTTCCGTGCGCTGGGTGTCATCCGGGCGAGCCCTCCCCTACCCTCGGCTGTGCTGCAGGCTGCGCTGGGCAGGCTGGAAGGGTTGTTCGAGGAATCGGACCTGGACAAGGCGGCTATCATTGGTGCTTTGTCGGAGGTTGTTCCGGGTTTTCGGCATTTGGAGACGGGCAGGTCGTTGGACAACAGGATGTAGGGGGCGTGTAATTTGATTACTGCTTTGGGATGGTTGTATGTTGGTCACCGCTTAGCGGTGAGAGCTGGTACGCGAATTTTTAGGATTAAGCTAATTACGAGGATTTTTTTCTTTTGAAATTTTTTGACTGCGCGTTTTCGGCTTTTGGTGGGACGGGGGTGATGACAGGGATTTTTTGTTCCCCGCGGCGCGGGGAACGGGTTGGCGTGGGGGGGGCGAGCTGGTCCCCGCTTCGTGGGGAGGCTGGGTTTGAATCTGAGAGGGATTATTTCACCGCTTCGCGGTGAGAGCTTGTACGCGAATTTTTTGGATTAAGCTAATTACGGGGATTTTTTTCTTGTGAAATTTTTTGATTGCGCGTTTTCGGCTTTTGGTGGGGCGGGGGTGATGACAGGGATTTTTTGTTCCCCGCGGCGCGGGGAACGGGTTGGCGTGGGGGGGACGAGCTTGTCACTGCTGCTTGGGGGATGGGTTGTGAATTGGGGGGATTTGTCACCGCTTCGCGGTGAGAGCTGGTAAGCGAATTTTTTGGATTAAGCTAATGACGGGGATTTTTTTCTTGTGAAATTTTTTGATTGCGCGTTTTCGGCTTTGTGTGGGCGAGGGTGATGACAGGGATTTATTGTTCCCCGCGGCGCGGGGAACGGGTTAGCGGGGGGGAGAACGAGTTTGTTACTGCTTCGCTGTAACCACCATCGTTGATTCAACGTAAACAAGGAGCAGACGAACCCCGTTTGATGATGATATTCATCACCATTTGGGCAGGATAGCCGACCTTTTCGATGAAAATTGTCATATGATTGTCAACAAACAAGTTTTTCTTTATCTTTGTGTATAATCTTAGTTGAAGGCACGCTCGCACTACCCATTCAGTTTTTCCCGAACACATCGACACAAGACCAAGAAAACAATCTCACATGGTCCCAACGTACAAAAGGGTAATGGACATCGCCGTTGCCTGCGTAGTGCTCATCGCTACCCTTCCCTTGTTACTTCCCATCATCCTCCTGCTGCGTTTCACCGCGGAAGGCGAGGTCTTCTACTTCCAAAACCGGGTCGGTTACCGCAAACGGAATTTCCGCATCTGGAAATTCGCCACCATGTTGAAGAACAGCCCGAACATGCTGACCGGATCGTTGACCGTGCGCAACGACCCGCGGGTCACCACCATGGGAAAGTTCCTGCGCATGACAAAAATCAACGAGTTGCCGCAGGTCATCAATGTCCTGCTGGGAGACATGACGCTTGTCGGCCCCCGTCCGCAGATGGAGGTGGATTTCAAGGATTTCTCCGCATCGGTGCAGGCAAAGATCTACGATGTCAAGCCCGGTATCACCGGCATCGGGTCGATCGTCTTCCGGGATGAGGAAGCCCTCTTCAACCACACCGACCTGTCCCCCCGCCAATACTACCAACAATGCATCGCCCCTTACAAAGGTGCGCTGGAGATGTGGTACCAGGCACACATGTCCCTGGCCACGGATGTCAAGATCATTTTCCTGACGGCCTGGTATATTTTCTTTCCCAAGAGCAGCTTGGTGTACCGATTTTTTCCGAATCTCCCGGTTCCGCCTGCCTTCGAGGCTGTTTCCCGCACAAATGAACGAAGAAAAACCGCCAACCAGCTGGAGCCGGTAGCATACTGAGTCTCGGCTTCCCTGTCTGCAACCCGCTTGCACCGCCCGGCCTTCCGGCCACCGCCGGAAAAATAGGAGCGGCGCATCGGTATGTCCCGAGGTCATCGACCAGGCCACAGGTTTGTTGGTTCAATTTTTGGTGGGGAGTGCTAGCCGGCCACCCTTGGCCGGCGCGACGAACATTCGGAATCAAACGAACAATTCATGAAAAAAGCCCTCATTACCGGGATCACCGGGCAGGACGGCGCCTACCTGGCCGAATTGCTCCTGTCCAAGGGATACCAGGTACACGGCATCAAGCGCCGCAGTTCGCTATTCAACACCCAGCGGATCGACCACATCTACGAGGATCCGCATGTGGACAATCATCACTTCATATTGCATTACGGGGACCTGACGGATTCCACCAACATCATCCGCATCGTGCAGGAGGTGCAGCCGGATGAAATCTACAACCTCGGCGCGCAGTCGCACGTAAAGGTCAGCTTCGAAACCCCGGAATACACCGCCGACACCGATGCGCTGGGCACCCTCCGGATCCTGGAGGCTGTGCGGCTGCTGGGCCTCACCAACAAGACCCGCATCTACCAGGCTTCCACCTCCGAGCTGTACGGGCTCGTCCAGGAAGTCCCCCAATCGGAGACCACACCGTTCTATCCGCGGTCGCCCTATGCCGTCGCGAAGCAATACGCGTACTGGATCACCGTCAACTACCGCGAGGCCTACGGCATGTACACCTGCAACGGCATCCTCTTCAACCACGAGAGTCCCATCCGGGGCGAGACCTTCGTCACCCGCAAGATCACCCGGGCGGTGGCCCGCATCGCGCTGGGGCTGCAGGCGCGCCTCTATCTAGGCAACCTGGACGCCCAGCGGGACTGGGGGCATGCCCGCGACTATGTGGAAGCCATGTGGCGCATGCTCCAACAGGAGCAGCCGGAGGATTTCGTGATCGCAACGGGCGTCACCACCCGGGTGCGCGACTTCGTGCGGATGGCATTTCAGGAGGTGGGTGTGGAACTGCGATTCCAGGGCAGCGCCGACCAGGAGGTCGGCATTGTCGAGTCCGCATCGAATCCCGAATACCTGCTGCAGCCCGGTACCGAGGTCGTCAGCATCGACCCGCGCTACTACCGGCCGACGGAGGTCGACCTGTTGATCGGCGACCCGACCAAGGCCAAGACCAGACTCGGCTGGGAGCCGCGCCACTCGCTACAGGATCTGGTCAGCGAGATGGTACACTCCGACATCCGGCAGTTCCGCAAGGACCAGCTGCTGGTGCAGGCCGGTTACGAAATCCGCAACGAATACGAATGAGGCGGGCGGCGAGCCAGCCCGATCCGTCGCCCGGCCGGCCGCCCCGCTGCCGCGCCCTTGACCTTCAGCCATATGAAACCAACCGATAAGATCTATGTCGCCGGCCATCGCGGGATGGTCGGCCATGCCATCCTGTCGCGGCTGCGGCAGGCCGGATACGGCGACCTGGTGCTTCGGACCTCCGCCGAGCTCGACCTGCGCCGGCAGGCCGAAGTCGAGGCTTTTTTCGAAGCGGAGCGACCGCAGTATGTCTTCCTCGCGGCCGCCAAGGTCGGCGGCATCCTCGCCAACAACCTGTACCGGGGCACCTTCCTGTACGACAACCTGATGATCCAGTCGAACATCATCCACGCCGCCTGGAAAACGGGGGTGGAGAAATTGTTGTTCCTCGGGTCTTCCTGCATCTATCCCAAGCTGGCGCCGCAACCGCTGCGGGAGGAATATCTGCTCACCGGTCCACTGGAGCCGACCAACGAGCCCTACGCCGTGGCCAAGATTGCCGGCATCAAGCTTTGCGACGCCTACCGCTCGCAGTACGGCTGCCGTTTCATCTCCGTCATGCCCACGAACCTGTACGGTCCGGCCGACAATTACGACCTGGCGAACTCCCATGTGCTGCCGGCGCTCATCCGCAAGTTCCATGAAGCCAAGAAGCACGGGCATCGGGAGGTCGTCCTCTGGGGGACCGGGACGCCGATGCGGGAGTTCCTGCATGTCGACGACCTGGCCGACGCCTGTTTCCATCTCATGCAGACCTACGACGAACCCGGCCTGGTCAACATCGGCGTCGGCAAGGACATCAGCATCCGCGATTTGGCCTTGCTCGTCCAGGAGATCGTCGGCTACGAAGGTCAGCTGGTGCACGATACCAGCAAGCCGGACGGAACACCCCGCAAGCTGTTGGATGTCAGCAAGCTGCATGCGACCGGCTGGCAGGCCCGCATCGGCCTGGAAGAAGGAATCCGCGCCGTTTACCGAGGGTTGGCCGGGCAGGTGGACTGGTGGTAGCTCGGCGCGCCGTACAGCGGAGACAAAAAAAGAAAACACGGCCCGCCGCCCCGACACCGGGCGACGGGCTTTTTTGCATGATGGACAAACGACTGCACACAAGCCTGCTCCTGGCGATATGCACCGCCTGGTCGGTGGCGGCACAGGGAAGCCTCCTGCCGCCCGATGACGAAGCCTACACCCTGCTGGAGCGACTGGAGGTCCGCAGCGGCCGGGCGGCACCGTTTCACAGTCCCCTGAAGGGCATCACCCGGCAGGATGCCGTCGCCTACGCGTTGCGGTTGGATACGGTGGCCGGCTTGCCCGGGCAGCTGCGGACAGACATGGAGCGACTGTTCCTGGGCAGCAACGAATGGCTCTCCGCCGCGGCGGTGCCGCCGGCGTGGCGGGACCGCCGCGGCTATTTCGAGCCGGTTCCCGGCGACACCCTTTTCCGCCGGATCGAGGGGTCGCCCCTGGCAGCCTGTGTGGGGCATCCATACTACACCCGGCGCGACAAGCCTTGGCTGGGTCACTTCTACCCTACCCCGGCGAACCTGCTCGAAGTCAACCAACCGGCCTTCCACCTCCGGGTCAATCCCTTGCTGTACCTGCAGGCGGGCCTTCCGTCGGACGATCCGGAAGCCGTCCCGCTCTTCCACAATTCCCGGGGTCTGGAACTGCGGGGCGGATTCGACGACCGGGTCTTCTTCTACACCCAGCTCAGCGACAACCAGGCCCGCTTCCCGGGCTATGTACGGGACTACCTCGGCCGTACCAAGTCCTTGCCTTATGTGGGCTATTACAAGCGCTACGACGCCCCCCTGCCGGGTACGGCGGCATCGCAGGACTGGCTCAACGCCCAGGCGCACATCGGCTTCCGGGTGACGCCCCACATCGGCCTGCAGTTCGGACATGGGCGCCACTTCATCGGCAGCGGCTACAGATCCCTGCTCCTGTCCGATTTTTCCAACAACAACCTCTTCCTGCGGATAAACTGGCGGGCGGGCCGCCTCCACTACCAGAACCTGTTCCTGCAGGTGGCGGCGACCTCGGCGCTGGCGAATCCCGGCGACAGCAACCTGCCGCGCAAGTACGTCGCCGCCCATGTCCTCCACCTGCAGGTCACGGACCACCTGCAGGTAGGTTTGTTCGAGGCCACGGTCTTCCGGCGCTCCGTGGCCGGCGGCAGCCGCTTCGAGCTGCAGTACCTCAACCCCGTGATTCTATACCGTTCCGTGGAGCACCTGGTCGACAGCGAGGACAATGTCCTGGTCGGGGGCAACCTGCAATGGGACTTGTTCCGCCGCCTCCGCCTGTACGGGCAGTTTCTGCTCGACGAGTACAAGGCCAGCGAACTGTTCTCCGGAAGCGGCTGGTGGGCCAACAAATGGGGAATCCAGGGAGGGCTGTTGTACGTCGACGCCTTCGGCATCGACCACCTGGACCTTCGGGCCGAGTTCAACACGGTACGCCCATACACCTACACCCACCGGGACAGCCTCGGCGCCGGCTACAGTGCCTACCGGCTGCCCCTGGCCCACCCGCTGGGTGCCAATTTCAAGGAGTGGCTGGGCACGGCCCGCTACCAACCGCATCCGCGCTGGGTGTTCGAGGCCCGCTACCTGCATATCCGCAAGGGAGAGGACGCCCCCGGGGAGAACTGGGGAGGGGACATCCTACTCGATTACCGGACGCCGGTCCGGGAGTATCGCAACCGGACGGGACAGGGACTGGCCGCCACGACCCGGCTGCTGACCGCCGAGGCCCGCTATGCCTGGTGCCACCAGGGCTGGGTCTTTATGCAGGGGTTGTACCGGACGAAGCGGGCCACCGCCCCCGCATCCGACCAGCGGGACGCCTATCTTTCCCTGGGGCTGCGGCTCAATATGGCGCCGATGCGCATGGATTTTTGACCACCCCGGAAAAGGGGCACTTTTTTTGAACTCCCGGAAAGGCCGGCAACGATAAAACCCGGTGTTTTCCTGACAAAACGATATCGAACATGAGCACTTATGTAGCTATCATGGCCGGTGGAATCGGGAGCCGGTTCTGGCCGGCGAGCCGACCCACGCGTCCGAAGCAGTTCCTGGACATCCTCGGCGTCGGCAAGTCGCTGTTGCGATTGACCTACGAACGTTTCCTGCCCTTGGTACCGGCGGAGCGGATCCTGGTCGTGACCCATGCCCAATACCGCGACATGGTGATGGAACATTTGCCGGAATTGTCTCCGGCCCAGGTCCTATGCGAGCCCAGCCGCAACAATACGGGACCCAGTGTCGCCTACACCGCCCTGCACCTGCAGGCCCTCGACCCGGATGCCAATTTCGTCATGGCGCCGGCGGACCACATCATTTTACGCGAGGAGCAGTTCCTGGCGCATCTTCGCACTGCCCTGGACTTCACGGCGCAGGAGCATGCCATCGTCACCCTGGGCATCCGCCCCACCCGGCCCGATACGGGCTATGGGTACATCCACTTCGGCAAGCAGAAGGAAAAAAACCTGTATCAGGTCCGCCGTTTCATGGAGAAGCCGGTCCTCTCCATTGCGAAGCGGTTTGTGGAGAGCGGGGAGTATCTTTGGAACGCGGGCATCTTCGTCTGGCGGGCCCAGACCATCCTCGAGGCATATCTTAAGCATGCCACACCGATCTATGACATCCTGACAAAAGGTGCCGATGTGTACGGTACGGACCGGGAGCAGGCGTTCATCGATGCCGTCTACCCGACAACCCCGCGCATTTCCGTAGATTACGCCATCCTGGAGAAATCGGAGTCGATCTATACCATTCCGGTCGATATCGGCTGGTCCGACCTCGGCACCTGGGCATCCCTGCATCACGAATGTCAGCAGGATGACGACGGCAATGTCAAGCAAGGGGGACGGCTCCTGCTGGAGGATGTCTCCGGATGTATGATCCGTATGCCGGAAAAAAAGGTCGTACTGATGCGGGGCATGAAGGATTTCATCATCGTGGATGATGAGGACGTCCTGCTCATTTGGCCGATTGATGCGGAACAACATATCAGTCCGGTGGAAGGGACATGATTTTTTAATCTCTATGATTTCAATCAGTCGTTGGGGATGGTCACCGGTCTTGTCGGTTGTGTATGGGAATTGGTGGGTTGATATACTGTAAGGGCAGGTTGGTTCGTTTGCCGTTATATGAAATATATATTCCATATGACAAAGTAACGGATCATGGTAAACGAGAAGTATGAACTTTCCGAGTTGACAGGCAAGATCATCGGATGCGCCATGGAGGTGCACAAAGTTTTCGGAAACGGTTTTCAAGAGGTGGTATACCAGCGGGCCCTGGCCATTGAGCTGGCTGCTCAAGGACTGACATTCAGTCAGGAACATGAAATGGACATCTATTACAAAGGCCAAAAGGTCGGTAAGAGAAGGGTCGACTTTTTTGTGGAGAAAAAGGTAATGGTTGAATTGAAAGCAGTTCTCCAGTTGGAGAATGCCCATTTTGCGCAGGCCATCAATTATTTGGAAGCATATGGTCTGAACATTGGCCTGTTGATTAATTTTGGCTCCAAATCACTGCAATTCAAGCGAATATCCAAGCCTACCAAGCACATCTACAACCCACAGCATAACAAAAATCAAAACCCACAATAATTAATAATATATTCATATATTATTAACAATACAATTACTTTATACATATATGATTTTTTATCAATTACAGACATACGTAATCAAAGAAATCAAAAACACATCCAAACGACGCAGCGTAAAATCAACAAAAAAATCAAAAACACATCCAAACAACGCGATGTAAAAACACGCAGAAAGACAATAAACTATTATCAAAACAAATAACAATATATTTTATTTTTTTAAATAATACTTCCTAAACGAACAATTACAAACATACGTAATCAAAGAAATCAAAAACACATCCAAACAACGCAGCGTAAAATCAACAAAAAAATCAAAATAATCATAGTCCGGGGATGTGCCGAACGCCACTACGCCATCAACATCCTGGTGCGTGAAATATGGGGCATACCATATGAGACCGTGACGGACGAGTCGGCCATGGGCGAAGTCCGGATCGAGTTGGACAACGGGCGGCGGTTAATATTCGCCGACACATTCTTTTCGGCGCATCCGGCGCCCCTATCCTATCTGCGGGAAGCATCCGTACCGCGGAGCGTCCGATGGCAGACGCGGGCGGAGAATCCGTTCTTGGCAGGGCCTGACCTACCCATATGGTACGGCGACGGCGGATTGGTTGTCGGGGAGGGAGCAATACGATGTGGTATCGACCTATTGGCCACCATATTCTACTGTCTCAGTCGGTGGGAGGAGCAGGTGGTGCCGGGACGGGACCGGCACGGGCGGTTCCGGGCGGCCGATTCCCTGGCAGGTCGGGCGGGCTTCCTGGACCGGCCGGTGGTCAACGAATATGCCGAAATGGCGTGGCGGATGCTGGCACATCTCGGGGTGGGGACGGTGCGGCGGCCGCGGCGATTCCAGGCGATGATCACACATGACATCGACTACCCCTTGTTATGGAGCGGACCATTCACCTTGGCCAAAAAATTAGGCGGCAGCCTGTTGCGGCGGCGGGACCTCCGGGAGGCCGGCTATTATGTGCGGCAGTATGCACGATACCGGACGGGGCGCGAGGGAGACCCGTTCGACAACCTGGGATGGTTGATGGACCGGTCGGAAGCAGCCGGGCAGCAGGCCCATTTCTTCCTGTTGCCGACCGGCCGGCATGCGGAAGACCGCCGGCAGGCCGTCCCGGACGAACATTGGCGGTCGCGCATGCGCGAGATCCGGATGCGGGGGCACCACATCGGCTACCATCCCAGTTATCGGACCGAAGAAGAGCCGGACCTGTTCCAGGCGGAAAAAAGTTGGCTGGAAAGCTTGGCGGGGCATCCCGTGCGGACCGGGCGGCAGCATTTCCTGCGGTTTTCCGTGCCAGGGACCTGGCGGCGGTGGGCAGCGGCCGGCATGGAATGGGACAGCAGCCTGGGGTACGCCGAAGCGCCGGGATTCCGGGCCGGCATATGCGACCCCTTTCCGGTCTTTGACATCCTGGCGCGCGAGCAGCTACCCTTGCGGGAGTACCCCTTGACGGCCATGGACACCACCTGGTTTGCGTATCGGCGTGCCACACCGGCGCAAATGGAGGCGGACATCATGCAATTGATCGAGACCGTCCGGACCTACCGGGGCACTTTCGTGCTGTTGTGGCACAACACCTCCTTCATTCCGCCCTGGACGGCCTATGGTCCGGTCTATCAGCGCCTGCTGGATGCCTTGGCAGCAGGAGGTTGAGCGCGGGCAGCAGCATCCGGCGCAGCTGCTGTTCCCAGGTCAGGTGGGCGCGGGCATACCAGCTGATCTCTGCCGCCAGGCAGTCCGCTTGGCCGCAGGCTTGGTGAAAACCGAACAGCGAATCCACCTCGACAGGGTCATCGTTGGCAGGGCATCGCAGCACCCACGGCAAGGAGGACGGAAAATCCGGATCCCGGCCGGCCAGGAAGAAAGGCAGGCCGCGGGCGGCATATTCCCGATGTTTCAGGGAAGAATCCAGGCCGAGTCCTTTTCGGTGGATAGCGAGCGTGCCTATGCCGAGGTCAGCCTCATTGAAAAGCGCATCCAGGTCCGGGCCGTCGGCCGGTGGCAGGAACCGGACCAGATCGGCGATGTCCAGGCGATGCGCCAGGGATTTCCATTCCGACAAGGCGGCACCGGTTCCGGCCAGGGTGAGCGAAACCGGACGGTAGTCGGGCCGCGCCCGAAAGCGGGCGATGCCATGCAGCAGCCGGTCGATGCCATGCCAGAATTGCCAGTTACCGATACCGAGGAGTCGGAGCGGCGGCGCGGGCGGGCGGGGCTGCCGCAGCGGCAGCCGGAAAGGGTCGATACCGTTTCGGAGGGTCAGGGCGGGGCGGCCGAAGATGTCCGACACCTGGGATCCGTAGCAGGTGAACAGGTCCACCAGTGGCGGCAGTGCCGGTGTCGAGCGGCGGTCCAGGCGGACAGCCATTCGCATCAGCAGCCCCTTCGCTTCCCGATCGTAGGGCCAGGACGGGATTTCCAGCACGATCCGGCCCGCAGGCGCAACGCGTCTGATATGACGGAGCGTCCGCAGGAAAGCAGGATGTCCCAACTCATAGCGGATATAGAACAGCGAATAGCGGGAAAAATCGATCGAGCGTCGCAGCAGCGGGTGATAGGCCAGCAAGAAAAAAAACGCCTTGACGAGCGGGCGCCTCAACAGGAAGGAAGGAAAGGAAGCCACCCGGTCCTCGTTCAGCAGCAGCCCATCTTGGCACAACCAGCACAAATCCATATCGAAACCGAGCTGTCGGAAGGCGGCGACCTGGTCCGTACATTTCCGGATGACGCCCAGGTTACCCGGATGGTCGCGGTTCACGCGAGCCAGGTAGAGGGCGCGGACCGGCCGGGGCTCAATCTCGGAGGAGGACGTGGAGGGCATGGATCCAGCGGTTGGCGGGTTTGAATATTTGGTGTACGGGCGTCCGTTCGGCGCCGAAGGAGCGGAA
>JBEAQU010000087.1:0-127845 GCA_041163745.1 Bacteroidota bacterium
CCCAGGTTGAAGGTCTCCCCGCTGGCGTCGTTGTTTCCGCTCGCCGTCGTCGCACCCGTGATGGTGTAGGTCACCACCGAGTCGCAGTTGCTCGCCGTCAGCAGGGGCGTCAGGCTGCCCGCCGGTGCCGTCCAGGTGCAGGTGCCCGGGTCGGTCTCGCTGACGACCACATTGCCCGGACAGACGATGACCGGTGCTTCGGTATCCACTACCTCGATATACATGCGGCACGTATCCGTGTAGATTGAATTGTCGTAGGCGACATAGACGATTTCATGTACACCTACCGAAAGAGGAGTGCCGGGAGTCGGACCAGAAATTTGTACCACGGCCTGGACCTGACAATTGTCTTCCGCAATCGGAATGCTCCAGATAGCTCCTCCTTCACATTCGTTTGTGAAGAGGGCGACCGTGAAGGTATCGACCGGACAGTTGACGAAATCGACCTGTTCGTTGTCATATACGGTGATCGTGAGATTGCACCCTTCTGTATTGCCGGCGGCATCCGTAACGTAGTACAGCAAGGTGTTTTCTCCTACCGGAAAATTATAGGAAGCGGAGATGAATCCGGCGGTGGCGCCTTGTGTCAGCGGCATCAGGTCGAACGGACCGGCGTGGACACCTTCCGCATCTTCAATTTCATAAACGTAGGTGATGATTTCACAATTATCGGTCGGCAGGGGATGGTTCCAGGCATAAGTGCCGTAGCAATCGCCGGTATCTCCTAAACCGGCGTTGTTGGTTCCGATGGTGACCGGTGCGGGACAGGTCATCAGGGGTTTCTCATTGTCCACGACGGAGACGGTATGGCTACAGCTGCTGCTGTTACCGGCGGCATCCGTGGCCGTCCACACCACCTGGCTGATTCCCAGCTGGTAATTGAAGGCATTCATCGCCGATGAGAAAGGACCGTCCGTGCTGTTGTCAGGATTGTTCACCGTGTAGGTGAGGGTGACGGCACCGGCGCAATTGTCGGATGTCGTCGGCAGGGGCAGGGCAACGACCGCCTCACAGGTGCCGGCATCCGTACCGGCATCCCGGTTGGGCGGACAGGTGATGGTGGGTGCGGTGCCGTCCGAGACCGTCACGGTGAAACTACAGGTCCAGGTTTCGCCGCTGCCGGTTTCGGTGATGGTGTAGGTCACTGTACTGGTCCCGGTGTTGAAGGTGGTTCCGCTGGCATCATCCGACCCGCTGGCGGTGGTGGCACCGGAGATGGTGAAAGCGACACTGGAGTCGCAGTTGCTGGCGGCCAGCACCGGCGTCAAACTTCCGGCCGGTGCCGTCCAGGTACAAGCGCCCGGATCCGTTTCCACGGCGAGATTGCCGGGACATACGATGACAGGCCCTTCGGTATCGACGACCTCTATCGTAATCCGGCAGGTATCCGTATAGATGTGGTTGTCATAAGCGACATACACCACCTCGTGGAAACCCACAGGCAGGAGGCTATCCATTTCAGGGCCGGAAATCTGTACGACCGCCTGGACGAGACAGTTGTCTTCCGCAACCGGCACTGTCCAGGTGGCGCCGCCTTCGCAGGTGCCCGGGAAGAGTGCCACGGTGATGGTGTCCGCAGGGCAGTTGACGAACTGCACCTGTTCGTTGTCGGTGACGGTCACGGTGAAGGTACAGCCGTTTTGGTTGCCGGCGTCATCCGACATGTAGTACAGCACGGTGGAGGTGCCGACCGGAAAATCATAGGAAGCGTTGATGAACCCGGAAGTGGCGCCCTGTACCAACACCATCAGGTCGAAGGGACCCGCGTTGTTGCCGTCCGCACCATTGATCTGATAGGTATAGGTGGTGACGGCGCAGTTGTCGGTCGGCAGGGGGTGGTTCCAGGTGTGGGTGCCGTAGCAGTCGCCGGTTTGTCCGATACCGGGTGTATTGGTGCCGATGGCGGCATTGGAAGGACAGGTGAAGTTCGGAGTCTGGTTGTCGGTCACGACAATTTCCTGCTGGCAGGAGGAAAGGTTCCCCAAGGTGTCCGTCACACTCCACAAGACTTGGCTGACGCCCGTTTGGAAGGTATATGTCAGGGCACTGGTGGAGAAGGGACCATCCACACTGCCGTCCGGATTGGTCACGGAATAAACCAGCGTACCGGCGATACAAGTGTTGTCGATGGTGGGTGCCGTCAATGTGAATGCCGCGCTGCAGTTGTTCAGGTCGGTATTCAGGCTGGCATCCGCCGCACAGGTTATTCCGCATCCGTTCTGTACTGTAATCACCACCATGGCCGTATCCGCCAGGCTTTCATAGGGTGATGGCATACGTACCGCATACCGGAAAGTGTCCTGGCCTGTGTAACCCACGTCGGGCGTGTAGATGAAGTTACCATCCGGCACCAAAGCCACTTCGCCGTTGGCAGGGTCGGCTATCAGGACGAAGCTGCCATCGGACGGAACCGTGTCATTTGTGCGGGCATCGGCCGCGAGAGGAGTTTGGTAGGGTGTCGTGTAGCTGTCGTTCACGGCATCGGGCCCAACGACGATCAAAACCAGGGCCGTATCACAGGAAGTCCCGTTCGGTGCGGGGAGGCAGACCCGATACCGGAAAGTGTCCACGCCGGTGAAGCCGCTGTTCGGGGTATAGGTGAAGGAGCCGTCGGAATTGAAGGAACCTTGCGGCATGGACCCGTTGGAAGGATCTGCAATCTTGAAAAATGAAGATCCCGCAGGGTATTCGTCGTTGGTGCTGACATTCCCGGAGACGGCGGTGTTATACGCAGTCAGGTAAAGGTCGTCGACCGCGACCGGTCCCATGGAAATGACGGCGATAGCGGTGTCACAAATCGAGTTGTTCGGTGCCGGCAGGCACAATACATAAGTGAAGGTGTCACTGCCGTTGAAACCGGGATCGGGTACGTAAAGGAATTCCCCGTCGCTTGAGAGGACGAGATTGCCATTGGCCACACCGTCGGTGACCATGAAGGTCGCCCCGCTCACAATACCGTCATTCTGACTGACGTCCCCCGAGACGGCGACACCTGGTGAGGTGGTGTAATAATCGTTTGTCGCACTGGGACCTCCTATGGTGACCAAGGCCGTATCGCAGATGGTTCCGTTCGGCGCCGGCAGACAAAGCTCGTATTGGAACTGGTCCAGGCCCGGGAACTCCGTGTCCGGTACGTAGGAGAATACACCCGTGGTCGGGTTGAAAGCGATCAATGTTCCATAGGACGGCCCTGTCCCCGGAATCGTGTCGAAGGTCAAACCGGCATTGAACCCGTCATTGGGGGATACGTCTGCGACCAGCGTGTCCGGAATGTTGTAACATAACTGGATGCCCCATCCGTTCAGCGTTCCTTGGTCTCCCCAATAAATATCCTCTATGTACAGTGTCCAGACTCCGTTGGGGTCCTCCCCGTCGAAACTATTCAGCAATTGGGTCGGCCAGTAGGACAATCCGTCCGTTGGGGGACACGGGAATGATCCGCTGCCAGCCTCGTCATCGTAGCTTATGAGCATGTCGTCCTGTGACCCACACGGCGAGTCAGCCAAGGTGACCGTCGTGCCGGCGGGGCTTTCGAGGGAGATGACCAGATCGCCTACCCAGGTGTGCGTGATGTCAATTGACACGACGTTCAGGTCCTGTATCGTTCCTTCGTCCGAAAGGGTCAGGGTGGCGGAAACAGTATTATTGTCGATGATATTCACCGGCGTACCCGAATAAGTGGTCGTGCTGCAGTCTTGGAAGCCCGCCGACAGCAGGTATACATCGTTGACGGCGTTCGGGCCGACCAGGATGACGGCCGTGGCAGTATCACAGATGGTGTTGTTAGGGCTGGGCAGGCAGATGACATAGCGGAAGGTATCGCTTCCGGTGAAGCCGCTCGCCGGTGTGTAAGAGAAGGCGCCGTTTGCATACAGGATATTGGTACCGTTGTCCACATCGTCCACAATGGCAAAGGAGGATCCAGCCGGATAACTGTCATTGGATGCTATGGTGTTGGATATTGTGGTTCCAAACAGTGTCGCATAACTGTCGTCCACCGCGTCCGGACCGACCAGAATGGTCACCAGCGCCGAATCACAGACCGATCCGTAGGGAGCGGCCAGGCATACGGCGTAGGGGAAAGTCATCGAACCGGTGAATCCCGCGTCCGGGTCATAGGTGAAGGTACCGTTTGACAGGAATGTCACGGTTCCGTTGGAGGGACCGTCTGTCTGGGCGAACACAGCCCCCGCCGGATAGGTGTCGTTGGTGCTCACATCGTCCGACACGTTGGTGTCATAGGCAGTGAAATAGGTGTTGTCTACCGCCAGCGGACCAACGACGATGTACACCGTCGCCGTGTCGCAGTAGCTGTTGTTCGGGTAGGGCAGGCACACGGTGTATCGGAAACTGTCGATTCCTGTGAAGCCTGCATCGGGTGTGTAGATGTAGCTTCCATTGGACGACAGCACCACATCGCCGTTGGCAGGGCTGGTCAGATTGTCGAACCCGGAACCCGGCGGGTAATTGTCATTGCTGGCCACCGTCGAGGTCTTCGGCGTCTGGTAGGCCGTGACCACCGTATCGTTCACGGCGAACGGACCGACAATGACGACTGCTATGGCGGTGTCGCAAACGGTCGCGTTCGGTGCCGGCATGCAGACCTGGTAGGTGAATGTGTCCAGGCCCTCGAAGCCCGCATCCGGGTTGTAGGTGAAGGTGCCGTCCGTATTGAAAGCTGTCAGGGTGCCGTCGGACGGGTCACCGCCCGTGATGACAGAGAAGGTCGAGCCTGCGGGATAGATATCATTGGTGCTCACGTCGTTGGAAATGTCCGTGTCATTCGGTGTGCCGTACATATCGTCCACCGCGAGAACCCCGACCACGATGTACGCCGTCGCCGTGTCGCAGACCGTGGTGTTCGGTGCAGGCAGGCAGACCACATAGCGGAAGCTGTCCAATCCGCTGAACCCGGCGACGGGCGTATAGTTGAAGGTCCCGTTCACGGCGAAGACCACCGACCCGTTCGCCGGATCGGTGATATTGTCGAAAGAGGACCCCGTGGGATAGACGTCGTTGTCGCTGACATCCCCCGTGACAGGGGTGTCATAACCTGTGTAGTAGCTATCATCCACCGCATCAGGCGCCACTACGACCACGGCCAGCGCCGAGTCGCAGACAGTACCGTTTGGCGCCGGCAGACAGACCCGGTAACGGAAGGAATCCAGCCCGGCGAAGCCCGTATCCGGGTCGTAGGTGAAGGTGCCGTCCGGATTCAGGGTCAGTGCCCCGTTGGCCGTGGAATCGTAGAAGACGAAGGCGGACCCGGTCTGATAGGTGTCGTTCGAGCTCACATCATCCGACACGTTGGTGTCGTATGCGGTGAAGTAAATGTTGTCGACCGCCTGGGGACCAACGACGATGACAGCCGTCGCCGTATCGCAGACCGTGGTGTTCGGCGCCGGCAGGCAGACCATGTAGCGGAAACTGTCCACGCCGCTGAACCCGGCGACGGGCGTATAGTTGAAGGTCCCGTTCACGGCGAAGACCACCGACCCGTTCGCCGGATCGGTGATGTTGTCGAAAGAGGACCCCGTGGGATAGACGTCGTTGTCACTGACATCCCCCGTCACCGGCGTTTCGAAGCCGGTGTAGTAGGTTTCACCCACGGCGTTCGGCGCCACTACGATCACGGCCAAGGCCGAGTCACAGACCGAACCGTTCGGCGCCGGCAGGCAGACCTGGTAACGGAAGGAATCCAGCCCGGCGAAGCCCGCATCCGGGTCGTAGGTGAAGGTACCGTCCGGATTCAGGACCAGGGCTCCGTTGGCCGTGGAATCATAGAAAGCGAAAGTGGACCCCACCGGATAGGTGTCGTTCGAGCTCACGTCGTCCGACACGTTGGTGTCGTATGCGGTGAAGTAAAGGTCATCCGTGGCTACTGGCGAAATAAGCGGCACCACCGGCGTCGGGGTGTTGCTGGTGTTCGGGGTGTTCATGGCTGTCGGATCGGGGTCCCTTCCGACCTGTGAGGTGTCTGTGGTCGTCCCGCCGAGGGGACCGACTCCGCTGGACAGGACGATGTTGTCGATGGTATCTGCGGAGGAGGGAGTGAATCGGAAACTGACCTGGATGGTATCCTTTTCCCCGACCGCAAGACATTGGCCCGGCAGCAGGATGTTGGAGGAGGCCGTGCCGTTCCAGGCCAGGTTGACCGCCAGGATGGAACCGTCGGTGGCGGAGAAATTGCTCAGGGGGGATGCCGTGGAGAACTGCGTCACGACATCATCGAAGACCTGCAGGGTGCAGAGCTGTACATCCCCGTAGTTGCCGATGACCAGGTCGAACGTGACGTCGTTCGTACCCGAGGCAAGGTTGTAAACGATGGTGTCCACCTGTTTGGCAATACCGATGACCGGATTCTCGAACAAAACGAGCGGGGTCGGCACGCTGTTGTTGGCCGGACCGTTGAGATCGGGGTCCACGCTGGTGCCGTCCTGGGACAGGTCCAGGACGATGCTGCCGGACGGCGAGGTGCCGAATCCGAGGGTCGTGTTTAGATAAGGGCCTCCGAAACCGTTGGCTGTCACCTGAACGACCAGGTCAATGAGCGCGAATTCCCCGAACAGCAGGGGACTGTCTCCGTCCAACAAGGCTGCCTTGGAGCTGCTACCGTCATATGTCGGCTCCAAGGTCAGGTTGTTGGATGCCGGTTGGGTGGAGATCGCCACGCTGGAGACGGTATAGGTGGTCGGCGCCGGGAAGGTGGCGTCGAGGTCCTCCATCACCTGCACGTCCGAAAGGGGGACGTCACCGGCGTTCTCCAGCCGGATCCGGTAGGTGATTTCGTATACGCCGCCTCCCTGGTCTGTCGGACCGCTGGTGATGTCCTTGGCCACCCCGATACGGGGGGCTTGGGTGAAGGATACCGGGGTCGGCACGCTGTTGTTTCCGGGGTTGCCGTCGCGGTCGGGGTCGGGATTCACCCCGTTGGTGGAATTGTCCGTGACCGTACTGCCGGCAGGAGAAGTCCCGGAAGCCACCGCCAGGTTCTCATAAGGACCGAGGTTGTCGTCCGGGGCCACCACCACGGTCAAGGTGATGGTGTCCGTGGTACCGTAGGCCAGTGTGCTGGAGGCTGCGTCCAGCAGGTTGATGTCTCCGGTGCCACTGAAGGCACCGTTGACGACCAGGGTACCGGTCGATGCGAGTCCGGTCACGGAGAAATCGGCGGCAGCGCTGAAAATCGTCGCCAGGTTGTCCGTCACCTGCACGGAGGAAAGCGGAACATCACCGGTATTGCTAAGGATCAGCCTGTACACCACGGTGTAAGTGCCGTCGTTGTTGTTGGTATTGGAGACCAGGGACTTCGCCAGGGAAATCTCCGGAGCTTCGGTGAATACGACCGGCGTCACGGTCATATTGTCCGTCGGACCGTCGTTTTCGGGATCGGGATCCAAGCCGTCGTGGGAATCGTCGGATACGGAAGTGTTGAAGGGGCTGAGCGCCGAGGCGGTGGCTTGGTTTTCCCGTGTCAGGTCGTTTCCGGGGGCGATGGTGAAGCTGATGGTGATGGTCCCTTGGGCCCCGACGGCCAGGTTGTCGGTGCCGGCCAGGACGGCCGCATCCGTCACCCCTCCGTCGTAGCTGGCATTGACGGTGAACGTGGTGCTGCTGACGGAAAAAGCAGACAGCGTGGCACCGGGGAACTGGGTGGCCATGTCATCGGTCACCTGTACCGTGCGCAGCGGCACATCCCCGACGTTCCGGACCAGCAGGGAGAAGCTCACGTCGTAAGTTCCGTTATTGTTGTTGACCGGCGTGCCCAGCTGGCGCTTGGCAATGGCAATGGAGGGATTTTCCGGGAAATTGACCGGGGTGGGGTCGTTGTTGTCGGAACTTACGCCGTCGTTGTCCGGGTCGGGATAGGTTCCGTCCTGGGAGATGTCGTTGACGGCAGTGCCGCCGGGGCTGGTGCCCGACGCGGTGGCCGTATTGTTGTACGGCCCAGCCCCAAGAGGGGTTACCGTAATGTCCAGGTCGATGGTGTCCAGGTCGTTCAGGTCCATGGTGTCGGTTCCCAACAGCAGGTTTTGATCGGATGTACCGTTGAAGGAGGCGTTTTCCGCCAAGTCGGCACTGGATATGCTGTTGATCGTAATGGCGCTGGCACCGGAAAAGACGGTGGACAGGTCGTCCGTCAGCTGTATGTCACGCAGGGGAACATCCCCGAGGTTGCGCAGGATGTAGCGGAAGGTCATGTCGTAGCTTCCGTCGCCGTTGCTGGTCGGCCCGCTGGTCAATGCCTTGGCCAGGCCGATGACCGGGCTTTCCGAAAACGTGACCGGTGTCGGGGTAAGGTCGTCCGCGGAACCGTTTGTACCGGAATCGGGATCTGCCCCGTCATGGGAAAGGTCGGAGACATTGATGCCGCCGGTACTGGTGCCGGAGGCGGTGACGGAATTGTTGACGGGACCGAGCGCTGTTCCCGGCCATATTTTCACCCGCAGTCGGAGATAGGCGGAATCATCCGCTGCCAAGACGTCCGATCCTGCCAACAGGTTTGCATCCATATCCCCGTCGAAACCAACATTGACGGTAAGTTCGGAACTGGAAGTACCGATGACCTGGAAGGAATCGACGACGGCGAATTGGGTGGCGAGGTCTTCTGTCAACTGGATGTTGTTCAGGATGACACGACCCTCGTTTCGCACCAGGATTTCATACTCGGCCGTGTAGGAGCCGTCCCCGTTGTTCACCGGAGTTCCTGTCAGGCGTTTGGCTGTGCCGATGCACACCGGCTCCACGATGTAACTGCGCACGGCGCTGCAGCCGTTTCCATCCGTGATGGTCACGCCGTATGTGCCGGCGGCCACCATGGAAAGGGTGTCGTCCGTGCTGGCGTCGGACCAAAGATAGGTGTAGGCCGGCGTACCACCGCTGACCGTCAGGGCCACCTGGCCGATGTTGCCTGGATCGCAAGGTGTGTTCGTCACGACCCCGGCGACCAGGAGGCTTGTCGGGGTGGTGACGGTACGGGATGCGGTGGCGGTGCAACCGTTGCCATCGGTGACGGTCACGGTATAGGTACCGGCGGCCAAGCCGTTGAGATCCTGGCTGAACGCCCCGTTCGACCACAGGTACGCGTACGGCAAAGTCCCGCCGGAAGGTGTCAGGTCGATGCTGCCGTCGGTCAGCCCGCCGCAGGTGATGTCCGTCTTGGCGGCGGAAAGCGCCAGGGCGGAACCAGGTTCGGTGACCGTGGCGGTGGCGGTGGCAGTGGCCGCGGTCCCGTCGGTGACGGTCACAGTGTAGGAACCGGCGGCCAGACCGGTCAGGCTGGCGCTGTTGACACTGACGAAACCGGGCGGGCCGCTCCAGGCATAGGATATCGGGGCCGTTCCCCCGACAACCGCCACGTCTATGGTGCCGCTATTGTCGCCATGGCAGGCGACATCGGTATGCACGACGGAAACGATGGTGATGGGTTCGGCCGTGTTGTCGACCGTGTAAGTGCCCGTGGTGGTGCAGCCGTTGGCATCGGTGACGGTCACCGAGTAGCTGTCCGCCACCAGGCCGGTGATGTCCTCGGTCGAAGCCGGTTGGGACCAGGCGTAGGAATATTGCATGGCGGTGACGGACAGGTCGTCCCAGGAAGAGTGATTCGTCGTGGAAAGCACCACCCGGTTTCCGGCGGAACTGGCGGTGACCAGGGAAAGGGTATGGGAAACACTCGTGGAAAGATTGGTGAGCGTGGCACTGACCGTGCTTCCGTCATCGGTGATGACCACCCGGACCCGGACCGGCCACGGGGCAAAGAAAGCTTCCGTTAGATTCGCATTCGTCGAAGCGCTTGTGATCCCGTCCGTCAGATTGACTTGGCCATTGTTGAAATTGTGGATACGCAGATAAATGGAATTGACCGGCTCACCGCCCGCGCCATCGTTAAGCCCGTCGCTGCGGATTCCCATGAAGGCGATGTCATAATTTGTGAACGTCAGCGTCGCTGCGAACACCAGCGGCTGCGCGGGGGTGGGCAGCAGGCTGTTGGAGACCGAGGAAAGCGGACCGCGCGTGCTGCCGGTGCTCGTGTAGGCCCCGGATGCGGCGCTGCCGGTGCCGGTAAGGACTCCGAAGTTGGCGGCGTTCCAAGTACCGTTGTCGAAGTTTTCTGTCAGGACCAGGGGAGCGCCGTTGTCGACGGTGATGTCGATGGCACCGTTTGTGGCGCCGACTCCGCCGGTGGCGTCCGTCACCGAAGCGGCCGTGATGCTGACGTTGGTGTTGGGCTGGGCTATGCTGGTGCTGGCGGTGGCGGTGCAACCGGCGTTGTCGGTGACCGTCAGGTTGTAATTACCCTCTCCGAGACCGGCGATGTCCTCGGCTGTCTGACCGGTATCCCAGGCATAGGTGAAGGGCGACAGTCCGGTCGACACGGTGGTCTCAATGGAGCCACTCAGGTCGCCGCGGCATCGGATGTCCGCGGGTGTCAGTGTGACGGTCACTACATCCACGTAGATATCCTGGCAACGTTGCATACCGTCGCCGCAATCGTTGGAACCATAGACGCAGACCTGGTAGGTCTGTCCGGGCGTCAGGCCGGACCAATCCACCACGATGCTGTCGTTGTCGGTGCTGCCGACAGCGACGGCACCCGCCGGAAGTGTCCATGTATAGGACGTGGCGTCGGCCAGCGTGGGTATCGAGATCGTATCCAGCTGGTCCGCACAAACATAAACGGCGTCCAGCACCGTGATGACGAGGGTGGCCTGGTCGCTGGCGGCGGTACCGGCCGGACAAGCCACATCGGAAATCGTGTACCGCAAGGAATCCACTCCATAAAAACCCGCGTTCGGCGTGTAGGAGATGACCCCATCACCCAGATAGGCGGCCACCCCGTTGGACGGGGCCAGGGAAATGGTCAGGCTGGCTGCGTCGAGCAAACCTTCGGCATCAGTATCGTTCGCGAGCACGTCCTTGGTCACCGCCAAGCCTTGGGCGGTGGTCTGCACGTCGTCCATGGCGACCGGCGCGGCATTCGTAGTGGAATAGCGGACCGTGACGAAAGCGGAGTCTCTCAGAGACTGTGCATCGGTCACACGATATTGGAAGGTGTAGAGTGCATCTTCTGCCGGCATGGGATCCAGCAGGGTGAATTCCACCTCGTTGCTGCCGTTGACCGAGGTGCTGAAGTCGGCATTGGCTGCGGAAATGACGATGACGGAAGCTATGTCTCCGTCCTCGTCATTGTCATTGGACAGGACGGAGACCACCAGCGGCATCGCCATTCCGTCGTAACAGACCGTATCCGCCACGGCGACCGGGGCGGAGGAGATGACCACCGTGGCGACCATACTGGAACTGGGCTGTTCCTGAGCCAGGCTGTTGCGGGCGCCTTCCACCTGGGCGGTGGTGTTGGTCGGCATACAGTTGTCCAGCACCCGGAAGGAAATCGTCAGCGAAGTGCTGCCGCCGGCGGCGGCCAGGCTGCCGATATGGGTCCAGGCGACCTCGTCGTAATTCAGGGCGCTGGGTGTCAGCGAGGCGGAGACATACTGCAGGCAGTTCTGGTCGTACTCCATATGCAGCGGCACCTCCGTCATGGTGTTGGCGCTGCTGTTGGTCACGACGACTGTGAAGGTAAGGGTGTCTCCGACAAGATAGGGGCCGCTCGCGGGCGCCGTAAGCGTATTGGTCACGGAAAGCGAGGGGGAACCGACCGAGAGCGTGGTGGAAAGGGAGTCCTTTACCAAAGGGGTCTCGGTTCCTTCCGTCGCCACCGCTTCGAAAGCATAGGTCCCGTTGCCGCCGGATATTGAATATGCGTTTTCATAGGTCTTCAGGCAACCGGTGGCATTCACTTCCGTGGAGGCGGTCAGGGAAACCGCCATCGAGGGATCCGAGGAACGGAGGCTCTGCGCAGTGATGTCGTAATCCCCGAAGGGATCGGAGACCGTGGAGCGGACGTAGACGGTCTGGCCGTCGGAAGCAAGCACGATCGGACTGCCGGCGGGATAGGGAGCGGGATAGACCGACACGGATTCCACCCGGATGAAAGACTGCGTTGGCAGGGTGATGGCGGACGGTTTGGTATCCGAGTCGTATTCCAGGTAGAAATCGGTATTCCCCAGGTCGCTGCGGACCAGTAGGAAGAGCTTGTCACCATTGGGGACAGTCACCGGGCTGCCCAGGGTACCGCTCCAGGTGAGCGAGCCTTCCCCGGCGTCCCAAACGGCCGTGATGTCTTCGAGGATGACGGTGGCGGCCCCGTTCACATGCCCAAGCTGCATGGTGATGTTGACCGGACTGGTCGGCATGGTGCCGCTGCTGACCACCGCATAAGCCTTGACGGTGACGGGCTGGCCCGCCGGTATGGTGAATTCCCCGCAAAGGTCAGGGTCCAGTTCGAAATAAGCCACCTCGTTGGAGTATCCGTTAATCGATACCCCGATGGCGGCCCATTCCTGGGAACCACCCGATACGGTCCAAGCCATGGTGGTGGAGCCTTCGCCGACATTCGGGTCGTCTTTGTAACTGGAGCCTACGTTCACATTGTTAGATCCGGTAGCGGGAAAGATTTCTGTCTGGGGTGTGGTTTCATTCGGTGAGTTGGCGCCTGTCTTCGCCACGATATCGATGACGAGGTCACCCGGGTTGGAGGCGACGGCTTGGGACACGGACGTTCCGGTGAAGTTCGCCTGTGCGACGGGACCGAAAGGATCGTCCAGGTTGACATTGATGAAATTGGCGATGCCGAAGGTAACCTCCAGGTCTCCACCGTTATAGTATACCGTCACAGGTGCCGTGGTGACATCCGGGTTGGCCAGGTACCAAAACTCTACGGTGACGCCAGTGCCGGATGTGTTGGACTGGGAGGCCAGGCGCACGAGATGCTGGGAACCGAAAGTGATGGAATCGATGTCAACGGCGCCGTTGACCCGATAACCGACCGAAGCCGTCAGCAGTCGGTCCGCACCGGCTGCCACCGTGTAATCGGCGGCGAGGGTCCGGGGGCTGGGCTGGGCATTCGGGCCGGATGTGTAGGAGGCGGAATTGACGAGGGTGGCCGTATTCTTGACCAGAACCGCCGTTTGTGCCGTGGTGTTGTCCATGTTCGCCACGGGATCCCTCCGGTCCAGCACCTGGGCGGGGTCAGAAAGATAAAGGACCTTGTTCACAGTGGTTTGCGCAGTGAGGTCCATGGTGCTCCAAAGAAACAAGCCGAATGGAAGCAGGAACCTGGCGGCCGAAGCCAGGAGTGTATTCACGCCGAGGCGGCATTCCTGTGTATGGAAAGGATTCATCTTTGTATTTACCGTTTTGGTATGATGTTCATGTTTATCAATCGACGGTCACGCCGGAGGGCGTGACAGGTGTTTTATTCGGGTTTGCTGTCACGCAGACGGGGGCGCTTTCGCATCCGGCGGGGTCCGTGACAGTCCGGACGCACACCTGGCCTCCCTGGCTGGTGGTCCAAAGCAATTCGATCTGATGGGTGCCCTGGCCGGAGACCAGGGTGGATCCGTCAGGATGCGTCCAGCTGTAATTGACGGCCGGATTGTCCGTTACCGTGTATAGTATTCCGGTTTCGCCCACGCAGGCGGACGGGTTGGTGGGTGTTCCTGGCGAGGGTGCCGCACAATCCGGATCGTCGCAGTCTGTCAGGCCGTCCCCGTCATTGTCAATGCCGTCGTTGCAGATTTCCGGCTCGTAGAGGGAGACGCTGCCTGTGGCCGTGCAACCGTTGTTGTCTGTCACTGTGACGGAATAGGAGGCCCGGTGGAGGTCCGACAGGTCCTCGGTGACGGCACCGGTGTTCCAAAGGAAGCCGTAGGGGGATGTACCGCCGGAGACGGTCAGGTCGATGCTGCCGTTGGCGTTCGACGCACCGGTTCCCGGCAAGGGGTTGGAGTCGTCGGTCCCGACCAGGGACAGACTGAGTACGGCCGGTTGGGTGAGCGTGTAGGAGGCGGTGGATGAACAGCCGTCGGCATCGGTGAGGGTGACGGAGTAGGAACCCGCTGTCAGGTTTCCGATGGCGGCGGTGGTGTTGCCGTTGGACCAGCTGAAGGTGAACGGGCCGTTGCCGGCGACCGAGAGGCTGATGCTGCCGTCGTTTCCACCGGCGCAGGATATATTGGAATTGGTCGGGGTGATGGTGGTGGCCGTACGGGCGGCGACGGTAGCGGTCGCGGTGGAGGTGCAGCCTACGGCATCCGTCACGGTCACATGGTAGGCGCCGGGTGCCAGACCGGTCAGGGTCTGCAGCCCGTCACCGTCGTTGAGTGTGGTGTTGGTGTAGGCGGAGGGCCCCGTCCATTCGAGATCGTACGGGGCTGTCGCCCCCGAGACTGTCAGGTCGAGCGATCCGTCGTTTCCGTTGCAGGATATGGTGGAGACCACGGCCGTGCTTTCGAAGAAAGGTTTGGTGGCATCGTACCCAACCGTAACGCTGTAAGGTTCCACCGGGCATCCGGTAACCAAGGTGACCTCCAGGGTGTATGTGCCGGGCTGGTCCACCGTAATGACCCGTTGGTTTGCCGGACCGACGATGTTGCCGTCCAGGGTGCTCCAGTTGTAGGTGGCATCGCTTCTTTCCGGGAGGCCGATGAGTTCCGTCGTCGGATTCAGGCAGGATAAAGGAGTTTCCCAGCCGATGGAGTAGGAAGAGGGCTTGGCCCATGCGTACGGACCGCCGAAGTCCTTCAGCTGGGCAGTGAAGGCCTCGGAGGCCCGCGACTTCACGATGTAGGTCCTGTAGGGAAAGTCACAGGAATCCGACCCGATGAGGCCGCTGTTCTCCAACCCGTAGGTGGTGAGGTCGAACCCTACTTCGGTCGCATAATATTCCCCGTAGTTATCGTTGACCGTGTTGAATTTGGTCCCTTTGTATTTCCAGGGCGGGGCGGTCGGAAGTTCTCCCGCCAGATTGATGTAACCGCAGGCATCATCCATACCGACCGGAAGGATGTTCGCATAGCCGTAGAGGGCTGTCTGCCCCGCCCCGTCGAATTCCGATCCGAAGGTGAAAGGGAGGTTTTCAGGAGGGCTTGCGGAGAAGATGTCGTAGTCCTTCCGGCGGACCCAGATCCGGAGCTCACCTTGCGGCGTGGTTCCGCCGTTGGTCATGGAAATGTTGAAAATGATGTCCCCGAGGCGGGTGATGTTGCCGGTGCCGTCAAAAGTGAATGCCGTATGCCCCATGTCCGGTCCCCCCGTTGTGAAGCCGGTGGCCTGGGAGAAGGTCACCTCCTCTATGAAGAATTCGAAGTCCACATAAGCGGAACCGCCGGGTTCCGTCCGAGCAAGGAATCCGTAAAACCAGAGGTTGTCGGTCAGGTAGGGACCGTCCCTCCGCATATGGCCGGCCAAGTCCAGCAGGTCGTTCTTGCCCAGTACGTTGGCCGGCCCGGTCGGCCACACCGCGGGATCCTGTCCGTTCTTACCGGAGGCGACATAGGAGGTCGAATCGATGAAACCAGTCCCGCCGAAGAAATCCTTGGCGAAAATCGCGTCCACCCAGATGCGGTTGTCGACCCGGCTGAAAATGCCTTCACTCATCCGCGCTTCGTACAGCGGGTTTCCGCCGGCAAGCAGCAAGGCTCTGATGGCAGCGGAATCGGTCTCGTCAATCACACCTCTGCCGGTACTGCCCTGGAACCAGTCATCCGTATTGGTCGGACTGGCACCGCTTAGGTCACCGAAAGGCAACTGTCCGGAGTACAAGTCGGCTTCGATGCCGAAATTGCCGCCCACGCAACCGTTGTTGTCGATGGACTGCGCCCGGACGCTCGGATCGGCAAGCAGTAGACAGGCCGGCAACAGACAGAACCGTAACATACTCCGGATGGCGGCAGAAGGGCAGTTGCCGACTGAACGGGATGCCCCTCCTTTTCCGACAGACCGGGCGTCGAATGCTGGGTTCGTAGGAAATGATCCCGAACACAGATTACGGAATCGAAAGCAGGTCGTTTTCATTTCAATAATAAAGTCTTGATCAGCCATGGCGTACCGAATTAGTTACGGAATTCCATTGAATTTGATCGTTTGGTTATGCCCCGACCATAGTTGGCCGCGTAGTGGATTGCCGTTCAATGCACTGGGAGCAGTCGTGTAAGCGGATTGGTATCAGTAAGATCGAAGATGATTTGGTTGGGCAACGCCACCGAACCTCGTATAGGGGCAAATATTGAACCACAATTTCAGGCGCTGTTCGGGACGTTCCTACCGAACGTCCGATATGATGGAGCCTCTTGCGCGTGGCTGCAGCTACAGTGTTGATTACCAGACTACTGCCAAAATTTGCGAGCTGCTGATAACGATAAATCGCCTTGCAGTTAGCAAATATACCATATTTGTTCCCACATATCCAAACAATCAGCCCTGGATCTTGTACGCTGGTTTCCAGGCAGTCGAAAGGCACCCTCAGGCTATGTAATTATATTGTTACAAGTGATTTCACAAGTAATAATATCATAAATTTTAAGCGTATGTTCACCAATGGGATATCCTTGCAAAAAATCGGCCATATATAAGACTTCGAGTCATCAGGTAGTGATTTTATTTTATGTATTGAGACAATAAAATCAATTTAAACAAATGAAACGCAGACGACATGGCCATCAAGGGATGATTTGCTGCGGCTGACGGCGGCGGGATCTTCACAGATGGCTTCCGTTATGGCGGTTGTCAATGAAAATGCAGGACCGTATCCGCGATGATTTCGCAACAAGCCTCCAGCTGCTCCTGCGTCATGACCAACGGAGGGGCGAAGCGGATGATGTTGCCGTGGGTTGGTTTCGCCAGCAAGCCGTTCTCCATCAGGGCCAGACAAAGGTTCCAGGCCAGATTCCCGTCCGGTCGGTCATTTACGACCACCGCATTGAGCAGGCCTTTCCCGCGCACCTCGGTGAGCAGCGCGGACCGGTCCCGCAAGTCCTGCATTCTTCGGCGGAACAGTTCCCCCAATCGGGTTGCGTTGGCCGCCAGCCCTTCGTCCTCCACAATCCGAAGGGCCTCCGTCGCCACAGCACAGGCCAGCGGGTTGCCGCCGAAGGTGGAGCCGTGCTCCCCCGGCCGGATGGTGAGCATGACCTCGTCGTCGGCCAGGACGGCCGAAACGGGAAGTATGCCACCCGACAGGGCTTTGCCGAGAATCAGGATGTCCGGCCTCGATTCGTACCGCCGCTGGCAGGAGGCCCCCTCGCAACCACAACGGCCGCAACAGGCCAACAGCCGCCCAGTCCGCGCTATTCCGGTCTGCACCTCGTCCGCCATGAAGAGCACGTTTGCCGCCGTGCATCGTTCCCGAACCCCCGGAAGGTATCCCTCGTCCGGGACGAACACTCCCGCTTCGCCTTGGACGGGTTCCACAAGGAAACCCGCCACATATGGGTCGCTCAGCGCCCGTTCCAGGGCCGGCAGGTCGTTGTAGGGAATCACCTCCACGCCGCCCAGCCAGGGGCCGTATCCTTCCCTTGCGGACGGGTCCAGGGAAGCGGAGATGACCGCCTGCGTGCGACCATGGAAATTGCCTTCCGCAAAGAGGATTTTCGCGGTACCCTCGGGTAGACCTTTTACCTTGTACGCCCACTTCTTGCATAGTTTCATGGCCGTTTCCACCGCCTCCACCCCCGTGTTCATGGGCAGCACCTTGTCATACCCGAAATAACGCGTCACATATTCCGCGAACGGTCCCAACCGGTCGTTGTAAAAGGCCCTGGAGGTCAGGGTGAGCCTGGCCGCCTGCTCCGAAAGGGCTTTCAGCAGCCGCGGATGGCAATGCCCCTGGTTCACTGCGGAGTATGCGGACAGGAAATCGTAGTACCGACGGCCTGTCACATCCCATACAAATACCCCTTCGCCTCTTGCCAGCACCACCGGCAAGGGGTGGTAGTTGTGCGCACCATACCGGCCCTCCTGGTCCATGTACTGCGACGGGGTTGCCATATCATGGTCCCGCTCCTTCGTTTCCGTCTTGTCCGTCAAATGCATAAGCTGTATTTTTGGTTTCTTACTACCCGCTACCCCGCCATGCCACGACATCCTTTTTCCAACGCAGGCGACCGGCTAGGGTTTCCCCAAAGATACCGGTTCCGACGGACAAAGGACACCTTCCGCCGTTCAACAGTGTGCCTTCCCAAGCAGCTCCGGCCCTCAGAGTAAGGATTTTGCCGCCAACTAGCCTATATTTGCTGTCCGGCGGCGGGGCGCAGGCCGCCCTGACTTCAAGTCCCGCCGGACCAACCTTCGCCTCCATGTACATAGACACCCATGCCCATCTGTACCTGCCTGCGTTCGATGCGGACCGCGATGCCGTGCTGGCCAGCGCCCTGGCAGCCGGCGTGGAACGCATCTACCTTCCCAACATTGACCTTGCCTCCGTAGAACCCATGCTGGCCTTGTCGGACACCTTCCCGCAGACCTGTTATCCTATGTTGGGCCTGCATCCCTGTTCCGTCGGGGAGGACTTCCGCGCTGTACTCCGCTCGCTCGAAGAATGGTGGGCTGAGAAATCCTTTTGTGCCGTCGGCGAGATCGGGATGGACTTGCATTGGGACAAACGCTTCCGACAGCAACAGGCCGAAGCCTTCCTCATACAGACCCGGTGGGCCATGGACCGGTCGCTGCCCATCGTCATTCACTCCCGGGATGCCACCGAACCCCTGATTGAACTGCTGGAACCGCTACGGGGACCTGCGCTGCGCGGAGTTTTCCACTGCTTCTCCGGTACCGCGGACCAAGCCCGGCGAATCGTCGGGCTCGGCTTCCTGCTCGGCATAGGCGGTGTGCTCACATATAAGAAATCAGACCTGCCGGCGGCGCTGGCCGACATCCCCCTTGACGCCCTCGTGCTGGAAACTGACGCACCCTATCTACCGCCGGTGCCTCACCGCGGAAAACGGAACGAAAGCGCTTACCTCCCGTTGGTGGCGGAACGCCTCTCCGCATTGTACGGCATTGAAACCGCAGATGTTGCCGCCGCCACCACCCGTAACGCCCTCCGGCTGTTCGGCTGACGGAATAACATCGCCATACCGGCCTGAGACAACGATGCCGCCCCCTTTGTCCTCCCTGCACCATCCGAAGACCGGCAGACCGCAACATGCTTCGCCGCAAAAATTTTCTAATAAAACTGACTAGCAACTAAAATTCTTTGAATTGTTCCATCTTTTTACAATTTTTGCACCGCCTGTAAAGCGGGCGAGCGGCACACCGGGAATCACTACCGGATGCTCGCTACCGAAAGCATGGAGAGATGGCCGAGTGGTCGAAGGCGCACGCCTGGAAAGTGTGTATACCTCAAAAGGGTATCGAGGGTTCGAATCCCTCTCTCTCCGCCTTTTGTTCACTGGCTGCTACGGATCCCGTTACCGACTCCTCCCGTGATTCGCAGCCATCCGATTCATCCAATCCTACGATCAACTAATTTTAAACGTAAAATTTTACGACTATGCGCAAATTATCAGCTCTCATGCTTGTCTTAGGCCTGGTGGTAGTCACCGCGATCCGGACAAACGCCCAGGACTTGGGCGGAACCGACACGACCGTACAAACGCTTTCCGACCAGCCGACCGACACGCAGGCGGTAATGGAAGAACCGGTCGAAGCGGAAACCATGGCGGTGGAAGAAGCCGCACCCGCCGAGGAAGCCTCCGGATTCCAAGTGCTGAAGGAGAAGTTCATCCAGGGCGGTTGGGACTTCATGCTCCCCATCCTGCTGTGCCTGATCATCGGGCTCGCCCTGAGCATCGAACGCATCATCACCCTCAACATCGCTTCCGTCAATACGGAGAAACTCCTTTCCAGAGTGGATGACAAACTCAAGGGAGGTGATGTCAACGGCGCCATGGAAGTCTGTCGCTCCACCCAAGGCCCGGCTGCCAGCGTGCTCTACGAAGGGCTACGCAACACCGGCAACGGCGCCGATGCCGTCGAAAAGGCCATCGTAGCCTACGGCAGCGTCCAAATGGGTATGCTCGAGAAGGGGCTGGTCTGGATCTCGCTGATCATTGCGCTCGCACCTATGCTCGGCTTCTTCGGTACGGTCATCGGGATGGTCGAAGCGTTCGACAACATCGAACGCGTGGGTGACATCTCCCCGACCATCGTCGCCGGGGGTATCAAGGTGGCCCTGTTGACCACCGTATTCGGTCTGATCGTCGCCATGATCATGCAGGTTCTCTACAACTACATCGTGGACAAAATCGATTCCATCACAAACAAGATGGAAGAGGCTTCCGTCACGCTGGTGGATATGCTGGTCACCAACGAAATCCTTAAATAATTAAAGATAACCGCTATGTCATATAAATTCCTTGCTAAGAACGGTCCCCTGCTCGGCTTCGGGATTTCCATCTTATGCATCCTCATCGCGGTCATCCCTATCCTGGGTGGCCAGGAAGCCCTCTCCCTCATACCGGAAAAGCAACAGGCCTTTTCTCCCGAGGGAAACATTTTCTATCCCAGCATCTATGTGGCAGGATTCCTGCTGATCGCCTCCGTCGCCTTGGCCGTTCTTCTCAGTCTGGCCAAGGTGCTGACCAACCTGAAAGCCTCGACCAAAGGACTCCTGGGCTTCGGCCTCCTCGTTGTCCTTTTCCTGGCATTCTACGCCACCGCCAGCTCGGACATCCCCGAGTCGCTGTCCAGGTTCGAGGTCTCCGACGCCATCTACAAGGTTGTGGGTGCAGGTATCACGCTTACCATGACCCTCGGATTCGGTTCCGTCCTGCTGATCGTACTGATGGAATTATGGGGCTTTGTTAAAAACAAATAAGATATGGCGAAGAACACCAAATCCCGTCCCGAAATCAATGCCAGCTCCATGGCGGACATCGCCTTTCTGCTGCTGGTCTTTTTCCTGGTCACAACGACCATCGACGTGGAACGGGGTATCACGGTACGCCTTCCGGAATGGTCCGAAGAACCACCGGAGGAACTCAACCTGAAAAAGCGGAACATCTTCTCCGTATTGGTCAACGCCCAGAACCAACTGCTGGTGCGCGGTGAACTCGCCGAAGTGTCCGACCTCCGTGAAAGAGCCAAGGAGTTCATCATGAACCCTAACGCGGATCCTGAACTCGCCGAGGCACCGAACAGCGCCATCATCTCGTTGAAAAACGACCGCGGTACCAAGTACTCCGTCTACATCGAGGTATACAACGAACTGAAGGCCGCCTACAATGAGCTCTGGGATGAGGAGTCCATGCGCATGTACGGTGTACATTACAGCGATGATATGCCGAAGGCCAAGAAAGAGAAGATCAAGGAAAAAATACCGTTTGTGCTTTCTGAGGCCGAGCCCACTGCGTTCGGTGAGGAAGCCAGGTAGGTTTTCCGGCTCCCGCTCCTGTCATGTTCTAAACCTTGCACTATGTCAAAGTTCAAGAAAAAAAGAGGTAACGCAACGCCGGCCATCTCAACCGCATCGCTGCCGGACATCGTGTTCATCCTCCTGTTCTTCTTTATGGTCATCACCAAGATGAGGGAAACCGAACTGCTCGTGAAGGTACAGGTGCCGCAAGCCACCGAACTGGAAAAGCTGGAACAAAAATCCCTCGTCCACTATATCTACATCGGAAGACCGCACGAACGGTATGCCAGCCTCTACGGTACGGCACCCCGTATCCAGCTGGCTGACAAATTCGCGGAAGTGTCGGATCTGGCTCTCTTTGTGGAAAACCACAAGCAATCCGTTCAGGCCAACCTGCGCAATCGTATCACCTCTTCCCTCCGGGTGGACGGCGACATCACCATGGGCATCGTCCAGGATGTCAAGACCCGTCTGCGCAAATTGGGACAGCTCAAAGTGAACTACGCCTCCCGTAAAAGGGCGGAAGACAAGGATTGAGCGTCATGCTACGGACTCCCAAAAAAAAAATCTCCGCCACATAGCTGTCGCGGAGATTTTTTTTTACCCCTTTTCAAGGATTTCTTTTTTCGGGAGCGCGTTCGGAAATCTTTCCGCCCCCACCCTACCGCAAACGGTCCATTGATTTCACCAACTGGTCGTCTTTGAAAACATGCCGAACGGCCAGCAAATCGAAAACCACCGTCAGCACCGCCAGGAATATGCCGAGCCCGGGACCGATTTCCTCCACACTCCGGATGACATCCTCCCGCAGCACCATGACCCCGCCCAACAGCATACCTACCAATTGCAACAGGATCGCAGCATATCCCAGCCGCATTTGCAGCCGACGGCGACGGTACAGGAAGATGGCTGCCAGGGAAAGGATGCCCGTTCCGGCGAACAATGCCTGCATCACCAGGTGGTCGGCCGCCTCGAATATGCCGTCCGAGAACACACCCTGCTTCTCACCGTCCAGGCCGATGATCACAAACGGTGTCAGCAGGGTGCCCGCTGCACCGGATACCGCCAGGAAAAAATAGAGCGTTTGTATGCGTTGTATCATCTCCTTATGTTTGTGGAATGGAAGGAACGAATGACAATCGGAACATGTCCGTCTTTTTCAACCGACCGCCATTCCCTTGGTCTCATTCCGTCAGCCACAATCATACCACAAAGATAGGTCATTGCCAGTATAATTGGCCATCTTTTGAAAACGACGTCTCGGCGCTGTACTCCAGCCAACCGGCCCCCGGGGCAGCATCCGGTCGAATACCACCTGCCGCTGCGGACACAAAAGGTATTGTCGCGCATGCTCATGCCATACCTTTCAAAGTATGCGTCAGACAAACCCCCTTGGACTTGTGCTCCGCTGAAATCAAGCAAATCCGCATACCTCTCCGATCGAGATGCGATCTCCATTCAATTCGATTCCCATATGGAACAAATCAGTATTTGGGAAAAGGAAACCTTCCTTCCGCCCTCCGATGTGGTCATCATAGGAGCGGGTATCGTCGGACTTTCAACCGCCATCGCGCTGAAGCGACACGATCCGACCTGCCGTGTGTCCGTCCTCGAGCGGGGCAGCCTTCCATCGGGCGCCAGCACCAAAAACGCCGGGTTCGCCTGTTTCGGCAGCCTGTCGGAAATACTGGACGACCTGGACAGGATGCCGGCGGACGCCGTGTTCCAACTGATCCGGAAAAGATACCTCGGCTTGGAAGAACTGCGCAACCTCATCGGGGACGACCGCATGGACTTCCGACCCTGTGGTGGTTACGAAATCTTTTCCGACCGGGACAAGGACGCTTGCTCCCATTGCCTGGACCAGCTGGACACGGTCAACCTCCTGCTCCGGGAAATTACCGGCCGGCCGGATACTTTCGAGCTCGTTTCCTCCGGTCAGATCCGCAACTTCGGCTTCCGACAGGTGCATGCCATGTTGTTCAACCGATCTGAAGGACACCTGCATAGCGGAAAAATGATGAAATCCCTGATCGGAATCACCCATGCCCTGGACATCCCTGTATTATGGGGACTTCCTGTCACGGAAGTCCGGGAGGAAGACCGCAAGGTCAGCGTACGAACCCTGCCGGGATGGTCTCTGGAAGCATCCTGTGTGCTGATCGCGACCAACGGATTCGCCCGGCAATTCCTACCGGACCTCCCGCTGTTTCCGGCACGCAATCAGGTCCTGGTCACCAAACCGCTGAGCTCCTTGCCTTTTCAAGGAACCTTTCACTACGACCGCGGCTATGTCTACTTCCGGGACGTTCCCGGCCCCGTTCCCGGATCCTCCCGGGTTCTGCTGGGCGGTGCCCGCCACCTGGCCGCCGACCGGGAATCGACGGATCGGTTCGGCCTGACGCCGGATATACAGGCTTTCCTGACGGACCTGCTTCATTCCACCATCCTGCCCGATTCATCAGTGGATATCGATTATTGGTGGAGCGGAATCCTGGGCGTGGGACCGGAAAAATCGCCGATTGTCTCTTTCCGGACCGACCGGATTGCCTGCGCCGTCCGGATGGGCGGTATGGGTGTGGCCATCGGTACGCTTATCGGACAAGAGGCTGCTGGCATGATATGGGAGAAACTGCGTGGCAATCCCTGGGTTCATATTTGAACGGGAAGCGGAGCGGACGGCGCTTACCTTCAACCCACTCCATCCGGCCATACGAAACGGAAGACCCTGCCTTCCGGAATGTGATGTATCCAAAGGGTGGCGGAATTCCGGCCATCCTCTCCCTTGAGTTGTTCGGCTGCCATCGACAACCAGTACAATGCCTGTCGCCAAGGTTGTTGCCGCTGTCGGTTTTCGCTGGAAAATCCGACCAGATGCGAAACCAGGTGAAGCGATCGGCCGGTATCCAGCAATTCGTCCACCACGCCGTCGTATCGCCGCAAGCCTTGCCGCAACGAAACCGGGTACAACGGAAACCGCCGGATGACGGAACGGTATGGTAGTTCCGCAATCGCCCGGAACTTGTCCAGCCGGTCCGCCACCACGGTGGCCAAGTCCTGGTCATCCGGCAGCATCCGCTCCAACAGCTCCTCGCGGAGCGATCCGGTCGCCGCAGACGTCCCCGCATCGGCGACCAAGAGGACGGACCGGATGGCCACCGCAAGGGCTTCGGCAGCACCCGGTTCCAGCGGCGGAGCATAGACATAGCTTCCGTCCGGTTCCCTGCCAGGCCATCCCGCACTTTCCTGCCCCAGCGCGAAGGGCGGATGAATCCGCTTGCCTGCGCGCTGCCCCAGGAAATACATGGTCTCTTCCGCCGGCTCCCGATCGGCCATGTCTCTGTCGAACACATACGTGTGCATTGCCACCGGTATCTTTTTCCCATTCCATTCCGGCCAGCCCGCATGCGGTGTCCCTTCCGGCAATCCGTCCGGTGTCCCACCGGCATCCGATGGGAACAACGGGGTTGGCTTCCCGCTCCCCCCGTACACCCGCTCCAGCCATTCAGGGGCCTCCCCGCGGACCGGCAACACGAGGTAATCCCGCGCCCGCGTGATACCGACGTACAGCAGTCTGGCTTCCTCCGCCAACGCTTCCTCCCGCTTTCGCTGCCTGGCTTCGGAATTCGCCAACCGCGCCGCCAACACGGAATTGGCAAACAGATTGGCGTACGGATTGACCCAACACCGCAACCATCGACCGGCCAACACATCGTCCATATCCGGCACCTCCGTGTCCGCCGGCATCACCGAAACACCCCAGACCTCATCCGACAGCCGGGCCTCAAGACCGAAACAAATCGTCACCGGGTACTCCAGCCCTTTGCTTTTATGATAGGTCAACACATTCACGGCCTGCTGATGGTCTCCGGAACCTTGCAGATCGGTACCGCTTCGCTCCAAATCCTGCAACCAAATCAGAAAACCCGCCAAGGAGGCGGCCCGCTGCAGCCGATGACAAGCGTCCTCATACCTTTGGGCAAGCTGGCATAGCACATCCACATTCGCCATCCGTTGGGCAGCGTTGCCCCAAGCCGCCATTACCCTTCTCAATTCCATTTCCTCCAACAGGATGGCCAAGGTCTCCGCCGTGGACAGGGCCGCCACCGTCATCCGCAACTCTTTCAACCGCTTGATGAACGGTCGACGCTCTCCCCAACGGTATTCCGGCAATTCCCCCGCCGCCTGCTGGCGGTCCAGAAAATCCAGCCGGTCCTCCACCACGGATTCCAACGCCATACCCTCCGCCAATACCATGATCTCCGCCGTGGACAAGGGATCGTAGCGGTTGAGCAGAAAACGCAGACAGGCAATGACCAGCCTCGCTTCCGCCGTCCCCGTCAGCCCCGTCCGGGAAATCGCCGCCCGCAGCCCCGCCCGGTGCAGCGCCTCGGCCATCTCCTGACACTCGTTGTTGGTACGACATAAGATCGCCACGTCCCCCGCGATGGCCGGACGCGGATGCCCGGGCCGCCCTTTGGGCACCACCTGCCAGCCTTCGGCCAGACGCTCGTGCAATGCCTCCGCCAATGCCCGCATGAACCATTCCTTGCGTGGCTTTTTCCCTCCTCCCTCCACCTCGAAATGCCAATGCTGCAAGGCCTCCCCCATCCCCGGCGGATCGGCCGGCACGGTGGCATACCCCGATACCGCCTGTTTGCGACGCTTCGGACGCAATACCACCTGTTCCCGGGACATGTTCGGAAAAGCACGCGTGAACACCGCATTGGTGAACCAGACGATGTCCTCCCGCGACCGCCAGGAATCCGACAGTATATTCTCCGGTAACAAGCCTCCCTGCCTTTGGATGACGGCTTCCATCAAGGCAGGATCCGCCCCCCGGAAACCGTAGATGCTCTGCTTGGGGTCGCCCACCCAGACCGCATGCCGGGCCAGCCTCGACAGCTTCAGAAAGATGGACAGCTGCAAGGGGCTCGTATCCTGGAACTCGTCCACCATCAACAGGTCCGTCTCCTCCGCCATGACCTCCCGAACCGAAGGCTGGTCCAGCAAACGGTTGACCATGACCTCCATATCCGTATAGTCTATGATACCCCGCGAATGCTTGTACCGGTCGTATTCCGTAATCGCCAGCCCGGCTATGTCGAACAACTGACGCTGGAATGACCGGATGTCCGCATGAAACTGCCCGTGCGCCAGATGGGTGTTGGCAAATTCCTTCAGCGGCTCCAACAGCTCCCGACTGCTCATGGCCGGTTCCAACTTGCCCAACCGGGCCCACTCATACCAAGGAAGCGCTTCCTGACGCTCCATGATCGCCCATAGCCGGTCCAGCTGATGCAGGACCTCCCCTGTTTTCTTCGTCCGATCCGCTGCGTTCTCCTTCAGGGACTTCCTCGCGATATCCAACCGGTCTTTCAATTCCTCCGTCCATTCCGATGCAGTCCTGCCATCCACCGGGTCCAGTAGTTCCAGAAAGGTTGCCACGGAAAGGTCTCCGCTGCGCGCCAGGTCCTCCGGACCGATTCCGTTGGAGCGGGCCGCCTCCGTCAATGTCTTCAACAGGCTTCTCCAATCCGTCGTATGATAGGGTTCCTTTTGCAAACCGAGCCGCTCCGACAATTCCTCCAGCACCGTGATACGCTCGTCCGTCAGCACCGTCGCCAGGGATTGGTTGAACAACTGCTGCTGGTCCTCTTCCGCCATGATGGACACCTGTGGGGAGACGCCCGCTTCGAAGGCGAACCGCTGCAACAACTTGACGCCCAGGGAATGAACCGTGCCGATCAATGCGTTGGAAAGCTCGTTCGCCAGATCCGGCAGCTCTTGCTGCAACAATTGAACCCGCACCCGCTCCTGCAATTCCGCCGCCGCCTTGCGTGTGAAGGTGGTCGCAATGATTCCGGAAGGCCGGACGGCCCCGTCCGTCATCAGCCGCACCATCTCTTGGGTCAACCGGTAGGTCTTGCCGGAACCGGCACCCGCGGATATCACCTTTATTGCCTCCATATTTGGTGTTTTCGTTATGTGACCGGCCGGCACAGCGCTGCGTGCCCGTTAAGTCTGCCTATCCCTTCAAAACAGACCCGGCTTCTCCAAATATACGCTGTAACCGGGGATTGCATAGCATGGACAGGCAGGATTCGTTACGCCGAATCAAGGGCGAGGATGAACGGCGGGACGCCGAATCAGGTTAGAGAATTCGTCGAACTGGATTATCTTTGGGAACGCTACGGGTGGGACACCCCCGCTGCTTCCCTTTGCAGCGGAGCCATTCTGTCACCAATGCCATACAATATGTCCAGAATCGATTATTTCACGGTGGCCATTGTCGGAATCTGTATCGTCGCCATCGTTTTTCTGGTTTACAGAATGTCCGACCTCTTCCGTGCGGATGAGGTCGCGACCGCAACCGCTCAAAAGACTCAAGAGCAGCAGGTGGAGCTGGAGGATGACGGCCTCTTCGTCTATATGGAGGACGGCACCATCGATTCGGTACCGGTGGGTGCCGGAGGCGCTACGGACGCAACGACGCAGCCGGACGAGACGCCGCAGCCGAATCCAGCACCGGCGGAAACCCC
Organism: Bacteroidota bacterium; assembly: GCA_041163745.1. Taxonomy (GTDB): domain Bacteria; phylum Bacteroidota; class Bacteroidia; order Chitinophagales; family Saprospiraceae; genus UBA6168. The sequence goes on from JBEAQU010000087.1 coordinate 27,799, forward strand.
GGTCCCTTCAGACCCGCCATCCGATGACTCGTCCGTGTCTCCCAATCCGGGATCCGGTGACAAAGCATTTACCGAAGGGGATTTCATGGTCTTCGCCGGTACTTTCCGGCAACGCAACCTGGCGGAACGCCGGCTCGACAAACTACATGCGCTGGGCTACAAGCAGGCCCGGATGGAAGTCTTCGACAGGGGGCGGTTCGCCGTCATCATCGTCGACCAGTATCATCGCCGAGACAGTGCGGACACCCTGGTCCGTCGACTGGCCTCCGATGATATCCGGTCGTATGTCAAAGTCAGGGAACGATAGAGCCAAATTCTCCCGATCCGCCGACCTTGCTCCGCATCACGACCTGCCGTCTGCCGTCGTTACCGGGTACCATACTGGTCCTCCCAGGCCAACATGCCGCCGACCAGATTGCTGACGTGGGAAAATCCCGCCGCCCTTAACAGGTGGGCAGCCATGCCGCTCCTGCTCCCGGACCGGCAATACAGGACGATGTGGTCTGTCTGATGCGCGGACAAGGCCGGTATGTTTTCCGCCAGCTGCCCCAACGGAATCAGCTGCCCGCCGATGTGGAAGGCTTCATGTTCGTAGGGCTCCCTGACATCTATCAACACTAACGAATCCCCCGCTTCCAATTTAGCCTTGAGTTGTCCGACTGTCAAATCCATTTTTTCTTGATTTTCTTATGCGTAGAACAGGTCCGGCCTGTTTCACTGCTCCGGACCCACCGATCGTTAGCTCTTCATGGCTACCGTTTCCTGCGAGCTCAATGCGAATTTCCGGATACCACCAGCCTGCCATGGTAGCTTTCCCCTGAAATGGTATCCATTACCTGTACCAGATACAAACCGTCGGCCATCCCGGACAAATCCAGCACGGACCGTAGCGCATGTTCCCGAAGGACCTGTCCTCGCAGGTCCAGCATCCGGACAACGGCCGTCCGTTCCGACAAGGATGACGGCCAGGCCAGATTGGCGGTATGCCCCGCCGGGTTCGGATAAATCTGCAGCGACTGCGACCGTTCCCCCGTCTCAGCGGTCCGGCTGGTCGTCGGCACCGTGTTCCCGAAGACGGGTCTCATCATCAGCGAGCCGGGATAGTCGGGTGGAAATTCCTCCCAAAAGCCGGCGATGTTGACAAAATTGCAACGACAATCGTTCTGCAGGTCATACCCGAGCGGAATGCCGTAAGCAGCAGCGGATGACTGGACTACGCCGACGAAGAAGTCCCCTTCCGGTATGAAAACCGGCGTCGGCGCCTGGATGTAGTCATCCAATAGGTACGTGGTGTACCCTTGCAGGGTATCCAGCACATTGTTCGGATAAAAGGGTTTCAACAACTCCCGCTCATATACCGGCTCGCTGTCCAACGAACCCACCCAGACCCGCAAGGTGAACACCTGCGACTCTACATCGGTGTTTACATGGGGAAACAGCAGGCGGACCGCGCGAAGGGTGTCGCCTGTGTAGGCATGGAAGGCGGCGGCCATTTGTTCGCCACCGGTGGCGGACTTGATGTAGAACTGCCATTCCGCAGTTCCGTCGTCATGCGCGAAATAATCGGAGAAATGATTGTACAGGCGCAAGGTGTCGTTACCCGTGAAGATGGATTCCTGGCTGGCGTTCGGCGTGAAGGAAAAGGTCGTTTCCAACTGCCGCTCCGCACCGGCTGCCAACGCGCCGAGGTCGTCGCGGATGGCATCGACCACCGCAGGAACCGCTCTTCCGATGGTGCGGTGCTCCTTCGGAGCGGTATTCGACCCACCGGCGTCGGCGAGGGTGAAGTTACCGGCGAAGGACTGTCCGGTGGTGGTCTCCTGAAAGGATACCCTGGAATCGGCGAAGGAGCGGGTATCGTTGAAATGATTGAATATGCTGTATCGCAGGGTGTCACCAACGGCCATGACTGTTTCCGACAGTCCGGCCTGGAGCTGGGAGAGCGGCAGGGCCGTGTAATCCCGCAGGATGGAACGGGTCGCTCCTGTAAAGGCCAGGTCGCCGAAAAAGTCGGTGACGGTGGACTGTTCATCGAGGAAGACATAGTCCAGGTGCCACAGATCCACCTCTCCACCCGGTGAGGTGACCGCGGAAAAACGGAACTGGAAAGCCCCGTGAAGGAACTGCGGGTCCGCAATGGGATAGGCGTGGAATTGGAAGGGGGGAAACTGGGTGATGGAAACGTCACCCAAGCCGGGGATGGAATCGATGGGAACCCATTCTCTTTGTGCGTTCCGGAACTCGAGGATGAAATAATCCGTTTCCTCGGGTGCGAGCCCGTAACCCTTCGGAGCCAGGAAGAAACGCAGGACCACATCGGAGAAGGGGGTTTGGGATGACAGGTCGATCGGTCGGGAGGTCAGCCGGTCGCCGACCTGGTTGAAAAACGGGTATACGTCCCCCCGACGGTCCAGTCCGTCGAAAGTGGCGAATCCGACGGATGGCGGTTGAAAGGCCAGTGTGCGGTTGACGAAGACAGATCTGTCCAGCCAGCGGGCGGCGGAGGGGTAGTGTCCTTCCGCCCCGGAGAAATCATCGAAAAAAGGCAGTTCGTCTATGGTGTCCCCCAGGATGCGGAAGGGTAGCAGGAAAGTGTCACACACCGCCCATTCGTCGCATAACATGACGGACACGGTATCCACACCCGGGAAGCGGCTCGCGTAGTACACCAGGCAGGTGTCGGCCGCCCCGTAATCCGTAAAATGAACAAGTTGTTCCCCCAATCCGTCGTACCCCGCGGAGGAACCGAGCAGTTCGCTGCAGGCCAACGGTCGGTCGAACACCGCCAGGTCACCGTAACAGAAAGTGCCGACGGTACCGGGACCGACAGCCTGGAGCGGACCGGTCAGGATCCTGCCTTTGCGGGTTACATGGACCGGCAGCCGAACCGTGGTATCCAACGGCCCTTGTATGTAACTGATTTCCAAAGTGTCCACACCGCCTGACGACAGGCCTGCCTGTGCGGTGTAGGCGATCTGGATGGTCTGTGGCGCAACCGTTGCGGAACCGAAGAGCAAGGCTCCCGGATTGTTGACCGTCAGGACCGGCATGCTGGTGTCGGTACCGAAACCGAAGGTATCGATGGTGATGAGCAGGCTGCTCCCCGTCTGCACCTGGTAGGCGTCGAACATGGGCGGACAATCACCGTTCCTGGCGGATACCTCCGCTCCCCCAAGATGGGACTGATCGGGATGAACACGCGACATGGTCGGCCATTCCTGTCGGAAGGCCTGCCGAACCTGATCCCGATGCCCTGCTGCGGCGGCTTCCAAGGTTTGTCCGGCGGCGGAACAAAAAGACAGGAATTGCAACAACAACAGGAAAGAAATACATTTCATCAGCTTGCTTTTTCCCGTTTTTTTTTAAAAATCTGGCGGGCGGGTTCGCTTGCGGGGACTCCGGCTTCCTTCGCTGGCTGACGCACCCCGGAGACGGACCCACACGACGGCGAAGCGGCAAACAATCGCCCGGAATCCGTACGGGCTTGCCTGCCAAACCCTTCAAGAACGTCCCAAAGGCTTATTTGTTGCCGTTGACCGGACATAGGGCGTCAGATCCGTATGCTCGTCCGGGCGGAACATCAGCGTCACGGATAGGGACAAGGGAGGACATCAGGGCTGCGGACGGGTACCGCCAACCGGAACAGCGGGATCATTGGTCTTGCCCTTCGTCCGGAAGGTAACAGTCCTCCGGTGGAAACTGTGTCAGCCAGAGGTTGACCTGCGTACCCATGGGTATCATGACACCTGGTACGAAGAGGGGGTCCTGTCGGGCGATGAAGGCCGTGGAAGCATCCGTCACCGTTTCGTCCTCGGTGACCATGCCGATGTTCAGGTTTGCCGTACTGATGAGGAATTCTGCCGCGGGATAGTCCATGCATACCAGGTCGGGAATCTCGACCTCGTTGCTCAGCCGTTCAGTCACGACGAACTCCAACATTTCCCCTGGAACCACGTAATAACCGCTGTTGACCATTCCCTCCGTGACTTTTCTGCCGTTGTGGTAAAAATGCAGGATGGTGTTCTCCGCTTGCTTGGCGTCGAATACCCGCTCCTTTTCCCGTACCTTGATGCCCCTCCGTTCCAATTTCATGGCGTACCGGTCGAAGTCGTAGCTGCTTTCCGCGAACTTCGGCAGCAACTCCGGCTGCGCCTCCCCTGTCACCGTCACATAAATGCGACGGCCTTCCTTCACCCGGGCCAGCGGTTCCGGATTCTGAAGCAGGATGATCCCACTCGGGGTGTTTTCCTGCCAGACGGAATCCATGACCTCGAAGCGGAATCCTTTCGTTTCCCCTTTTCGCATGGCATCCGACAGGTGCAGGCCGGTAAAATCATCCACCTGGACAGATGTTCCATGTTGTGTGTAAAAGCGCATGCCCCAGGTCACCAAAAGGAAAAACCCGATGACCACCCCAGCCATCCGGAGCAGGTTGCCAAGGAACAGCTTGCTGGTAAAAAATCGGCTGACTTCCTTCCGTAAATTCTGTCGGTCGCTCATACGGGGAGGTTGTTTTTTTCGGTCCGGCCATGTGACAACCGGGGGTTGCTTACCCCGGCCCAACGCACCGGTACGGCGGAAACGATGGGCGGGCACCGGACGGTTCGGGTATCGGGACGGTTTTGCCACGGCCCGACACCGTACGACATGGCACCGCCGTCCGGCATCCGAACCACGGCACACCGGCGCAAAAATACCTTGATTTGGGAATATCAGACAGTTTTATTTGTACATAAGCCTTCGGGGGCCGCGAAGAACCGCTCAGCGTTCCGGTGCGAGCTCCCACCTTTCCGGGGAGCGCCACAAAGCGGACAGCAGCAGCTCCCGCATGAACAGGAATTCCTTGGGCAAACGGTCGTACATCGAGGAAAAAAGTTGCTCGTGGGCCATGATCTCCGCCTTCCAGGCTTCCCGGTCCACTGTCATCAGCTGTTTGAATTGTTCCCGCGGATAATCTTCCATGCCGTGCCAGTCGATGTCCCGGTGACGGGGCATCCACCCGACCGGGCTCTCCACCGCGCCGGCTTTGCCCCGGACCCGGCCGACGATCCAGCGGAGGACACGCATGTTCTCCCCGAAACCCGGCCATTGGAAAACCCCCTGTGCATCCTTGCGGAACCAGTTGACGCCGAAAATCCGCGGGGCATTCGGCAGGTCACGGCCGAACTGCAGCCAAAAGTTGAAGTAGTCCGCCACATGATAGCCCAGGAAAGGCAACATGGCGAACGGATCCCGCCGGACGGCGCCGACCTTGCCGAATGCCGCGGCCGTCATTTCCGAACCCATTGTCGCGGCGAGATAGACGCCGAAGTTCCAGTTGAAAGCCTGGTAGACCAAAGGGACCACCGAACTGCGCCGGCCACCGAAAACAAAGGCCTTGACCTGCACACCGGCCGGATTCTCCCATTCCGGATCGATGGCCGGATTCTGGCGGGCCGGCGCCGTGAAGCGTGCATTGGGATGGGCGGCCGGCTGCCCGTCGGAGGGATCGTAGCGCTTTCCCTGCCAGTCAAGCAGTTCCGCCGGTCGCTCCTTCGTCATGCCCTCCCACCAGACGTCTCCGTCTGCGGTGACGGCCACGTTCGTGAAGATGGCGTTTTTCGAAATGGTCGCCATGGCATTGGGGTTGGTCTGGTAGTTCGTGCCGGGCGCCACCCCGAAATAGCCTGCTTCCGGATTGACGGCGTACAGCTTTCCGTCCGCCCCCTTGTGAATCCAGGCAATGTCGTCCCCGACGGTGGTCACCTCCCAGCCGTCCATGGATTCCGGTGGGATCATCATGGCGAAATTCGTCTTGCCGCAGGCACTGGGGAAGGCACCCGCCACATAGGTCTTCTGTCCGTCCGGATCCCGGACGCCCAGCAGGAGCATGTGTTCCGCAAGCCAACCCTCCTCCCGGCCCATGGCGGAGGCGATCCGCAGGGCGAAACATTTTTTTCCCAGCAAGGCATTGCCGCCGTATCCGCTCCCATAGGAGACGATCAGCCGTTCCTCCGGGAAATGCGCGATGTACTTCCGGTCGATGTCCGGCTCACAAGGCCAACGGACATCCTGCTGCCCCGGCGACAAGGGATGCCCCACGGAATGAATGCATTTCACATACTCACCCGATTCGCCGAGCATCTCCAACACCGGTGCGCCGATCCGGGTCATGATCCGCATGTTCACGACCACGTATTCCGAGTCGGACAACTGCACCCCGATCCGGGAGAAGGGGGAATACAATGGCCCCATGCAGAACGGAATGACGTACATGGTCCTGCCACGCATACAGCCGCGCAGCAGGTTCTCCAGGGTTTCCTTCATGGCCTTTGGGTCCTCCCAATTGTTGGTGGGGCCCGCATCCTCCTTGCGGCGCGAGCAGATGAAGGTCCGGTTCTCGACCCGCGCCACATCGCTCGGGTCGCTGAAACAGGCGAAACTGCCCGGCCGTTTTTTCGGATCCAGGCGGATGAAGGTTCCTTTGTCGACGAGCCTGGCGGTCATGGCCTCGTATTCCGATTCGGAACCGTCGCACCAGTGCACGTGGGCGGCTTCGAGATACACGGCCATTCTGGTCACCCAATTGCGCAAGCCTTCGTGGGGTGTCTCTGTCAGAGGATGATGGTGGAGTGCGGTGGATGGTTGGAACATGATCTTTCCTGGTTTTAGCTGCAGCCCGCCGGTCGAATATTCGGTACATAGCGGGAACAGGTCGCCGTCCTGTTTTCCACCAGATACGAACCTGATACAACGAGGCTGCAATGGTTAAGGCTTCGGGCCTGTGGTTCGACAAGCCGCTGATATCCCTGCCCGAAACCGGGCAGCATCTTCCATGTGGCAGGGAGGTGCGGGATCGGGTGGCGGCGTTGGTCCGGCGGATTGTCCCGGAAAATGTCATGGCCGCGCCGTCCGTAGCAAAAGTAACGGATACCTCGTAAATCGTCCGGGATATGGCAGCGGTATCTTCGCCGGGAGGCGCAAAAATTGGCGTCAGGCAGGAAGAACAGGCAACGGTGGATACTTCAGACAGGTCGAATGACGTTCCGAAGAAATGAATGCGCCCGACCGGTTTGCAGGTGTTCCGGGTCTGCGTACCGCCGCAGCCGGGTCCGAAGCCGAAGGAGCGCCCAAAACCACACCTGAGAAGATGAAAAAAAGATCGTTGATGTTCGCAGCCGTCGCCACGGTGGTCCTGGCAGCTTGCACAGAGACGGAACCGGTGGAGGTCCGGGATGAAAACGGCATCCTGACGGAACGCTACCATGTTCGCCGCGGCACTTCCGTCAGACATGGTCGCTTCGAGCGGTTCCACCCGGAAGGACAGCTGTACGAGGAGAGTGATTATCAGGACGACACTCTGCAAGGGGAAGTCCGTCGGTATTTTCCGGACGGGGTCCTCCAATCCGTGGAGACCATGGTGGACGGCCGTTTCGAAGGTCCGTACCGGAAGTACTATCCTTCCGGGCAGTTGAAATTGGAGGGTGTCTACCGCGAAGACGCCATGGACGGTATCTGGAGGAAGTATTCCGATACCGGTGAATTGGCGGAAGAGGTTACCTTTGCCGGTAATGCGGAGAACGGCCCGTTCCGGATCTTTTACCGGAACGGGAGGATCCGATACGAAGGCACCTATCTCGGTGGTGACAACGAGGAGGGGCTGCTGTTGGAATATGATTCCGCCGGCACGCTGGTGGCCCGCAAGATCTGCTTCTACGGCAATTGCGGGTCGGAATGGACCCTGGCGGATGGAGATCTTTCCGTGGATACGGCCCGGCTGCAAGCGCGGGCGGCGGTGCTGCGTCGGTTCGACCGACATGCCGACCCCAACGCGGATACAAACGACTAATTCATGCGAATCTTCCGATCGTCCTGGTGGCTGGCCGTCCTGGTGCTGGGCGGATGGTGCGGTCAATTGTCCGGACAAGTGACGGGCGGCCAAAGGGTCTTCGGGTTCCTCCAATTGCCTGTTTCCGCCCGGCTGACCGCCCTGGGGGGCCATCAGCTGGGGGTCCGGGATGAGGACCCGGCCTTCGCCTGGTCCAACCCGGCCGTCCTCAATCCTTCGATGCACGGACGGGTGAATGCCAACCACCAATGGTACGTGGCGGACATTTCCGGGGGCTACGCCTCGGCGGCCTTCCGTTCGAAGGCATGGGACGCCACCCTCCACGGTGGCATCCGGTACCTTTCCTACGGGGATTTCCAGGGAACCGACCCGACGGGACTGGCGACCGAACCGTTCCGTGCCGGGGAATATGCGGTGGTGGCCGGCATCGGCAAACAACTGTACGAGCGGCTCAGCGTAGGTGCCAACATCCGCTTGGTAACCGCCCGATACGAGCGCTACCAGTCGACCGGGATGACGGCGGATGTAGGGGTCCTGTATCATGACACGACCCGGCTGCTGCACCTGAGCCTGGTACTGCAGCATATGGGCTGGCAAATGCGGCCCTTCCTGGAAGGTGTCCGCGAGCCGCTTCCTTTCGAGGCGCAGCTGGGCCTGACGAAAAGGCTGCGGCACATGCCGTTCCGGCTGGGCATCGTTTACCGGTACCTGGACCGCTGGAACATATCCTACGACGACCCTTCCGCTGCGGAGCCGGGTGTTTTCGGTTTCGGCGAGCCGGGTGCCGTATCGGACGGCAGTTCCTGGGTGGACAACCTGGCCCGGCATTTCGTCTTCAACGGGGAATTCCTGTTGGGACGGGGGGAGACCCTGCGCCTGGGCCTGGGGTACAACCACCTTCATCGAAAGGAACTTCAATTGGAGAACCTGCGCAGCCTGGCCGGGTTCAGCATGGGCGTGGGGGTCAGGATCCGCCGCTTCCAACTGACTTACGGTCGTTCCGTCGCGCACCTGGGCGCCGGAACAAACCATTTCAGCCTAACCTTCAACCTTCCGAAGACATGACGACCTACGAACACCTGCAACTTGAAGGCCCGGACGAAGACGGTATCGCAGTGCTGACCATCTGCCGGGAAGCTGCCTTGAACGCACTCAACCGGGCCACCATGGCCGAGCTCGGCCATTTTTTCCGGGAGAAGGCCCCTGCCTGGCCGTCGCTTACCGGTATCATCGTGACGGGTGCCGGCCAAAAGGCATTCGTGGCAGGTGCCGACATCAAGGAATTCCTGTCCCTGGATGCGGAGGGCGCCGCCGCCATGTCCAGGGAGGGCCAATCCGTCTTCTTCGCTATCGAACGATTCCCCAGACCGGTGGTGGCGGCTGTCAACGGATTCGCGCTTGGCGGCGGGTGCGAGCTGGCCATGGCCTGCCACCTGCGCATCGCCGCGGAAAACGCCAGGTTCGGACAACCGGAAGTCAACCTGGGCCTGATTCCCGGCTATGGTGGCACCCAGCGCCTGGTACGCTATGCAGGCAAGGGAAAGGCCTTGGAATGGATGCTGACAGGGGATATGGTATCGGCAGCGGAGGCAAGGGAACTCGGGCTGGTCAACCAGGTCGTGCCGGTCGGAACAGCCGTTGAGTCGGCCCGGGCGTTGCTCCGCAAGATCGGGGAAAAAGGTCCCGTCGCCGTTACGGAGGTCATCAAGGCCGTCAACGCTTATTTCGACCCTGGAACCGACGGCTACGAACAAGAGGTCCTTTCCTTCGGAAAGGCCGCCGGAACCGCCGATTTCCAAGAAGGCGCACAGGCTTTCATCGAAAAGCGGAAGGCCCGCTTCACCGGTCGATGAAAGCCGTGAGCAGCGGCTGTGCTTCAGAATTCCAGTCGCCAGCGCAGGTTGAGCCGTCGGCCCGTCAGGTAGTTGGGTATGGCGAACTGTTGGCTGAAAACCGTCTTGATCCAGGTTCGGGAAGCTTCGTTCTGTACCTGCATCAGGTTGAAGATTTCCAGACTCAACCAGGAGGCCTTCCCGAAACGCAACGGATGCCGCGGTTTCTCCGCCAACCAGGTCTCGTCCCAAACTTTCAACGAAAATCCGATGTCGACCCGGTGGTAAGGTTTGAACCGGTAGGTGTTTCGGAAAATCCGGTTGTCATCCTTTAGGCCGTATGGCAGCCCCGTTCCGATGAAAAGGCTGAGGTTCATCTTGAAATGCTCGTTTCGGGGCAGGTAGTCCTGAAAGAATACGGACAAGGTCAGCAGCTGGTCGGAAGGACGGGGAACGTACCGGACGGGCACCCCGTCCTGCTGACCGACGGCACGGTCGCGGTGCGCCACCCCTTCCAGGCGCTCCCGGGCGCGCAGGAAGGAAAGATTGACCCAGGATTCCACGCCGGGGACGAACTCCCCGTTCAGCCGAAGGTCCACACCTGTCACGTACCCCGTGGCATTGTTCGCTCCCTCGTACCGGATGCGCACATTGTCGATTTCATAAGATACGATGTCCCAGAGCCGCTTGTAATACGCTTCCATGATCAGACGGAAACGGGTGGGGCTCAGCCGGCCGAGGAAAAAATCATAGGTGAAACCACCGACGATATGGGCGGATTTCTGTGCCAGCACATCCCGGTTGACGAGCCCTTGGGGGTTGCGTAGCTCCCGGTAGAAGGGCGGCTGGTAGTACAGCCCTGCCGCCAGGCGCCAGGAGATGTCCCGACGGGACCGCAGGGATTTGTAAAGCAACTGCGCCCGGGGCGTCAGGAAGAATTCCCGGTTGAGGTCCCACCAGGCCGCCCGGACACCCGCCGACAGCTTCAGTTCCCCGATGCTGTCGTTGCGCCAGGTGTACGTGTCCTGGAAATAGGCGTTTAGACGGCGGGAGGACAGGCGGTTTTGTGTTTTGAGCACGCTGTACAGCAGCAGCCGGGCAGTATCGTAGGGCAGGGAATAACCGGCGCTGTCCAGTCGCTCCCATTCGTTGATACGGTCGCGGATGTCTTCCAGCTGGTATTTCAACCCCCACTGGAGAAAATGGGAGGATTGCGGTGCCGCCAGCAGGGAGTCGGCGGGACGCTCCAACTCCAATCCTCCCTTCAGTTCCGCGGTGGCGACGACGGCATCCAGAAAGTTGCGGACATATTGGTGCTGGGTGCCGGCGCCCAACTCCGCCACCACCTCACCGAAGTCCCCGCTGCCCAGGTCCGATTCGATCTGCCGCAGACTGTACCGGCCGATGATGTCGAACCGCTCGTTCTCATCGCTTCGGTATGCCGACACCAGCAGTTTCGTGAAGACCGGATGACGTTCCCGGTCCGGAAGCCAGGTGAGGGACAGCCCGGCCAACTGGGTCGTGAAATCGTCGCGTTCCTGGCCTTCGAACTCACTGAACAACTCCAGGGCGTAGTTCACCAACCCGAATGCCGTGCTACGGGTGGAGGGCACGAAGTAGAAATTGGACCGGTTGTAGTTCAGCAGGCAGCCCAGTTGCCAATCCCGGTGGAGGTCGTAGGTGAGGTAAGCCTGCACGTCCGCGAAATCCGGGTTGTATTCCCCCTCCACATCCAGGGTGCCGAGCAGGTAGCGGGTGGTCTTGTAACGGATACCCGCCAGGTATCGCAGCCGCTTGTACGGGTCGGTACCGGGCTGGACACTGCCCTCCAGGTGGGCGGACCCACCCAGGAGGCTGGCAGCGGCGCTGCCGCCGAATCTTTCGGGCCGCTTGTACCGGATATCCAGTACACTGGATTGCTTGTCCCCATACCGTGCCTCGAATCCACCGGCGGAAAAGACCAGGTTCTGGACCAGGTCGATGTTGGGAAAGGTCAGTCCCTCCTGCTGGCCCGCCCGGATCAGTTGCGGGCGGTATATCTCGAAATCGTTGACATACACCAGGTTCTCATCGTAGTTCCCGCCCCTGACATTATACTGGCTCGTCAGTTCGCCACCTGCCCCGCTGCTGGTTCCCAATGCAATGTGCGGCAGGATGCTCTCCAGGTTGCCGGTCGCCACCGGCAACAATTTCATGGCCGACAGCTCCTCCCGAATCATGCCGCCTTGCTCCAGCCGGCTTTCCTGAACGAGAACCTCGACGGAGGCATCCGCAGGGGAAAGCCGCATATCCAGCTGCCGGACGGCATCCGCCGGCATCGGGGTGATGTCCAGCACCGCTTCCTTGTACCCGATGCGCGAAAATACCAATACCATGGACTGCCCCGCCGGAACGGCCAGCTCCCAATCGCCGTTCGCATCCGTTTCGGTGGCGGTCGTCGTCCCCCGAAGATATACGGTGGCCAACTCCACCGGCTCGGCCGACATCGCATCGGTCAGGCGGCCGGTCAGCCGCCCCCAAGCTTCCTGGGCCCTCCCTTCCTGCATGACCGCCATCCCAACCCAAAACATCCATGTCAAGTGTCGCTTCATCGGTATCGCTATCGTTTGAAAAGAACAAAGGTAACCCATATTTCCCTGGCGCAAGACTCCGGCCGCCGCCATCGCGCAATATTCCCCCTTCCTGCCGGCCACCCGCTTCCTTTCCTTCCGACACTGACAATTGTCACAACCGCCATACGGTCTTTATCACCTTCCCGTGGGCATGCACCGCGGTACTTTTGTCATAAATCAATCGGACAATCATGAAAAACGCAATCCTGCTACTCCTGTTGCTCCCCGCCCTTCTTCCGAATCATGCCCTGTCCCAGGAAGGCTTCGAACTCATGGACGCCACCATCCGGATGGAAGGCACCTCCACCCTCCACGACTGGACAGCGGAGGTGACGAAAATCTCCGGGAAGGCAGCGCTGCTGCTCAGCGACCAGACGCTGCGTGACATCCCCACCCTATCCATCTCGATGCAGGTGCGTTCCATCCGAAGCGAAAAGGGCTCGGTCATGGACAACAACATCCGCAAGACCATGCAGGCGGACAAATACCCCGACATTCGTTTCCAGCTGACCAATATCGTCCGACTGACCAGAAAGGACGGCGGGTACGACATCCTGGCTGACGGCAACCTGACCATAGCCGGTGTCACCAAGACCGTCCGGCTCCCGGTCTCCGCCACCCAACAAGGCGACCGGTTCCAATTCAAGGGAAGCCACCGGCTCCGCATGACGGATTTCAAACTCGAACCGCCCGTGATGTTCCTCGGCAGCCTCAAGACCGGAGACGAGGTCACCATCCACTTCGAATCCACTTTCCAAAAGCCCAGCCATCCGCAGTAACCGCTGAAAATCTAACGCCTTTTCCCACACCAACCCAACCCGCTTTATTCACCTTCAAACAAACGAAAAATGAAAAAGTCTTTCTTCTCCCTGCTGACAGCCACCCTCGTGTCGCTATCGTCCTACCTTCCGTTGCACGCTCAGAACGAATTGGGATATTTCCGGCCTTACGACCAACGCGGACTCAACATGTTCGAAACACCGAGAACGGAGGATAGCGGCGAGAAAGGTTTCAAGGTACGCCTCGGCGGCAATTTCACGCAGCAGTTCCAGGCCCTGCAGCATGAGACAGGTTCCCCTTCCAGGGATGCGGACGGCAACGGCCAACCGGACGCAAACTCCGTGCTGATCAACCTTTCCAATGGCTTCAACCTCGCCACCGCCAACATGAACATCGATGCACAGCTCATGGAAGGGGTCCGCGTCAATCTGGTCACCTACCTTTCCTCGCGCCACCACCCGGAAGGCTGGGTGAAAGGCGGATACCTCCAATTCGACAAACTGCCCTTCCTGAACAGCTCTTTCGTGGATAATGTCATGAACAACCTGACCATCAAAGCCGGACACATGGAAATAAACTACGGTGACGCTCACTTCCGCCGCAGTGACAATGGCGCCACCCTGCACAATCCTTTCGTCGAAAACTATATCATGGACGCCTTCACCACCGAAATAGGCGCCGAAGCCATCTACCAGAAAAACGGTGTCATCGCTGTCGGTTCCGTGACCAGCGGGGAAATCAAAGGCGACGTTCTGGCCCAGCCCACCCTTTCCAGCGACGCCCTCGATGACAACAACAAGAAGCTGCCCGCCTTCATCGGAAAACTGGGCTTCGACAAATCACCGAACGATGACCTCCGGATACGCGTCACCGGTTCGGCATACTACACGGCCAGCTCCGCCCGCAACACACTCTATGGCGGCGACCGTACCGGCTCGCGCTACTACCTGGTGATGGAAAATGCCGAGGCCAAAACCGACACCAAGTTCACCTCCGGCCGCTACAACCCCGGCTTCGTGGACAAGGTGGCTTCCTTCATGGGCAATCTGTTTGTCCAATACAAAGGTTGGGAATTCTTCGGAACGTACGAAAATGCCAACGGCCGCGCCTCCAACGAATCCGACATGCGCAACGCGACCCAGCTCGCCGGCGACCTGATCTGCCGCTTTGGCAAACAGGACAATTTCTACGTCGGCGGCCGCTACAATACCATGACCGCCGAAGTACTCAATGCAAATGATGTGACCATCCAACGATTCGCCGCCGCCGCCGGCTGGTATCTCAACCGGTATGTGCTGATCAAAGCGGAATACGTCAACCAGGATTACGACGGGTTCCCCGAAACGAGCCTGTTCCACAACGGCCGCTTCAACGGCTTCATGCTGGAGGCAGCCCTCGGTTTCTGACCGGCTCGCAACACCCACTGCATCACCCCGGCCGAGTACAGGGGGGTATGCCCCCTGCCCCTGCCATGACCAACCGAATGTGACAAGCTGCACGCCCCCGGGCATCCCTGGCGCAGGCCCGTCCTGTCCGGATCTTCGATCCCCCTCGAACCGACCTCAGCCCTGCGCAAAGTTCCCATCGGAAGGCTTCCTGTTCGCCATCGGCTGACGGAAGCCTTTTTTAACTTGGATTTGTTGCGACCGGGTCCGCCAAGCCGCGAAACCGCTTTTCGTCACCTTGGTGACCCCGTCGCAACCAACCTGAATCGCCCGCCATGAAACGGTTGCTATCTTTGCTCCGAACCTGTTCCCGGTGGCTCCTCCCGGCTGCTTTCCTGCCGGCGGCCTATAACCAACCTGCCATGCCAGACCTGCCTGACAAGGATGCAACCAGCCACCGCTTCCGGATAACGGACAACAGCTCCCTTTCCCTGGAAGGCAAGACCAATGTCAATGTGTTCCGGTGCCGATGTACGGAAAAGTTTTTCCGGCAGGAGTATAGCGCCCTTTCCGCCGCCACCCCCAGCGAATCGCTGCATTTCCGAAACACCGGCCTCGCACTGCCTGTCGCCAGCCTGGACTGCGGCAACAAACTCATGAACAAAGACCTGCAAAAAGCTTTGCGCCATGATCTGCACCCTTTCATCCATATTTACCTGCGGGAAGTGAAACCCGACAAATGCCATCGGCTGTCCGCCGGAAACGACTGGATACGACTCAAGGCGCTGACCTGCATCTCCATCAATGGAATGGATAAGGAATATTGGCTGGATGTGAATGCGCTCCGCCTCTCCTCCACCCGCTATCGGTTCGTCTGCGCGAAACGCATCGACATGACGGATTTCGGCATCACACCTCCATCCGCCATGATGGGGATGGTCCGCGTGGAAAACGATATTGTCATCCGGATGGATCTGGAAATAGCCCTTGACGAATCGCTCTGACCCATACCCGCCCCACAGCGGATGGACCGGTCCGGTTCATTGGAATTGGACCTCCGTCATCCGCATCCGGCCAGGCTGCTGCTGCCCGATGTCAGCCGCCGGAACGGCCAGGGTCAGGACGGCCATTTCATCCTCCAAGGTGTACATGGTGAAACGAGTTTGCTTGTAGGGCAGGAGCCGCTCATCCGTGACCGGAATCCGGCTCACCGGACTGGAGAGGTCGATTTTGGTCGCGTCGCCCACCACCCGTACGCCGGTCGCTTTCAACAGCGCCTCCTTTTGCGTGATGTGGCGGAAATAATCCCGATGATTGAAGATTCGGTCACATTCCTGAATAGAAAAATAATATCCGGCAAAATTCCAATAGGAAAAGGAAGTGTTGATGAGTTCCACATCCACGCCGATCTCCCGACCGCTCAAATCGATCGCAACGGTGGCGACGGAACCGGAACTGGCAAGATTGAACGGCAAGATGCCTTTGTACTGCTGGAAATACGGCTTCCCATAGGTATCCTCCGCTATGACCAGGTCGCCGGCAGGTTCTCCGAGGATGTCCGCGGCTATTTTCCGCAGCATTCCCCAGGATGCCAGATAGACGTTCCGACGCCCCTGGTCCTTGAACCGCGAAGCCTTGGCCAGCTCCGCCGGTGTCAGCAATCTTCCCAATTCGAAAATATACTCGCTCGGCAACTTGTTCACGTCCAGGATGACAAGGCGTACCCCGGAGGCACCCGGTTCCTTGTCCATATCCACCAATTGTATGGCTTCCTCCGCAAAGTATTTCATTTGTGTGCTGGGCTGTTGATAGTTGTTGTTTTTCCTAGAAGGATCATACCTGCTTCCGGACCGACAAACGGCGTACGCTTCGCTCGGCGCAACAAGGGTGACACGGCAGCAGCCACGGACGGAATCTTGTGATCATCCTGCGCAGGTACCCGAAAATATGGATGACGGCCGGGAAACTGTCTCTGCAGCAGGGCGCAGGTTGATATCCGGTCAAATGGAGGGGGAGTAATGGGTGGGAATACGGATGAGGTTGGTTGATGGCGACGACTCCCGTCGGATGCGTACTGTTTCTTTCCAAATACAATGCCCAGTTTGGCATTTGCACCAAATATACCAAAAGAGCGGTAATTACTTACCGAACAGCCGCTTGTCGTCAGAAAAAAGGCGGCACAACGGAGGTGGCGGAGGAAATGTCCAGCAGGCCCTTTTCCTGCAACAAGCGGACATATCGGGCGGCACCCCGCTTATTGAGATGCTGATAATCGCCGAAACCCGTCGTATCCGTGACGGCACTGCTGAAATCGTATACCGGGATACCGCAGGCAGCGGATACCTCCCGGACCATGGCGTCCAGATTTTCCAATCGGGAGACATAGTCAGGCAGATATGGATTCACCAACAAGCGGACCTCGACGCCTTTCCCGGCGGCATAGGCGACCATCCCCGCCAGCATGTCCAGTTGTTCCCGGTCATATTCGAAGGTATAAGGCGGCGCATCCCGGACCGCCGCCAACTGGTCGCCGGTGATGACGCGGTCCAGCAACCAGTCCGCATCCGTCCGATGCCGGTAGTACAAGGTACGGTAGTACACCTCGCTGTTGTAGCGGTACAGATGGAACAATCGGGAAAAGAAATACACGGTCGGATTTTGTTCCCGCACCAGTTGACGCAGCCTGTCGGAATGGTTTGTCAGGAACAGGAATTGCTGGACCAGCCGCTCGTCCATCTGCCGGTCCAGCATGGTGATGTCCATCAGCAGGAGGTCCGGCACCGGATGGCGGTCCAGGTAATCCCGCATCAACACGTTGGCCAATGCCAGGGGCAAGCCATTGTAACTCAGGTTCACGGTGGACAAACCGGTGGCGGCTTCCAAGGACGGTTGGAAGAGACTCAGTCCGCGGGAGTTTCCCAACAGCAGCATTCGACCGTCACCGGCAGGACGGTACAGCCTCGTGTAACGGAATTGGCTTTGCGCTGCCAGACGCCCCAAGGCATACGCCAACACCCTGTCGCCGACGAACACGATCGACAGGAGCGCAACTCCCCAGCCCAGGAGCCTCTTTCCGCGCGGACGGATGGTTTCGGTCATGGTTCAGAACTGGAAATAAATGAATGCATCGGCGGCAAAGTTACCGAACAGCAGGATGGCGAACAACATGGCCGCCACGACAAAGGCACGCCAAAACGGCCGGTCCGACAACCACGGACCCACCGGTAGGTAGGCGGCCGCTGCTTCGACCATCAGGAGCGAACCTATCAAACCCACGCCCCTGGCAACGATGAACTTGTTCATCAGACCAGTCGGCGCCCAGCCGTCCAACCGGAACAAATCCTGCAGAATCGCCACCGCCGTGTGCAGGTCCGGACTGCGGAAAAACACCCAGGCCAGTGTGGTGAGCAGGAATACCGTCAGCATCGCCAACCCTGTCCACATCGGGCCGGGGACATAACGCTTGCATAAGCGGAAAGGACCTTCCAGCAGGCGCTGCAATACCAACAGCACCCCATGGATACCACCCCAGACGACAAAGGTCCAGTTCGCACCATGCCAAAGGCCGCCCAGCAACATGGTCAGCATCAGGTTCCGGAGGGTGCACCAGCTGCCTTTCCGGTTACCACCCAAGGGAATGTACAGATAATCCCGCAACCAGGAGGAAAGTGAGATATGCCACCGGGTCCAGAATTCGCTGAAATGGCGGGAAAAATAAGGCGTCCGGAAATTCTCCGGGAATTCATATCCCATGATCCTGGCAAAACCGATGGCGATGTCGGAATAACCGCTGAAATCACAATAGAGCTGGAAAGAATAGAAAAGTACGGCCACCCATAGGTTCAGGGTGGTGAAATGCGCCGGTGCCGACCACACCTGGTCCACAAAAGGTGCCAGGGAATCCGCCACCGCCACTTTCTTGAAGAAACCCCAGCCGATACGCGTCAGCCCCGACTGTATGCGGGCGGTGTCCGCCGGAAGATACCGCTGCAGCTGGGGCAGGAAATCGGCCGCCCGCACGATCGGCCCGGCCACCAGCTGGGGCCAGCATGCGACGAAGGTGGCGAAACACCAGATGTCCCTGGTCGGTTCCATCCGGCCCCGATAAATGTCAATGGTGTAGGAAAGCGTCTGGAATGTGTAGAACGATATGCCGACCGGCAACACGACCTCCAGGAAGGGAATCGGAGGAATCCAGCCGAACAAGGCCGCCAATTGCCGGAACCCTTCCGTGAAAAATCCGGCATATTTGAAGAATCCCAGTATGCCCAGGTTGACGCCTACACTCAGCCACAACCACCGGCTGCGACGGGTGGGATCGGCCGCTGCCCGGATGGTCTTGCCGAGGTGGAAATCGACTACCGTCGACAGGATGATCAGCCCCAGGAAGCGCACGTCCCACCAACCGTAAAAAAAATAACTGCCTGCCAACATCCAATACAGCCGATGCCGCCCCCGGAGGAGAAAGTAGACGGTAAGAAAGACCACCGCAAAGACCAGGAATGCTAGGCTGTTGAATACCATAGGCCGGCACTGCCGTCGGATGCCCTCCCGCCGGCAGGCGGGTCACCCTATCCCGGAACGGGCATTCACGAACGGCCTGCAAGATACGTTTTCCGGCGCTTGCGCCGGCCATGAATTCCGGACCGCCTCCCCGTACGGACGGCCCGCACCACTTCAGTTCAGGATCGCCCGCGCATGGTACTGCCGCAGCACCGCCTCTATCTTCTCCTTGAGCTTGATCGGATTGAACGGCTTGGTCAGGTAGTCGTAAATGCCGAGGTTGTGACAATATTCGATATCCGACGCCCCGTCATTGCCGGAAACGATGATGACCGGAATACCTTTTAACAAGGCGTTTTGCCGGATGTTCCGAAGGAATTCCGTCCCGTTCAGCCGGGGCATGGTCACGTCCAGCAGGATCAGGTCGGGCAGGTTGCCCGACACCAACCAGGCCATCCCCTCCAGACCGTCCCTTTTGGTGACGACCTCGTACGATTTGCTCAGGATGGATCCCAACAGGAAACGGATGCTGTCATGGTCCTCGATGATCAGGATTTTGCGTTTGGTAAAGTTTGTCATGGTTATATTGTTTGGATGACCGGTATCGTCATTACCGGTGCCTGGATGATGACACGGGATGCCAGGGTCTCCGCTCCTGACTGCTACAACCTGCCAGGTGGGGACGCCGATGGGTCGCTGCCTCGGAAAGGGCGGTCCCCAACATACCGGACGTCACGGCCGGCGAGGGACTTGATAAAGGGCGTACGTGGGAAAGTTGGGTGTTGTCGCCGGGTGGCGACCAAGGGGGAATCCGGGACCCCGAAGGCACTATTTCTTTCGGAAGCGTGCCTTCGGGCTACCCTTCCCTTACCAATCCAGTGCCAAAATATCCAAGTGGGAAGCAACGGGCGGTGATTTCGCCACGGTGGACAATCGATGGACCCAATTTTCTGAAAAACAGTTCACTTGCGACCGGTCATCCTCACAGGGCGGTGTCCCCGAGCGAAAGGATGTGGTAAAATTCGTCCTTTTCCAGGGGCATGACAGAGAGTCTACCCATCCGGACCAGTGCGATCTGCTGCAGAGCGGCATCCGACTTGATAGTGGCCAGGGGAACGGGTCTGACGAGTCGTTTCCGCGGAACGAGGTCCACAACGGACCAGTCGCCCTTGTCGGCGGTCGGATCCGGGTAATGTTCCCGGTCCACCTCGCAAATACCGACCACTTCCTTGCCGGTGATGCTATGGTAGAACAGCACCAGGTCTCTCTTCCGCATGCTACGGAGGTTGTTTCGGGCGGCATAGTTGCGCACGCCATCCCACATGGTGCGCCCTGTGCGGAGCAATTCCTCGAAACTGAAAGCTTCCGGTTCGGATTTTACCATCCAATAATTCATTGTCGACATCATGATGTGTTGCATATGTTGTCGAGGTTCTCCCTCGGCAGGTGCCAACCGGAGCGACCTCGGATCGCTTGCGCTGTTCGGCCGTCAACCAAACTGTCGGATCACCAATCCGTTGCGGACCAACCCGCGAAGCGGTGAGCAAGTCTATCCCATCCACAACGATCCCGACCTACGCCACAACCCCTCCCCACTGCGCGGGGAGCTATATTCATTTAATGGAAAGCAAATAAATACGCAATCCACTTGCTATCATAAAATTAAAAAAAGAAAAAAAACCCTGTAATTATCAGGGCGTAATTTAGGTTCGTTTGCACTTGTTTTCAGGGTTGGCCCCTTGATACTGCCTGCTCATTTTCTTTCTGGCAGCCATTATGCAGAACTGCCAAGTGATCTTGGTCTCTTTTTCCATCGGGTGCAAATCAAATTGTCGGTTGGGCAGCCTCTTTGTATCCCGTTTGCCAAACCAAACGGTCAGATCATCAATCCGTAGCAAACCAGCCCGTGAAGCGGGTGACCGTCTGTTCCGTCCACAAAGGATTTGCCCAACGCCGAAATCCCTCCCCGCGAAGCGGAGAGCAAAATCTTGGTAAAAAAAAAGGTAAAAAAAATTACAAAGTACTTACAATCTACGATTTACAAAAGAAAAATCTCCGTAATTAGCCAAATTATCTAACATTCGTAGTCCGGCGCTTTCCGCGAAGCGGGGAGCAAGAACCTCCCTTCAACAACCAATCCGCCATGCCATCATCCCTTCGGCCGCGACATCGCACGTCAACCCTCCTCCATGCGGAACCGACCATTTGTTTTGCGCCCCGCTATTCGGCCGTACCGGAATTCTCCTGGCCGAACCGGAAACGGCTTGCGAAATGCCAGCAGACAATGCCAACGGCAACCGCGACATTCAGGGAATGTTTGGTGCCGAATTGCGGAATCTCAAGGCAAGCGTCCACTTCCCGCATTACATTTTCCGACACACCTTCCACTTCGTTGCCGAAGACGAGGGCATATTTTTCCGTCAGGTCAGGCACAAAACCATACAAGGGAACGGCACCTTCCGCCTGTTCCACCGACAGGACCCTATATCCCGCCTGACGATATCCCCGAACCGCCCCGAGGGTATCCGGCGAATGGTGCCATGGTACCGTGGCGGTCGCACCGAGGGCGGTCTTGAGGATCTCCCGGTGTGGCGGAGTGGCGGTGATGCCGCACAACTGGATTTCGGTAACGGCGAAAGCATCGGCCGTACGGAATACGGACCCGACGTTCAGGGCGGATCGGACGTTGTCCAATACGACTGCCAGTGGAATCCGCTTCCCAAGGGTGAATTCGGCCGGCGACAGGCGGCCCAGTTCGGCCATGGTCAGTTTGCGCATGATTCTTCTCTGGATTGTCGGTAAATGGTCAGGAACACTTTCCCGTGCCGAAACGTTCGCATGGGCTGCCAGCATGCCTGCAGCCGGTCTATCTCGTCATCGCTGAAGTCGTTCATGACATTGGAATACAGGATATGGTCTTGGGTCTGCAGATTTTTTTCCACCATACCCCGCATGTCGTTGCCCAGGCGCGCATATTTCAACGGACCGATGGCGGGAAATGCCGTTCCGACGGAAGCGAGCGGAATACCTTCCCGGTCCAGGTAAGCCAGCGCTTCCTCCATGGCTGGATACCAGCCCAGGTGCGCAAGGGTGCTGTCCCAACCCTGAGAGATCCGCTCCGGATATACCCAGGCGTTGCCAACAGCCAGGAGTGTCGCCAACAGCCAGACACCTGCGGTGCGTTGCCATCGCTTCGGTCCAGTCCGTACGGATAGGTATCGAAGCAACAGCAAACCAGCCAACAGGTTGAGGGGAATATACACCGGCAGGAGGTAACGGTGCGCCAGCAATCCTTTGTGCAACAGTTGGGTGGGCACAAGCGCCACCAGGGTACAGAGGGTCAGTTTTGCCAGGGCCCGGATATTTTCCCAAGCGGGAGGGAAATCCGCCGACGGGGCCGGCCGCGCAGGGTTGCGGCGGAGGAAAAGCCAGCCTGTCACGCCCACCGCCAGCCAGCTGAAGACATGACCGTAGTCCGACAGGCGCCATCCGAGCACCAGCAGATTCCAAAGGAATCCGACCAGGTCCACCCGTTCGAAGCTGGGGGCCCAGGTGGATTGTGCGTGATACCCGATCCAACCGGTGACATACCAGTGCCAGGCCAGCCAGGCCGACGCCAGCAGACCGCCGGGCAGGAAGGGCCACATGACCTGCCACATTGCCCGGGCAGAACGCCAGGCACCATGCCACCATAACAGAAAAACGAACAATCCGGCCGACAGCATCATCCCCCGAAGGCTCACCAGACCCAAGCCTATAATGGCCGGGACGAGAAGCCTTTGCCGCCGCCGCCATCCTCCGTATGCGGCCAACAAAAAGAAAAACACCAAGGGAATATCCGGACTGACCAGGATCGCTTGCGAAGCCAGCACCGGATCGGCAAAACAAAGCAAAGGCAACAGCCAGGCCTGATGGCTTCCTACCAGGTCGTCTCCCGCCCGAAACAGTACCCAAAGGATGCCTACCAGGAACGGCATCATCGCGAAATGACTGACAAGCAGACTCTTGCCCAACCATTTCCACAATAGCGCCAGGTAAAGGCCGAACAGCGGAGGATGACCGCTGTCCAGTTCCGTTGGTAGTATCAGGGTGCGGAAATCCGATTCGAAAAAGAAATGGGCGTGTTTGGATCCCAACTGAATCGTATCCCAGAAGAAAGGCAGGTCGCGCACCAGCCAGCAGACACCCAACGGGACCAGCCATACGACCAACTGCCTTCTCACCTTCATGTCAGGCAGGCTTTCACGAAACTGACGAACAAAGGATGCGGGTTTTCCACCGTACTTTTCAGTTCCGGGTGGAACTGGACGCCAACGAACCAGGGATGGTCCTTCAGTTCGATGATCTCCACGAGCTGGCTGTCGGGGTTGCGCCCGGTGGCGAGCATACCGTGTTTTTCCAGTTCGACGGCATAATCGCTGTTGAACTCGTAGCGGTGGCGGTGACGCTCGCTGATGCGTAGGGATTGGTAGGCCTTTTGGGCAAGGGATCCCTTGCGCAGGTGACAATCGTATGCCCCCAGCCGCATGGTTCCCCCTTTCCTGGTCACCTGTTGCTGCTCGGGCATCAGGTGGATGACCGGGTGCTCCGCATTTCGGTCGACCTCCGTCGATTGCGCCCCGGCAAGCCCCAGCACGTGCCGGGCGAACTCCACCACAGCGCATTGCATGCCCAGGCAGATGCCGAAGAAGGGCATGCGGTGGGTACGGGCGTATCGGATCGCATTGATCTTTCCTTCGATACCCCGTTCCCCGAAGCCTGGCGCGACGAGAATTCCGTCGAAATGAGCCAGTTTCTCCGTCAATTCCGATTCCGGGCAAACCAGGGTCTCCGCATAAACCGGTACGACACGTACCCTGCATTCGTTGACGGCGCCGGCGTGGATAAAGGCTTCCAGAATGGATTTGTATGCATCCTGCAACTCATGGTATTTGCCGATCAGCCCGATCCGGACCTCGGAAACAGGGTTCTTCAACCGGCCGAGGAATACTTTCCAAGCGCTCAGGTCCGGTTCCTTGCGATCCGGGAGCCTGAGTTTCTGCATGACCGTGGAATCCAGTTTTTCCTTGGCCATGAGCAGGGGGACATCATAAATGGTTTCCGCATCGATGGCTTCCACCACGGACCCTACATCCACGTTGCAGAACAAAGCCAGCTTCCGACGGATGTCCATTCCGATCGGATGCTCCGTCCGGCAGACCAGTATGTCCGGCTGAATCCCGGCGCTCAGCAATTCCTTGACGGAATGCTGGGTGGGTTTGGTCTTCAGTTCCTTGGCGGCCCGCAGATAGGGAACGAGCGTCAGGTGGATGACCAGGCAGTTGTCGTTACCCAGTTCCCATCGCAGCTGCCGCAAGGCTTCCAGATAAGGCAAAGACTCGATGTCGCCGACGGTACCCCCCAGTTCCGTGATGATGATGTCGTAGTGGTGGGTATTGTCCAGCAACTGTGCCCGGTGCTTGATCTCATCGGTGATGTGAGGGATGACCTGCACGGTTTTGCCCAGGAAATCACCTGCCCGTTCTTTGTTGATGACGGTTTGGTAGATCCGCCCGGTGGTGACATTGTTCGCCTGGGAGGTCGGGACATTGAGGAAGCGCTCGTAATGACCGAGATCCAGATCCGTCTCCGCCCCGTCATCCGTCACGTAGCACTCCCCGTGCTCGTAAGGGTTCAGGGTGCCTGGGTCCACGTTGATGTAGGGATCGAATTTCTGGATGGTGACGGAGAACCCCCTTGCCTGCAGCAATTTGGCCAACGATGCGGATATGATGCCTTTGCCCAGGGAGGAGGTGACACCTCCGGTCACAAATATGTATTTGGCCATTGCGGATCGGATAATGAAGCAAGAAAATAAGGTCCTGCGCTATGACAGCCGACGTCCGCAGCTCGGCGACCGGTGCGGATGACGGGGAAGGAGATTCCCACTGGCATGCCTCCCGGGAACAAAAGTAGAAAAAAGGCCAACTAAAAGGCACACTCCCTCAAAATAGTTGCACGGGACGGACCTTGGCGAAGGTGTCGGGAAAATGGGCGGTCCACCCTGTCTACCGGGGCTTCCAAATGATCTCCGCCACCCCCTTTTCCCGGGCGATGTACCTGGAAAGGACGAAGAGATAATCCGACAAACGGTTCATATACTGCAGGACCAGGGGGTCCACCGGATCGGTACCGGACAGCGCGACCACCAGGCGTTCCGCCCGCCGGCATACACACCGAGCCACATGACAGCAGGAAACGGCCATATGGCCGCCCGGCAGGATGAAGTTGCGGAGCGGCGGCAGCAAGGCTTCCATCCTGTCGATTTCCGATTCCAGGAAAAGGAGGTCGGCCTGCTCCAGGTCCAACGGCATCAAATCCTTTCCGGGAGCCGTCGCCAGGTATGCCCCGACGCTGAACAGCCGGTCCTGCACCGCTTTGAGCGCAGCTTTGGACAGCTCCTCGGTCAACGCATCGCGAACGACCCCCAGGTGGGCATTCAACTCGTCCACGGTTCCATATGCGTCGATCCGGAGATGATGTTTCGGCAGGCGGGTGCCACCGAAAAGACCGGTCTCCCCTTCGTCTCCGGTCTTGGTATATATCTTGAAAGCCATGTGCGTTTGGATTGGCGAAGGTGTCTTGGGACCGTGCGACCCCGTGAAAGGCGCGGCCTACAGCGTGTTCCTCTTCCGAACAACGGAAGCGGGAATCGGTTCAATACGATGCAGCGGGCGGTACGTTCCGGCGGACCGCATCCGGACTTGCCGAAAAATGATATGGATCTGTCAGGCCGGCTCGAATATCCGAACCGGATGCGGATTCACCTCATCGGACGAGATGCGGCCGTCGATCAGGCGGACCACCCGGTGGGCATATCCGGCGATGTCAGGCTCGTGGGTGACCAACACTATGGTATTGCCCTGGTTGTGGATCTGTTCGAACAAACCGATGATCTCATAGGAGGTTTTGGAATCCAGGTTGCCGGTCGGCTCGTCGGCCAGAATGATACTGGGGTTGTTGACCAATGCCCGGGCAACGGCGACCCGTTGCCGCTGTCCACCGGACAACTCGTTCGGCTTGTGTCCCATTCGGTCCGCCAATCCGACCGATTCCAGGACATGACGGGCTTTTTCCAACCGCTCTGACTTGCCCATTCCACCGTATACCAAAGGAAGGGCAACATTCTCCAGTGCGGAAAGACGGGGCAACAGGTTGAAGGTCTGGAAGACGAACCCGATCTCCTTGTTCCGAACCATGGCCAGGTCAGCGTCATCCATGGTGCTGACATTCGTACCGTTGAGGATGTACTCCCCGGAACTTGGCGTGTCCAGACAACCGATAAGATTCATCAGGGTGCTCTTTCCGGAACCGGACGGCCCCATGAGCGCTACGTACTCGTTGCGATGAATGTCGAGGTCTATCCCTTGCAGGGCATGGACGACATTCGCTCCCATCTGGTAGATTTTTTGCAGGTTCCGGACGGAAATGACAGTTTGCATAGGCGTGCGTTGTGAAAGATCAGAAGATCCTTGGTGTGCCGTTCCGAACCTCCGGACCGGAACGGAAGGCGTCTGTTTGTATGGTGCGGTCCGGCACCTCCCGCTCAGAACAACTTCGGCACCCTGAAATAGGTGCCGTCCGTGTCCGGCGCGTTGAGGAACGTGGCTTCCCGGTCCAACTGTCCTCCCACCTCGTCCGGTCTCCATTCCATCGGTTCTTCCGACAGGTGGGTCAGCGGCGGGACTCCTTCGGTATCGAGCGACGACAATTGGTCGATCATCCGCAGGATGTTGTTCAGGTCGGTCAATACCGCCGTGCGGGCTGATTCCGACAGATCCAGCTGCGCCAGGTCTTCCAGTTTCAAAACTAAGTCTCTGTCTACCTGCATCGCTTTTTTTTAGATGATCGGACGGATTTGATAGAACTACAGCTGCCGACCGCTCCGCCTGACGCAGCTGCACAACCTTTGCGAAGCACGTCTCTATCCCCCACCGGCAAGTATCCTGCCCCTACGTCCGATTGTTGCAAGCCGCCTGAGGCAAATGTAACAAAGTCCGGTTGCAAACCAAATTGCCGCCGCAACAGCAATGGCACGGCCGGGCCAACCGCAGTCCCCCTCCCCCAGCCTTCCCTCCCCGTGGTGATCGGTCCCTGTGAAAAGGACGGAACCCACACCCCGATCCACTTCTGTTCGGCGAGGTGAACAAAAAAATGACGATCGGCCGCCATGCAGTGCCGGAGGTTCGCGTCAAAACCCAGCTATGGGACGGTGAACAAGCACATAAACAAAAGCCGGACGTCCTGGATGCGACAGCTTGCCCCTTCGGACAATGCATACTTCGATTCGCATTACGCCGAAGGTACCTTGCCGAACCGGCAAGATGGAATAGGTCGGGCCGACGAACGCTGGCCGGCTGAATGCACGATCAGGCATTCGGACCATATTTTTTATTAATTTCGCAACAGATCAGACAAACGAATCACTATGAATACAAACAAAATCAAATACATAGCCATTGCGGGCAATATCGGTGCCGGCAAGACCACCCTGTGTGGAAAGCTGTCCAGGCACTTCCAATGGGAACCCCATTTCGAAAGCACGGAAGACAACCCCTATCTGGAGGATTTCTATCATGACATGCAACGATGGTCCTTCAACCTGCAGATTTACTTTCTTAACAACCGATATCAGCAGATTCTCAATATCCTTCAGGGACAGCAGACCGTGATACAAGATCGGACAATCTATGAGGATGCCTACATCTTCGCACCCAACCTCCATGACATGGGCCTGATGTCAAAGCGGGATTTCGAGAACTATTTCAGTCTGTTCAAGACGATGTCATCCCAGATCCAGGCTCCTGACCTGTTGATTTATCTCCGTTCCAGCATCTCCACGCTCGTTTCGCACATCCAGACCAGGGGCCGTGACTACGAGGGGAGCATGAGCCTGGATTATCTAAAACGGCTCAACAACCGCTACGAGCAATGGATAGGGGATTACCGGGAAGGAAAACTGCTGGTGATCGACACCGAGGAAATGGATTTTGAAAAAAACCAGGAAGATCTCGGAAACATCGTGGAAAAAGTCCAGCGGGAATTGCACGGTCTTTTCTGAAGCGGTACGTAACGCTCCCTGACCAAACAGAACACCGGCACGGTACAAGACCATGCCGGTGTTTTTGTTTGATACCGCTGATGACCCGAGGTATGGCTCCGGAGGCATCGCCTCCGCGAAAAGTCAGTCCACCGGGCCGGTTCGGAACAAATTAGCGCTTGGAAACGGCCAGGCTGTAGATGACCAGACCGAAGCCGATCTTGTTGACCGCATCACCGATGTTGTAGATGATGTCCATGCTGGAGGGATCGAGCATGCCGCTCAACCAACCGGAACCTTCGATGGCCATGTAACCGATGGGGTAGATGGCCCAACCCACCAGAACGAACCATGCGAGCGTGCTGAACGCCTTCTGCAGGGTCGGGTCGTTGGAAGCGGATGCCAGTTTCTTGGCGGAACCCATCCATACCTCGTACAGGATACCGACATAACCGATGGTGGAGATGAAACCCCACAGCGGCGATTGGTCACGATACAACGTTTCGCCCAGGTAGCCGGCTACCAGCATCAGCACCGAGTAGAAAATCATCTTCCACAACAGCCCGGTGGTGGCACCGAACGCCCGTAGGATCAGGAAGAACTCGACACACATCAAAGGAACCGTGAGGATCCAGTCGATGTAACGGAATTCCGTAGGAGAAGCACCGTTCTCCGCCCAGAAGTCCCGCATGTAGAAATAGTGTACCGCCGCAATGAAGGTGATCAGACCGGACACCAGCATGGAGGTACGCCATTTGCCCTCCATGTTCATCATTTCGAAAAAGAAGAACACGGAGGCCGCCATCATGGCCATCGATCCGATGAAGAAGGTGAACCCAACGTAGTCACCGGATTTCAACGTGGCCAGCAGCAATGGTTGAAAATTGGACAAAGTTTCCATAAAACATCTGTTTATTATGTAAGTGAATGTTTACTGATTGCGGATCCGCATGCCGTCTTTCATCCGGAAGTACCTCCCTGTGCCGTAGGGCAAGCCCGGCGGTACAGGAATTCCATAAGCACCGTATGAGGGACCGTCACGATGGCGATGAAGATGAACAGGGTTCCGAGGTTCTGTCCCTTGTCCAAAGTGGACCCGAGAAAAAGGTACAGCAAGCCGAGACCGACGAAAGCCAGCAGCGAGAAAGGAAGCACCTGCCGACCGTAACGGCCGAATCCGTAATTGGGCTCCCACTGGCAGAGCGCCTCGACCTGGTCGATGACCGATCCGGCCGAGTGCCAGAAGAAAAAGTAGACGGCGAAACCGAGCAGCAAGGGAGTCGTCAGGAAAAGCGCCATGAGCAAAAGGAACGAAACAAGCTCCTGCAGCAGGCGACGTGCCGGCCATCGGTTGCGCCAGGCCGCCGTGCACAACCATACCAGGTTAGCCGACGCCAGCCCCATGACCACCCTGTCCCGAAACAAGGGGCCGAGCGAATATTCAACACCTGTTATCTCGGACACGATGACCGAGGCTTCCTGCCAGTGAAACAACACCGGAACGATAATCACCGCAGCGCCCCATGTCAGATAAGTGAAGACGGCATCCCAGCGGCGCACGAAGGGCAGGGTGCTGAAATTGGACTGCCCGAAATGATAGGCCGACATCAACAGGAAGAGAAGCAAGGCAAGGGAGGGCATCCACCACCACAACAGAAGATACGAGGCGCCCGCAAGCAGGTAACCAATGTAGAAACCAGGCATCCCGATGACAAACCTGCCGGCGGCGGCCATGTGCCTGAATAGGATATGATCGGTCGCCCCGTGCGGTATTCCCCCCAATATCATGGACCATGCGACAATCGCAGCAGCTTGTCCGGGCAGCGGCTCCGAACGGAGCAAGGACAAGGTCCCCACCGAGAAGGTAACCAAGTAGGCTACGTTCCTGACCCAGAACCGCGACTCCCTGACATTGTCTTGCCGCATACACTCCGAATTGATTGAATCTGCAACAGCCGTGATTCAGGCTGTTTAACTTTTTCAAGATAAATGTAAGGAATGTATTACAATCGACCGAATATTTTGTTTGAATCTTGTGGGGTGTTCAATAAATTATTTTGGCCAGTATGAATTACCAAACATCCGATACAAATCAAAAGATAGTTATTTAGACGTATAAAAACCTGATTTTCATTTTTTTACTTAGTTTTTTCCAAGAATCTGATCTTTTTGTCTTCTTTCAATATTTTTTAAAAATTTTATCGTCCCTGGTCCGAAGGATACCTGCAAGCTTGCCAGCACAAGGCTTCCACGGGATTGTATGCAAAGGTGACAATCCTTTCATACTTGAACAAGGTGGCCAGGGGGCAGCGGCAGGCGGCGCAGAATAGGGAAGTGACCGGAAGGTTTCGAGGAAGAAATACAAAGGAAGCGGTGGTACGGCCTGGCGCAACGGCACGAGGCGGGTGACATCCGGCTACAGGAACAAGGCACCAGGCACGTTCCCATCGACGAGCGGATGACCGACGAACAACGCGTGCTACCCCGACCATACGGACCGAGGCAGCCCGATGGAAGGGGGAAAGGCGAAGTATGGTGCTGGTGTCAGTCCAGCTTGAGCACGTCGAGGAATGCCTTCTGCGGCACTTCCACGGAACCGATCTGCCGCATCTTCTTCTTACCCTTCTTTTGTTTTTCCAACAGTTTGCGTTTCCGGGAGATATCCCCGCCGTAACATTTGGCGGTGACATCCTTGCGCAGGGCGGAAATGGTTTCCCGCGCGATGATCTTGGCACCGATGGCGGCCTGAATGGCGATGACGAACTGTTGCCTGGGTAAAAGTTCCTTGAGCTTCTCACAGATACGGCGTCCGAACACCGTCGCTTTCTCACGGTGGACCAATGCGGAGAGGGCGTCCACGCTTTCGGAATTGAGTTTGATGTCCACCCGGACCAGATCCGATTCCCGATAGCCCACCGGATGATAATCGAAGGAGGCATAGCCGCGGGAAATCGACTTCAGGCGGTCGTAGAAATCAAAGACGATTTCACCGAGCGGCAGTTCGAAGGTCATTTCCACCCGGGAGGGGGTGAGGTAGGTCTGGTTCTTGAAGATTCCCCTTTTCTCCAGGCAGAGCGTCATGATGGCACCAATGTACTCCGGTTTGGTGATGATCTGCGCGTTGATGAAGGGCTCCTCCACATAGTCCAGGTTCGTGGGGTCCGGGAAATCGGCCGGCGTACGCAGGAAGATTTCCTCCCCTTTGGTGGTATGGGCGATGTAGGACACGTTCGGGACGGTCGTGATGACCTCCATGTCGAATTCCCTGGACAGCCGTTCCTGGATGATCTCCAGGTGCAGCATCCCGAGGAAGCCGCAGCGGAACCCGAAACCGAGGGCGGCGGAACTTTCCGGCTCGAAGGTCAGGGAACTGTCGTTGAGCTGAAGCTTCTCGAGGCTGTCCCGCAGGTCTTCGAAATCTTCGTTCTCAATAGGATAGATCCCGGCGAAGACCATGGGTTTCACGTCCTCGAACCCGCGGATGGCCTCCCGGCAGGGGGTCTCCACATGGGTGATCGTATCCCCGACCTTGATTTCCTTGGATACCTTGATACCGGTGATGATATAGCCGACATCTCCCGTCTGCATGACCGGCCGGGGAATCATGTCCATCTGGAGGATTCCCACCTCGTCCGCCTCGTATTCTTTCCCGGTGTAATAGAAGCGGACCTTGTCCCCTTTGCGAAGCGTTCCGTTGACGATCTTGTAGTAGGCGATGACTCCTCGGAAAGGATTGAAGACGGAGTCGAAGATCAGGGCTTGCAAGGGAGCCTGCGGGTTGCCCTTCGGAGCCGGAATCCGTTCCACGATGGCTGTGAGCAAAGCCGGCACCCCTTCCCCTGTCTTTCCGCTTGTCATGACCACATCCTCGAGCCGGCATCCTGTGAGATCGACGATCTGTTCGATGGTCTCGTCAATCATCGCGTTCGGCATGTCGATCTTATTGACGACCGGAATGATCGTCAGGTCGTGTTCAATGGCCAGATACAAGTTGGATATGGTCTGCGCCTGGATTCCCTGGGTGGCATCCACCAGCAGCAAGGCCCCTTCGCAGGCAGCGATGGAGCGGCTCACTTCATAGGAAAAATCCACATGGCCAGGCGTATCGATGAGATTCAGGGTGAAGCGCTGCCCGTCGGTGTGATGGTAGTACATCTGGATGGCGTGGCTCTTGATGGTGATGCCCCGCTCCCGTTCCAGGTCCATGCTGTCGAGGGCCTGGTCCTTCATGTCGCGAAGGGAAATGGTCTGGGTGACTTCCAGCAACCGGTCGGACAAGGTGCTCTTGCCGTGGTCGATATGTGCGATGACGCAGAAATTACGGATTTTTTCCATGGATGGCGGTGGTGCTTTGGATACCGGAGCGCTTCGCTTGTCCCGGTTGCCGGCCGACGGGGACTTACCTGCCGGCGGACTGGATTTCCAAGCCGCGAATATACGTGATTTTGTATGTAGTTATGGTGACGTGCCGCGAATTACCCGACATGACGAAGGCATCATCCCGTTAGGTCTCCGGGTACTCCGCCCGAACATGATGGATACTGCGCAACATCTGACGGAACACCCGTCTGCATTTTTCCAAGTCTTCGACCGTAATGCGGGATTCGGCAAGCTGCCCCCCTTCCAGCTTCTCCCGGATGACCTTGTCCACCAGCTCGTCGACCACCTGTCCGGATGGATCCTTCAGGCTCCGGGCCGTCGCCTCCAGGGTGTCGGCCAACATCACGAGCGTCTCGCATTTCGTCTGCGGCAAAGGCCCCGGATAGGAGAATTCGGCCGGGATTTCCGTTTCATCCGGATGCTCCCGCAACCAGTGCCGGTAAAAGTAGGAGACCTGACCGGTGCCGTGGTGGGTGGCGATGAACCTGGTGATGACCTTGGGCAAACTGTGCTTCCGGCCCAGCTGCAGCCCTTCCGCCACATGCGACATGATGACGGCGGCGCTTTCCGTCGGCGTGAGGTCTTCGTGGGGACTCCGGAAAGGTTGGTTCTCCATGAAATATTCCGGGTGGCTAAGCTTCCCGATGTCATGGTAAAGTGCTCCGGTGCGGACGAGCAACGGATTGGCGCCGATCTCTATGGCAGCCGCCTCCGCCAGGTTTCCGACCTGCAGGGAATGCTGGAAGGTACCCGGAGCCTTCATCGCCAACTCCCGCAACAAGGGACGGTTCATGTCGGCCAGTTCCACCAGCGATATCGCGGAGGTAAAGCCGAATACCCTCTCCATCAAAGGAATGAGCGGAAAGGCCATCAGGGTCAGCAACCCGTTCCCCACCAACCAGCCCATTACACGCCAGTCCATATCCGACAGGTCGTTGCCTTCCGCCAAGGACAAACCGAACAGCGAAACCGCATATGCGAGGAAGATATACAGCATGGAACGGAAGAACACGCTCCAATCCCGCGCATCTGCAATCGTCAGCACAGCCACCACCCCTGCCACCAACTGGGTGAACAAAAACGGGAATCCCTCCGTGTTGATCATGGAGACGATCAGGATGACGACCACATGGGTGAAAAATGCCAATCGGTAGGTGAAGAAGTGCCGTATGACGATCGGTGCGATACAGTAGGGAATCAGGTAGCCGCTGAGCCCCACCTCCTGCCGAAGCAACACACTCAGATAACTGAAAACCAGTAACCAAAGGAGTACGAACAGCAGATACCGGCTGTTCTGCAGTATTTCCCGGCGGTAGGCGCCCAGGTACATCATGAAAGTGCCCAACAAAAGCGTCAGCAGCATCACATACCCCAGGAACACCTGGGCGGCCGGCCTTTCATCCCCCAGCATCCGATATGCCTTTTCATAGCTCGCCAACACATCGAAGGTCTCTTCTGATACGACACCCTGCTCCCGGATGAGCAGTGTACCTTCCCGGACGATCCCTTTCGTTGCCGTCACATCGGCAGCGGCGGCCTGCCGGAGTTTTTCCGTCCACACCGTGTCGTAGGACAGGTTCGGCGCAAGTGCGGATGACCAGACCTGGAGACAAGGTGCCGAAGGGCCGCCCATTCCCATGGTACGCAACGAATCGACCAGACTGCGGCGGGCTTGCTCCAGGTCCAGCAGATCGGACGTGGGCAGGATGGACAAACGGTTTCCCCGGACCACCTGGATCAGCTCGGGCCGACCAGTTTCCGCCGGCAGGATACCACGCCCGAATAGGGAAGACACGACCCCGCCGCCATAGGACAGGCAGCCGGAATCCGCCTCCCGTACGCCACGGTCGGCCATTCGTTCCCGAACAGACGCCACCCGACGCGATCCCGACAGCGTATCGAGACGATACACCGGCGGAAGACCCGATGCCGCTTCCAATTTGTCCGCCCGGAATTCCTCCCCGCTCTTGTAAATGGGAAAGTCGAATGCCGCAACAAGGTCGCCATATGGCCAGGTCTGCCCCAACCGATATTCGTATCCGAAATGCGCACGGCCCGGAAACAGGATGCTGATGAACAGGATTGTTCCCAAGATGGCCAGCGTGTTTACGATGCGCTGGCCCTGACCACCGACAAGCCATTCCGGTACATTCGTATTTTTCATCCGATTGCGCTATGTTGAACCGAACGGTCGAACCGCTTCATATACCTCGAGGACCCGCTCCGACATCTTTTCCGTAGAAAATTCGGACAGGTCCCTTATCGCCTGTGCGCTCAGCCGCTCACGGAGATCGGCATCGTCCAGCAAAAGCCGTACGGCCCCGGCCAACGCCGCCTCATCCCCCACCGGCGCCACCCATCCGTTACGACCATGCCGAACAACGGCCGTTATCCCCCCCGCATCGGTGGTCACCACCGGCAAGCGGCTTGCAAAAGCCTCCAACAGGACACTCCCCATCCCCTCCATCCGACTCGTGAACAAAAACAGGTCCGACCCGGCCATGATCTTCGGCACATCCCGCCGGAATCCCAACAGCCATACCGTGTCAGCCAGACCTGTGGACTCGATCAGCAGCCGCAGCTGCGCTCCTTCCCCCGCATCCGCTCCCGCGACCACCCAGGCCATGGACCTGCTCTCCTGCCGAAATCGGGCCGCCACGCGCAGAAAGGTCGGCAGGTCCTTGTGTCCGGCCAATGCAGCGGCGTTCAGTACCACCACCGTGTCGGGACCCACCCCCAGCTGCTTGCGCAACCAGGCCCTCGCCGCCTGCCGTGCCGCAGGGTCCCGCCAAGGTTCGAAGACCCGCCTGTCCACCCCGCTGGGTATCACGCTCATCTGCCGCGACACCGTCCGCCCCAACACGGTGGCAATGGCCTCCGTGAGGCAGATGTAGTGGTCCGTCGCCGGATGCCGATACTTCCATCGGGACAACATATGTCGTCCAACCGGAAAATCCACCCTTCGATGCACGACCAGCCTGCTCCGACATCCCAACATCCGGGCCAGCCACCCCATGGTGTGTGCACGGGAATCATGCGCATGCATCACATCCACCTCCAGTCGCTGACACAGTTTCTTTATCTGCCAAGCCGCACAAACAACGTTTCTCCTTCGCCCTGATGTGTGTACCGGCATTCCCAAACCCTCCACCGCCCGCACAATCGGCGCCCCCTTCACCCCATACAACCATTGAGTCACCCCCGAGGAGCGCAGGGCTTCCATGAGATGGCAAACCTGTTGCTCTCCTCCCCGCCAAGTGACGGCAGCCGACAAATGCAACACCTTCACAGTCCGATCCATTCGGCAGATGTATATGAAAATTCGTATTTAACAGGGGAATGTTACCCAAGACAAGAAAGGAAGGAACAGCAAGGACAAAAGATTGGGATCGGTTTTCCCAAGGAAAACCGAATTCCCAATTCCTAACCCATTCAAATATTACTTACAACCCGGCACACTTGAACGCAACCGGATTGCTTAGTTACGATTTGCTTTGTTCCTTGCGTAGGCAAGTCTCACCAGGCCTATGTGCCGTGCAGGAAATCCGACGACCTGTTCGTGTACATTTTCCCGCACAAAGAGCTTCGAAAAACGAAGGCGGAGGCAGCATCTGCCCGGAAAACCATCGTCGACCGACAGATCCTGCTCTTTAAAAGTCAAAAGTAAAACTTTTTTACAAAAATAGCCCCGAAAATGTTTTTTTGACTGCCATGTTGATCCGTCCGCTCCTTGGTTCCGGAAGAGAACCGGCCGGTAAGGCGTGCCGAAAAAAAAGCCGGCTCACAAATCGGTCGGGAAAATATCCGTACATTGGGTTGCGAACTCAAAAGGAAGGGAACTTTACCGAGCGGCAATCGAAGTGTTACTGCGTTTGATCATATGTCACGACGGGGAGCTGCCCATAAACGACACGCCCGAAGCCGTTCGGTTGCCTGATTCCAATACCGAGCTATCATTCCGAACAAATGACATTCAATTTCCGGATTTGCAAAAATGATACCACCTCCGCGCTCCGCGAAATGTTCGGTGCGACACCCGTGCGCGTCCCGGAGTCCAGCATCCAACCGATGCTCGTCATTGCGGAACGCCATGGAAAAACAGACAGAAGAGGGGAACTCCACCATCTGCTTTCCCAACCGTCCGCGCTGAGGGTCGACATCCACGAGGACACCGTGGCGGACGTGAATTTGCAACGGACTCGTTCCATGGACTGGCGTGTCGGCCTTAAACTGCTGGACGGCTTCTTCCAAGGACTTCGCCTGCCGTCAGCCGCCTTGGGTGCCAGGATGAACAATGGAAAGGAGATGTCCTTGTCATTCCGACATGTGCGCCGTCGCTGGATTGACAAGAACGAACTCGGCACCGCTCTCCGCGACCGCAAGCTGGACCTCTCCCATCCTGCCGCACGAATATTCTCCGGGGAAAACGCACACCGACTGCTGCTTGTCACCGATGTGATACTTTCCAACGGCTTCTCCATCGACCTGTCCGGTTCCGGTTCCGGGGAAAGAAGCATCTCCCTGCCGGAGATTCAACAGATTGTCACCGATGCGAACTCCGCTGTCAGCGTATCCGGCAACTCAAACAACAGCATTGCGTTCGAAGGCCCCGAATTCCTTACTTTCGCATTCTCTTGCGTCCTGCTGCAGGTTGATCCCGACTCCGGTCTGCTGACCGTCGGCACAGCCGTATCCGTTGATACAAAACCGATCGGGACGACGCCGGGCTACGAAAGTGCCGCAGTGCCTCCGGAGCCTGTGGATCTCGATGACGACCTGTTCGAACCTGGATTGCTGGACTGGGACGATTGATGCCAAAAAAAAAGCAGCGGCATCACGCCGCTGCAATAATGACAGCTTGTCAAACCGGCACGCCGGTGTGCCAAGACTGTACTCCCTCTCATTATTCATGGTTTCATCGTCGGAATGCGGCCGTTATGCCACATACCCGCCGTTGCAGGGGTAGTCGTCCTTCATTTGTTGTGGGAAAAGAGATTTCGCTTACGCTGACGAAAGGAGGGTAATGTCAGGTCTGTTGTTTGTTGTTTTTGTAGTTTTTGTAGTTTATGTACGGCATGATTGCATTCCTTCGAGGAGGAATACGAATGTAGGGACTTCAACGTTTGAGAACATTGGGTTTCGTCCTGTGGTGCCGGCGGGGAGCTGCCGGATAAATGAATGTGGGAGATGTTGTTAGAATGACCAAAACCATGCCACTGTTACTTGTACGTGGCATCTGTGAAAGATTATCCTGTTTCCATAGGACAGAAGGTTCATTCCCTATGCACGAGATCCGTCTGTGCGGCCGGCAAAAGATACAGGTACACCCAACAAACGTACATACGCCCCGGTCCATTCACCGGACAACGTACCCGCTCGTATTCCGGCGGATCCGCATGCGGCGCGACACCTTCGTAAGGATCCAGTTCGGAAAAAACGGCCCGCTCATCCGATATCAAGAATATGTCGCCTTCCACTTTCTCCAGGCTGTTTTCCAGATAGACAGCCCCGGGGTATGCCCCGAGGTCGTGACATACCCCCGGCATGAACCCCTTTCCCTGCCAATGCCCCTGTTCCCGCAGAAAGACAGCCATCGGATGGTCGGAATCTTTTCGAAGGGTTCCGTAAACGAACAGATAGGATTCCATACTACTGGTTGTCGGAGGCCGAACGGTGTCGTGTCTCCTGCCCGCGGGACACCACCCCTTCGGCAGATGGGCAGCGGGTTGGAGCGCCTGCTGTGAGGATATAAAAAAAGTCCTTGCAAATTTTTGATTTACAAGGACTTGTGTTCTTATGGGTGATTCCGCCGGGGCTCGAACCCGGGACCCTTTGATTAAAAGTCAAATGCTCTACCGACTGAGCTACGGAATCGGGATGCTGCTCTCGTAAGCGGGGGCAAAGATAAGCTCCCTATCCTGAATACCAAATCCATCCGGCGGATTTCAAAAAAAATAATGCGAACAGCCGGTCGTCCAATGCCGGGACTGCTCAAGTTTCCGATGCCAAACGGCGGCAAGCGTATCCTGGTACGCTCCAGCGGCATTGAACAAATTCAGCGGACCTCGAACGGCATTTGCCAGCGCGTATGCATGGACCTTCCGATCCGGAGCAGGTAGCGCCCCGGACGGAGTTTCGATATGTCCAGGCTCGCTTCCTCCAGTCTTCCTTTCCTGTACAGCCTGCCGGCCGGATCGGTGAGACGGTACAAAGGGCGGAACCAGCTGCTGGGAACCTCGGAAATGAACAGCCTCCGATGCGTGGGGTCGGTGTAGACGTACGGAGCCGACGGTGCCGCCTGCCTGTTCGGATGGGTGAAAGACCCGGGGAAATCTCGGAACAGCCATTCGATTGCACCTGGAAATTCCCTCGCCCAATACCACTCCTGATGCTGCCCATCGCTGTGCAGCCGCCTATCCACCATTTCCGCCGGATATCCTGCCTTCAGCATCGCCTCGTACATTCGGCTCACATCCTCCTGCATCCGTCCTCCTCCCTCCGGTATACCGCCGAGCAGAAGAGCTCGTGCGTTAGGAGGTATGGGCGGCTGTCGACGAATGTGGTCGAATATCTCCGGATTGAACCAGTAGGCAGGAGAAAAGGCACCCAACCTGCCGAATACCGCCGGATATTGCGCGAAAGTGTAATGGGCAATCAGCGCGCCGAGTGAACTGCCGACGATGGCCGTGTGGTCCTTGTCAGGCAAGGTACGGAAGTTCGCGTCCACATAGGGTTTCAAGGTATTGGCAAGAAAATCGGCATATGCCGCCCCCGCTCCTCCCCGTTGATAGGTCGGATTGTACCAAGGGGCGTATTCATCCAGTCGGTGATCACCACCGTTCTCCACACCGACGACCAGATAGCCATGGTCTCCACAGGAAAAAAGCGCGTCCAACGATTCGTCCACCTCCCACTCACCTGAGAAACTCCTGGATTTGTCAAAAAGGTTCTGCCCGTCCTGCAGGTAGATGACCGGATAACGCTTGCTCGAGCGATGGTAGTCGGGCGGAACGTACACCCATACCCTTCTGTAACAGTCGAGCTGGGGTATGTGGAAGTCCTCCCGGAGCAAGGAGACCCCGGGACCGGCGGTTCCGGAATCACGTCGGTCGGAAAGGTCCTCCCAGCCGAGGATCCGGCAACGAAGGGTATCCTGCCCGCCGGTGTAGACATGCTCCCGATCCGGCATATACCCGCCATTCTCTCGCGATTCGACCATTTGCCAACTGCCACGGGTAAATTTGAAACGCAGGATGCCGGGGGTCGGCGAAACCTTCAAGTACATGACGCCGGTTGTGTTGGCCTCCTGCAACCGGTAGGCGGCTTGCCCAGGCTCCCAATCCTGGAAATTACCAGCCACAAAAACCGATCCTCCGGCAGGTGTGTTCCCT
The DNA here is from genome assembly GCA_041163745.1 of Bacteroidota bacterium. GTDB lineage: Bacteria > Bacteroidota > Bacteroidia > Chitinophagales > Saprospiraceae > UBA6168. The sequence goes on from JBEAQU010000087.1 coordinate 67,589, forward strand.
GGCAAGGCTGTCACCAGGATGACCAACTGGGCTTGCGCTCTGTACGGTAGCAGCAGTAGCAGCAAGGTGCATACCATTCCCGATAGCGAGCAAAGTCGCATGTGGATTTGTTTTGTGCCTATGTTTTTCATCAGGCCATGCCCCCAAAAGACCTTGCCTGGCGGAACCCGTCTGCGGCGCTCGTGATGACAGACTTCCATCATTCCAGCCTCGACTGCCGATGCCGAAGCCAGTGGTCTGCCAACACCAAAGCCGTCATGGCCTCCACAATGGGAACCGCCCTGGGCAGGACACATGGATCGTGCCGGCCCTTGCCCTCCACCTTGGTCGCCTGACCGTCGTAGTCCACCGAGTCCTGTTCGGGGACAATGGTCGCCACCGGCTTGAATGCGGCCTTGAAATAGATGTCCATACCGGTGGACACGCCCCCCAGAATACCGCCCGCATGGTTGGTCCGGGTTCGGATCGTCCCCCCGTCGTTGAAAAAAGAATCGTTGTGTTGAGATCCCCGCAGGGAGGCGCCTCCAAACCCGGAGCCAATCTCAAACCCTTTGCAAGCGTTGATACTCAATACCGCTTTACCCAAATCCGCATGCAGACGGTCGAAAACCGGCTCCCCTAATCCCACCGGACAGCCTTGTACCAGACAACTCACATGCCCACCAATGGTGTCCCCGGCTTTTCGTACGGAACGAATGAGCGTCTCCATCCGAGCCGCCATCGCCGGATCCGGACAACGGACCGGATTTAGCTCCGCCTGCGACAGGTCCAGCGCTCGGTAATCCTGCTCCAGCAGGAGGTCCCCCACCCTGCTTACCCAAGCCTGTACGGTGATGCCGGCATGCGCCAGCAACTGCCGGGCCACCGCCCCGGCCGCCACCCGTGCGGCGGTTTCCCTCGCGGAAGACCTGCCGCCGCCCCGGTAATCCCGCCAGCCGTATTTTTCCTGCCAGCTGAAATCCGCATGAGATGGCCGGTACTTCGTGGCAATATGTCGGTAATCTCCGGAGCGGGCATCCTCATTCCGAATCATCAATGAAATCGGCATCCCGGTGGTTCTCCCTTCGAACAGACCGGACAATACCTGTACCTCGTCCGATTCCTTTCGCTGTGTCACCAATGCAGACTGTCCAGGCCGACGCCGCTCCAGCTCCTTTTGAATGGCCGGAATGGAAAGATCCAGTCCTGCAGGACAGCCGTCTATGACGACACCGATCGCTTCCCCGTGCGATTCTCCGAAGGTGGTGATACGGAATGCTTGGCCGATACTGTTTCCTGGCATGTTTGGTTCGGTTGCAGGTGAGTATGATACGAAGTCAGCGCCGGCCGCCCAAGGCAACCTCGCAGACAAAGGTAAGGATTGTCAGGAAAAGCATAAAGGACCTCGCCATAGCGGGAGAAAGGGGACGGTCGGAAAGAACGGCTGACAACGCCGTGACAATTCGGGAAGCGGATCCTCCGGCAGGAAAGGGATTACCGTATGCAGCAGGAAACCAGCCGGTCGTAGTTGGGTCTTTCCGCAGCGTACTGATGGATGAAGGACTCCTTGATCTGCCCTTCGTGCAGGACGAAAACACCTGGCATCTGGGTGGAGTCGCCCAGCTTGTGCGCCAACTCGACCTGGTACCCACGGGAGGCCTTCACCTGAAAGCCTCTCATCCAGGTATGGAGTCCGTACAGTTGTGAAAAGGTGCCCCGGTGCAACCCGAATGATGCGTAATAGCGCTGTTCGGGGTCACTGATATGGTCGATTCCGTTGAGGTTGAATTTTTCGAAGTAGGACAGCGCAGTGTCCTTGTCGGACATGTGGACGAACACGAGCCGGATTCCGCTATTTTCGAACTCCGTGCGTTTTTGTGCCAGATCGTCCAGGGCTTCCTTGCAGAAGACACAACCGAAATGACGCAGAAAAACAAGCAGGACCGGACCGCCGTAGGTCAACGCCAGGAGTGTGCTTCCGGCATGGGTGACCATTTCCTCCAGTATTTCCAGGTCTTGTTCCATTGTGATATCAACCATACCCGAAGATTTTAGTCCATCATTCATAACACAACACTGGAAAAAGGGTTTAAGGATGATCGGAAATATGTCGTTTGTGGGCGGACAGCGGGCGCAAAACGAGTGCTCGTCCGAACGTCGGCACCGCGTGGATGCGGGTCACAAAAGAACCATCCTCCGATTCCTATGGCATCGCCCCTTGCAACGAATGTGGCGCTCCAATCGGAACGGGGTATAGAGAAGCGCAACGTCCGAACTGCTGGATGGGAAACGAAATGACGCGCCCGTTGAAACACGGCTGTGGCACAAGCTGGTTCGAGTCCCGGATACATCATTGACTACTCCGGGAAAGGGCTGCGGAATTCCTCCCGGGTATAGAAAGTGGTGTCGGTGAAAGTATGCAGGAAGGCCGTGAGCGCCTTCTTCTCATAATCATTGAGACTGAGATGGTTGATGGATTGCACGTTCACATTTTCCGCCCAATGGCCACCGGAGCTGTAATGATCCACCACTTCCTCCAAGGTTTGGAACCGGCCGTTGTGCATGTAGGGAGCGCCCAAGGCGATGTTCCGTAGGCTGGGTGCCCTGAATTTGCCGTTGTCCGTTCGGCGGCCGGTGATCGCCCCCAGGCCCTTGTCCTGAAAATCATCCAGGGAGTTGACCGCCTGGATGGCATTGTTGAAATAGTCGTTGTTTGTGAGCAAAGGACCTCCGTGGCAATGCGCGCAATGCCCCCCCTTGCTGGTATTGGTCAGGTCGTCGAAGAAGATGTTGTAGCCATCGATCTCCAGGTCGGACAGGAGGAAGGGGTCGTCATTACCCTGATAGAATTTCTGGTCGTAGCGGGAGTTGGCGCTGACGAGCGTCCGTTCGAATTGTGCCAGGGCTTTGGATACCAGGCTACGGGTGAGTTGCGCGCGGGCATCGATGCCGAATGCCTCCCGGAAATATGCCGGATAGGTCGGGTGTCTGCGCAACTTCTCCTCGACGTGCTCCCAGATGTCTCCCATCTCCACCGGGTTGGTCACTGGGTGGAGGGCCTGCTCCTCGAGCGTCCGCACCCTGCCGTCCCAAAAGAATCCGTTCTCATTGAATCCGATGTTCAGCAAGGACATGGAACTGCGGGGGCCTACCTGGTTTCCGATGCCGACGGCCAGGGGCAAGCGGTCGTTGAAGGCCTGTTCCAGTTGGTGGCAACTCGAACAGGAGATGGTGCTGTCGGCGGAAAGGATAGGGTCGTAAAAGAGTCTTCTCCCAAGCGCCACCCCCTGCAAGGTAAGGGGATTGTCCGCTGGAATGACCATTTGCGGAAAGCCGGGGGGTATCTCCAGGTCGTAAGGGCTCGGTGCATACGGCAACTGGACCAGGTCCGGGTCCCTGCCGTCCGGGATGACGTTCTGACCGCCTTCCCGACAGGCGGACAGCCAGCCGAGCAGCAACAAAGCGCCTATCATCCTTTTCCTTTTCATGTCTCCTTTTGATTTGGATTTCAGCTGTTTTTTTTGAAGCCCATCAACATGGTCAATTGCTTCGAAGCCGCCAAGCCCGGGCGTGCTGGTCGCACAACTGGTTCGCCACGGACAGGTCGTTCATGTTGTGGGTGTACAGGTTCGCCGGGTCGGACAAATCCAGGTAAGCCCCTTCTTCCCAGGCATACAGCCTGCTGACGTCGAGCGATAGTTCCAATCCGGTGGTTTTGCCGGCTGCCACGGAGAAAGGCAGGTCAAGGAAAACGGTCCGGAACACCTCGTCCGTTCCGGGATGGTGCCCGAAGCCGGGATCCCCTTGGCCGATGCCATTTCCATCCTTGTCGTAGATGCCCTCGGATTTGAAGAAGATGAAGCTTCCCCAATCCGTCCAGAAATGGGAATTGAACGTGGTGCGGAAAGGATTTCCCACAGGCAGCTGGTTGGCCTGGGGCGTGTTCATGGCCGCGGGCACCCCTACCCCCAGCCGCAGGCCACGGTAATTGCCGACCGGCAGGCGGTCGGTCCGGAAGGTCAGGGGACGCACGGCATCCTCCGGCGTGGTGTTGTCGGAAAAATCGAAGAACAAGGCGTCCAGCAAAGGCACCTCCGTGATGCCGTCTTCTCCGACCAGCACCAATTCGGAAAGATATCCGTTCAGCACCTGAAACCGGATGTTACGACCGTCCGGATATGTGTAGTCCTGTCCGTACGTCACCAAAGGTGCATCGGCGTAGGTGGCGAGCAGATCCAGGCGTACGCTGCCGGTGTTGCCGGGGTCGTCCTCCCGACAGGAAAGAGACAAGAGAATCGGCAGGGCAAGCAGCAAGGGTGATTTTTTCATCGGGTCTGTCTTTATGATGGTCGTTCCACAGGATGGTGACCGTTTTACAGGCGGGCGGCACGGCGGGGCGCCCTTCGCAAACCTCCCGCTATTCCATCTTCAGTTCAACCACGGAGAAGGCTTTTGTCAGATTCGCGTCCATCTTTTGTCCGACGAGGTCGTCCGTATCCGCTGCAAAATCGATGCCCTCCAGCAAGCGGTCGTACCGGATCCGGAGGATCGCCCCCACGTCGAACCCGTTGTCAATCCGAACAGGGACATCGAACGGCAGGTCGACGGTCCGCGGACCGGCAAGCCGGACGTCCGTCACGGGTGTGTCGGGGAAGGTGTCGCGGAGCAGCAGCATGCGCAGTGCCAGATATCCGTCCTCTTCCTCATATAATAAAGTGTCTTCCCGGAGCAGGTGGCCGGCAGGCCAGTCATCCGGTGCCAGCCCTTGGAGACTGTCGGGCAAGCCGAGGGTGAGGCGCAGGGCGCCGAACAAGCCGCTTCCGACCCAGGTACCCGCTGCGGCCGGCTGGAAGATGTCGCGGTCCGCCCGCACGAAGCAATCCGTCAACATCAATGGAACACCGGTGGCAGGGATAAGTTCAATGCGGTCGACAAGCGGGACGGCCACCCCGTCGTCCCGTACGAGCCGCAGGTCGGACAGAAGGAAACGGGCACGCCGGACAGCATACAGGTGGTTTGTATCCGGAAATGCGGGATACAGGGAATCGTAGCGGAAGGTCGTCCCGTCTTCCGCCCCGCCCGGCAGTGCCAGGCGGTGTTGGAAGGACAGCTTCAGGGAAGGATAGTTGCAACAGGTCGATCCACAGTCGTCGTCGGCGGACACGTCGTAATTGGCAGCCAGGGGGTCCAGACAGCCTTCCGCCGGCTGGTAACAGGCGGATACGACCGTGCAGAGGCACACCGCCAGCAGGTGGTAGAGCATCGGGTGGGCTTCCCGGTCGGAACGGCTTATGCCGCCACCTTGCCGGAGATGTTCGGGAAATGTTGCCATGTTGCCTGAAACCTATGTGCCGGAGGCACGACGGATGAGCGTCAGCCGCCCATCCGCGACCGCTTGACCAGCCAGGACTGGAGGACGGGCCGGAACCCGGCGTTGATGTCCGCCTCCACAAAGTCCACCTGGTACTGCATACAGCGCAGGCGGAGGGATTCCTTGAAGCGGCGGACCTGCTCCACATAGGATTCCTTCACCTGTTTGGGCTGCAGCCGGACCTGTTCGCCGGATTCCATGTCGATGAAAAGGTAGGGCCTGTTCTCGAACTCGAAGTCGAGCTCCAGGCGTTTGTCCACCGTATGGAAGAGGATGACCTCGTGTTTGTTGTACCGCAGGTGTTGGAGGGCGGAGAAAAGGGCTTCCGTCTGGTCTCCCTGTTCGAACATATCGCTGAAGATGACGACGAGGGACCGTCGGTGGATGCTGTCCGCGATCTGGTGGAGCGATTTGGCGGCGGCGGTACCCTGGTTCCGGGTGGGGTTGTCCAGGAGTTGCTGCAGGTACGTGAGCAACAGCCGGTAGTGGGAGGTGCTGGATTTGCAGCGGGTATGGAGGCCGACGGACTCGTCGAACAAAGACAACCCGAAGGCGTCGCGTTGCCGCAGCAGCAGGTTCATCAGCGAAGCGGCCGCCAGGGCGGAGAAACGGATCTTGTTGAAGGTGTCCGTCTGTCCTTCCGGGAAATACATGGAGGAGGAGGCATCGATGACCAATTGGCAACGGAGGTTGGTCTCCTCTTCGAACTTCTTGACATAAAGCCGTTCCGTGCGGGCGAACACCTTCCAGTCGAGGTCACGGGTGCTTTCCCCCTGGTTGTACAGGCGGTGTTCCGCGAATTCGACGGAGAATCCGTGGAAAGGGGACTTGTGCAGTCCGATGATGAATCCTTCCACTACCTGGCGGGCGAGCAAGTCGAGGTTGCCAAGGTTCCGTACATCGATATTATCAGTTAACTGCATGGTTCAAGCTGCAAGGTTAGGCCCGCCCACCGGCCGGACCGGCAACATTAGGAACGCCTGTCGGGGAAAAGAGTTGCGCGGAGCGGGATCTCATCGCTGTTCCGGATGTCATCAGAGGGACGGCAGGGACCAGCCGTTGTGGTATTCCGCCCGGATCAGCCGGTTGGCGGCCTCATCCGTGCCGAAATTACCGGCGGCGGCATCCCAGTAGACCTTCCGGCCGGTCTTGTAGGCCACGTTGCCCATGTGTGCGTTGATGGCGGCCACGGCTCCGGTTTCGATGCCGCATTTCAGTATCTCCGGACGGTTGCCGGTGATGGCGTCCACGAAGTTCCGCACATGTTCGTAGAGGTAATTCTCACCGGACGGCCTGCGTTGTTCCGGGATGTCCTCGACTTTGTAGCGCAGCACGCCGTTTCCATCCCGTTGTGTTTCGGGAATCACATCCCAGCCGTCGCGGTTGAGCACCAGGGTGCCGTTGTTTCCGATGAAGGCGATTCCTTCCGTTCTGCCGTAGTTTCCGAGGTCAATGCCGGTTCCGTGTTCCCAAAGCATGTTGAAGCCATCGTATTCGAAGACCGCCTGCAGGGTGTCCGGTGTCTCGGACGCGTCGTCGGGATAGGCCAGTTTGCCTCCCGAGGCCATGACTGATTTCGGAGCCGAAACACCCATGGCATGGAGGGCGATGTCTATTTCGTGGACACCCCAGTCCGTCATCAGACCGCCGGCATAATCCCAGAACCATCGGAAGTTGAAGTGGAAACGGTTCTGGTTGAAAGGCCGGCGCGGGGCGGGACCCAGCCACATGTCGTAATCGACGCCGGCAGGCGGAACGGAATCCGGCACGACGGTAACCGGTTTCATCCATCCTTGGTAAGCCCAGCATTTCACGAGGCGTACGTTGCCGAGCTGACCGGAGCGGAGATATTCGATCGCATTTTCGTAATGGCTTCCGCTGCGTTGCCATTGTCCGATCTGCACCATCCTGCCGTACCGGCGGGCGGCTTTCCGCATAAGGTTGCATTCCTCGATGGAGTTGGCCAGAGGCTTTTCCTGATATACGTGCAGGCCGGCGGAGAGGGCGTCGCAAAAGGGCAGGCAGTGCCAGTGGTCTGGGGTGGCGATGATCACATAATCGAGGTCCTCCCGTTCCAGCATCCGTCGGTAATCCCGGTACAAGGCGGGCCGGCTGCCTTGCAGTTCTTCCACATTGGCCGCTCTTCCGTCGAGGACGGACTGGTCCACGTCCGCCAGGGCGGCGCAGGTGACCTGTTTGATGCGGAGGTGTTGCTGCAGATTGCTCCAGCCCATGCCCTTGCAACCGACCAGGCCGACCCGCAGCTGGTCGAGGGCGGAGACACGCCCTTTTCGGGCGGCGATGATGTCCGGGGGAAACAAGGTGGCGCCGGCAACGACGGCGGCGGATTGGTACAGGAATCTTCTGCGCGTGTTTTTCATACGGTTGCTGATTAAGGTCGGCAAAAATCCGTCGGATCTGTCCGCGCGCAGGGCGCCGGACCGGTCACGGCCGACCGACAAGGTAGGTAATTTTCCGGTTCCGAAGCCCACGAATCGGCAACAATTGCCCGCCCCTCCTGTCATCGCGGTACCGGACGCAGCCGGTCAGACTGGTTCTTCCACAAAATAAGCCTCGACTTCCCCGATGTTACGGGCCGGAATCAGGCCCCGGCAGGTACATCGGAAATGAGCGGCGACCAAGGCTTGGGTCGCGGCGGAGATGTTGACCCGACCGGGTTCGCTCGCCGTTTCCATACGGGCGGCGATATTGACGGTCTCCCCCCATATGTCGTATGCGAACTTGTCGCTGCCTACCACACCGGCCACGACGGGACCGGTATGGATGCCGATGCGCGCCACGAATAGTGGCAGGCCGGCGGCCGTGCGGTCGCGGTTCCAATCTGTCAGGAAATCAAGGAACGCCAGGGCCGCCCGTACCATCCGCACGGCGTGGTCGGGTTCCGGTCCGTCCAAGCCACCCGCACACATATAGGCATCGCCGATGGTCTTGATTTTTTCGAGCCGGTGCAGCCTGACAATCCGGTCGAAACCCCGGAAGGCGTGGTCCAGGTCACGGACCAAGGTCTCCGGCGGAAGGCCTTTGGAAAAGGCGCTGAAACCGGCGAAGTCCGAAAACAGGACCGTCACCTGGTCATGCCGCCGGGCGGCGGCGGTACCGGTTTCCTGCAGCTCCCGGGCGACCGGAGCCGGAAGGATGTTATGCAACAGCGTTTCGGCCCGCTGGCGTTCCGCTTCGATGAGTTGGTTTTTCGACGCCAGCGCCTCGTTGTGCCGGCTGGATGCATGATACCGGTACAGCAGGGTGCCGGTCAGCAGCAGGCCCAGCCCAGCCAAGGCGATGAGCAGCTTCCGTTGGGAATCTTTCAAGGCCAGGGCGGCGGCCTGCCGTTCGAGCCGCAGGTCGCGCTGTGCGATGCCGAGGGAATCCATGGCCTGCCGGTACCGTAGGGAATCCAGCAGCCGCTCCCGCTCCGCCAGCAAGAGCTGTTGCTGCATCTGTGCCTGGGACATGTGGCGGATGGCATGTTCCTTTTCCCGGATGACCTGTTCCAGCACCACCTGGCTGTCACGGAGCACCTCCTCCCGGTTCTCCAGACTGTCCAGCCTTGCCATCAGCCGTGCCCCCCCGGCCTGTACCAGTTTCCGCTCGAGGGCCATCACCTCGCGCCGGCGTCCCAGAAGACCGGCCAGCTCGCCCATCCCCGAAAGCGCCTCATGCCGGAGGGAGAGGGATTCTGCCGTATTAAACGCCTCCTCCCACCATCTGTATGCCCGGAGGTTGCGCTGTACCTGGAGCGGACCGGCCTCCTTGCTGGTGGTGCGCGCTTTTTCCATCAGCGCCTTCGCCTGCAGGTCCTTCCAGCCCTCCCCCCTGGCCGCTACGAAGGCCTTGTCCGCCCAGGCCATCGCCCGGTCCGTTTTCGCCTCCTGCCGGCAAACAGCCGACAGCTCCAGGGCAGCCCTGACCGCCGCTTCCCCCGTCAGCTCCCGGATGCTGTCCTCGAGCACTTGGAGCCGGGCGGATTGCCCGTGCAGGAAACACTGGCCAAATAGGCCGAAAGCCAGGATTGCCATCGTTCGGTACATGGTGCTTATTTTGTGCTAAGTTATTCGATTCGCCGGAACTATTCGACGGCAGCGTCCATTGCAGCGAGAGATTTTCTGTAGCTAGCCCCTCCGCCAGGCTGTGCCGACACCATTTGTCTCCCGGATGCCATAATTTCGCCGCCGCAGTCGATTTTTCCGGCCGGCTGCCTACCTTTACAAGGTATCCGATCGGATGGTTTCCGTCACCACCCGCATCGCCAGTCCGCAAGAAAAATGCCGACCGATGAGCAATCCCCTTCATCTCCTGCTTTGCCTTGGCGGCGTCATGACCGCCCTGCCTTTCCTCGGATTCTCCCAGACAGCCAGGCACCCTTTCGATTGGCAAGGGCACCGGGGTGCCCGGGGCCTCGCTCCCGAGAACACCGTATCCGCTTTCCTGCAGGCCCTGTCCTACCCTTGGGTCACCACCTTGGAAATGGACCTGGCGGTGTCGAAGGACGGCTTCCTCGTCGTGAGCCATGAACCCTGGATGTCGGACGCCATCTGCCTGCAGCCGGACGGCAGCCCGGTACCGGCGGGATCAGCAGATTCCCACAAGCTGATGGACCTGACATATCAGGAGATACAAGCCTACGACTGTGGCAGCCGCGGCAACCCCCGCTTTCCGGCGCAAAGGCAGGAAGCGGCCCACAAGCCCTCGCTGAACACCGTGGTGGATTCCGTCCGCAAATACTGCCGGGAACATGACCGCCCCCTGCCCGCATTCAATATCGAAATCAAGAGCCAACCATCCTACGACGGGGTGTATACGCCGCCCGTGGCGGAATTCGCCCGCCTGACCGTCGCCACCCTGCACGACCTGGGCATCGACCGGCGGTCGACCGTGCAATCCTTCGACCCACGGGCCTTGCGGGCGGTTCACGAGCTGGATCCCACGCAGGCCACCGCCCTGCTGGTCGAAAAACCGGGGGACCCCGGGACATTCCTGGCGCAACTCGGCTTCCAGCCCACCGTGTACAGCCCCTACCACCGGCTGCTCCGCAAACGCCAGATCGACCACCTGCATCAGATTGGCATCCGCGTCATACCCTGGACTGTCAACGATACCAAAGCCATGCGAAAACTGATCCGCCGGGGAGTGGACGGCATCATCACCGATTATCCCGACCGGGCCTGGCCGGTGCGCTGAGAAACCGAGCAGCGGCCCGAGCGCAAGACCGCCCCGGGTCGTTTGCGCATTCAGCCGACCATCACAAAGGAAACAATTGTCATCATGATAACCGAAAGTGCGAACATCATCGACCTGCTCCAGACACATTTCCCGCAATTGCTGGAAAAGGAACTCCAGCAGGAAATCGCCCAGGTGGGCAAACTGATGCATTTCCAGGCAGGTGAAGTCATCATGGACTACGGCAGCTACATCAGGCTCGTTCCGCTGGTCGTCGAGGGGGCCGTCCGCGTAACCCGGGAAGACCCGGTGGAAGACCGGGAGATCCTGCTGTACTTCCTGCAGGCAGGTGACGCCTGCTCCATGTCCTTCACCTGCTGTATGGTCAACAAGAAAAGCGAGATCCGCACGGAGGCCGAAGAAGACACCTCCCTCATCGCCATCCCCATCCGATACATGGACGAGTGGATGACCCGTTACGCCAGCTGGAAGAACTTCGTGCTCACCACCTACGACCGCAAGATTCTGGACCTTGTCAGGGTGGTCGACAGCATTTCCTTCAAGCACCTGGACGAACGCATGTTGGATTACCTGCGCAAACGGGTCGCCCTGACCGGCAACCGGGTCATCTCGGCCTCCCACCAGGACATCGCCAATGACCTGAACGTGACCCGGGAAGCCGTTTCCCGGCTGCTGAAGAACCTCGAACGGGAAGGCGTGGTCAAATTGGGCCGCAACCAGCTGATGCTGAAGCAATAACGTTCCCACCTATCCGCCGGCCGCCGTCCTTCCAGGTACGGCCAACCCTCCAAACGGGACCCTCCCCGCAGCCGCCTGGCTCCGCCGTCTACCGCATTGTAGGCCTTCCTCATGCCGGAAGGTTGACAAAGGTCATCCCCCCATGTGCGGTTCTTCACATGACCGGACAGGCAAGCACCCGACCTTTGCCTCACACGACCACCCGGGTGACACCTCCACATCGGCATGCGGAAAACAACCAATTCATCGATTAAACATCAATCGTCATGAAAGTAGAACAGCTATATACCGGCTGCCTCGCGGAGGCAGCCTATTACATCGTCAGCAAGGGGGAAGCGGTCATCATCGACCCGCTCCGGGAAACGGATCCCTACCTGAAGCGGCTACGGGACGACAAAGCCTCCCTGAAGTATGTGCTCGAAACTCATTTCCATGCGGATTTCGTCTCCGGACACCTGGACCTGGCCCGGGAGACCGGCGCCACCATCGTATACGGACCGACCGCCATGCCCAAATTCGATGCCCATATCGCCATGGACAACGAAGTGCTGCAGGTCGGTGACGTCACCATCCAGGTCCTGCACACTCCCGGACATACCATGGAAAGCTCCACCTTCCTGCTAAAGGACGAAAACGGGAAGGACTACGCCATCTTCACCGGAGACACCCTGTTCCTCGGCGATGTCGGCCGCCCGGACCTCGCCATCAAGCAAGGAGAGATCACCGAGCGAGACCTGGCCGGCATGCTGTACGACAGCCTGCGCAACCGGATCATGCCGCTCAACGACGATGTCATCGTCTATCCAGGCCATGGCGCCGGCTCGGCCTGCGGAAAGAAAATGAGCAAGGACACCTGGGGTTACCTCGGTGACCAGAAAAAAATAAACTACGCCCTGCGGGCCGACATGTCCAGGGACGAATTCGTCGGGGAAGTGCTGTCCGGCCTGGTTCCGCCCCCGCAATATTTCCCGAAGAACGCCGTCATGAACAAAATGGGATACGAAAGTATCGAAACGGTCCGCCAACGCGGGGAACAGCCGCTCAACACGCGCGCCTTCAAAGCCGCTTGGGAGGGGAACGACGCCTTGGTACTGGATACCCGGCACCAATCCGACTTCGCCAAAGGATTCATCCCTGGATCCATCTTCATCGGCATCGATGACAACTTCGCCCCCTGGGTCGGCACCTTGGTCACGGACCTCCAGACGCCCATCCTCTTCGTTTGCGAACCCGGTCGCGAAGAGGAGGTCGTCACGCGGTTGGCACGGGTCGGTTATGACAATGCCATCGGGTATCTCAAAGGAGGCATCGAAGCCTGGCGCGCCGCCGGGGAGGCGATGGACACGCTGGAGGAAATCTCCGCCGATGCCTTCGCCGCCAGATACAATCGCAAGTCCATGCATCTGCTGGATGTACGCCGCAGCAGTGAATTCGATACCGAACATATCCAGGGCGCCACCAGTTTCCCGCTGGATTTCATCAACGAGCACATGGCCTCCGTCGACCGCAACCAGACTTACTACCTACATTGCGCCGGCGGCTACCGGTCCGTGATCGCCGCCTCCATCCTCAAAGCCCGTGGATTCGACCGCGTAGTCAATATCCAGGGCGGATACAAGGCCCTCAGCCAAACCGCCCTCCCACGGACGGACTTCGTGGAGCAGCTTACAGAACTTTGATTTCTAATTGTTCGATTTTTGAAAGAAGTGCTTGCATCTACCGTATGCAAGCGCTTCTTTTTGCTTCCCGCCTGCACGAAGCCTGTCGCAGCCCGGTACCATCCTGTTCCATACCTTCAGAGACGCCCGTATCATACCACGTATCCGGCGGTATTTCGAAAGAATGCCAGCTTGCCATTTTTGGAACCAATTCGCACCGGGCGCAAAGCTGATGGTCGCCCAAACACAGGCCACCCATGGAGATGGAGCACGCCCCCCCTTTCCATGACATCACCCATTCCGCCGGTTCCCTCCCCGACAAAATGAGCGCAATATCCCCGTCATAGGGAGCCAAGAAAACGCTGCATTCTGCAGGTCGAACAATTAGCAGGAATACTCGTCCCTCTCCTCCATTCGCTAATTTTCGTTTCACGGCAACATCGCCGAGCGGGAAGACGGCCCAATTGCCGTCTTGACAGCGATCTGGCTCGTTCCCTCGGATCACAACGGAACCGACCCTTCGGTGTGCGCCATATCCCGCTGTTTCTTGTGTCACTACCGAAAGATAGGCTGTCTGCAGCAAGGACATGGTGAAACAAACCCGCTTGCAGGCAAAGGAGCGACGGATGTGATGTGGATTACGGAACAGCCGGCGACGGCATCCTATCTTTGTACCATCCAATCACAAAAAAACTGTCAACATGGATTTAGCAGCCATCATCAACAATCCCTCCGCCACGCTGGTCGACGTGCGCGAGACCTACGAGTTCCAATCCGGACATGCCAAAGGCGCGATCAACATCCCACTGAGCGAGCTGATGCATTCCCTCGACACCTTCCGTAATTTGTCCCGTCCCATCGTCGTGTACTGCCGCAGCGGCAACCGAAGCGAGCATGCGAAACTGGTCCTGCAGGCGAAAGGCATCACCCCGGTCCACAACGCGGGCGGATTGGACGAGGTGTCGCATTACCAGGCGCAGTCCGCTTTCACCCAACCTGCCTGAATCGCCGTATCCACCTCCACCACAAAAAAAACAACCGTATGTTGACCTTTCTTAAGAAATTATTCGGCGGCCCGTCCGGACCCGGCATGCAGGAACTGCTCGACCAGGGCGCTGTCATCATCGATGTCCGCAGCCGGGAGGAATTCAAGGCCGGCCACGCAAAAGGCGCCACCAACATCCCCCTGCAGGAACTAGGGGGTCAGCTAAACCGCCTGGCCAAACAAAACAAGCCGGTCGTCACCTGCTGCGCATCCGGCCGCCGCAGCGGCATCGCCGCCCGGCAACTGCAGGCAGCCGGCATATCCTGCGCCAACGGCGGCCCCTGGCAACGGGTCGCCCATGCCATTGGAAAATGAACCCGGTCGGCCGGAACCGGTACTCGTCGGCTCCGACTGTAGCGAATAACTGAATACGAATTATATGGAAAGCCAATTATTGACAGGTGCCATACCCCGCATCGGGGACAAGGCGCCGGATTTCACCGCCAAGACCACTACCGGAAACATGACCTTCTCCGAGTTCAACAGAGGCAGCTGGGTCATCCTGTTCTCCCACCCGGCGGATTTCACCCCCGTCTGCACGACGGAAATGTCGGCCTTCGCCCAGGACAAGGCGTTCTATGCCGAACACAACACCAAATTGCTCGGACTGAGCATCGACAGCATCCACTCCCACCTGGCGTGGGTCAACAATGTACGGGAGAAGACCGACGTCTACATGGATTTCCCCATCATCGCCGACCTGGACATGCAAGTGGCCCACCTGTACGGCATGCTGCATCCGGGGGAAAGCGAAACCGCCGCCGTCCGTGCCGTTTTCTTCATCGACCCGAAAGGCTTCATCCGGCTGATCATGTACTACCCCTTGAATGTCGGCCGCAACATGGACGAAATACAACGGTCGCTGGTCGCCCTGCAGACGGCGGACACCTGCCAATGCGCGCTCCCGGTCAACTGGCGCAAAGGGGACAAGGCCATCGTGCCGCCACCCAAAACCTTGGCGGAAATGGACGAACGGATCGCCGACACCACCTATGAGAAAGTCGACTTCTACCTCGCCCGCAAGGAAATCACCGCCAACTGAGCTAAGCGAATGAAAACAATCCGCCCGTCGTGCCGCCCGGCCGACGGGCATTTTTTTCCATACCCGGCCGAAGGGACCCGTCTCCCCTTCCGTACCATTTCCGCAGCCGCCGGCCGCGCCTGGTTCGCACCCGCTCCCGCCGACGGGACATCCGCCCCCTTGGCACCGCCCTCCGCCGGCCATGCCCGGCAAAGCCGCCCGTATCTCAGCGGAATTTGTTAATTTTCCGCTGCCAAGCCATCGTTCGGCCAAGCAATGAAAAAAGTGCGATATGTCCGGCATCCTGACAGACACCTGCCATCCGACCGAGCCGCATTCCGGGCGTGTCCTGTACCGGGCGGCCCTCCTGACGGCCCTCCTGCTGACCTGTATCCTGTTCCTGTCATTCCGGGCGCACGGACAATCCGCCCGTGCTTTCGAGAAAGCAGGTGACAAGGCCGCCGCCGCGTCGGATCCCTTCGCCGCGCTGCACCAATATGGGGAAGCGCTGGCCCGGGAACCGGAAGACATTGGGCTTTGGTACAAGTATGCGGACGCCGCCCGCAGCAGTTACGCCTGGCCTTTGGCAGCCACCTATTTCCGGAAGGTGACCGAACACGGACAGGCCGCGGATTATCCGCTGGCCGGGTTTCTGCTCGGGCAGGCCCTGCAATCTCAGGAGCGCTATGCCGAAGCGCTCGAGGCCTACCGCCGGTACCAATCGCAGGGAGATACCGCCGGCTACCATCATGCCTGGTGCCGCGAAGCGGTCGGCAGCTGCGAATGGGTCCTGACGGGGGCAGCACCGGCTGACAGCGGTCGATACCTGGCGGATCCACCCGGCCGGATGGTCAACAGCCCTTTTTCCGAATTCGGCGCCATACAGCGGAACGGCGAATTGTACTACTCCTCCCTGCGCTTCGAATACCCCGGCGACCGACATAAACCGGCTCGCAAACTCACCAAGGTACTGGTCGCAAAAGACCGGCAGCGGGGCCGGCCGATGACCGGCGGGTTCAACGCAGCTGACCGGCATACCGCCCATACCGCCTTCAACTCCGACGGGTCGCGGCTTTATTTCACGCTCTGCCAATATGAGAACACCACCCGTATCCGTTGCGAACTGTACTACCGCGAAAAAGACCGCCGCGGCCGTTGGAAAAAGGATGCCGTCCGGCTACCGGACATCGTCAACAAACAGGGCTACACCACCACCCAACCATCGGTCGGCTTCGACAGTCTTTCCGGGCAGGAAATCCTGTTCTTCGTCTCCGACCGCAACGGCGGAGCCGGCAAGCTGGACATCTGGTACACGCCGCTCGTCGACAACCGCTTCCTGGAACCGACCAATCTCAGCGCCCTCAACACCCCGGAAAACGAGGTCAGCCCCTTCTTCGACATGCCTACCCAGACCCTCTACTACAGCTCCGACCGGCAGCAACCGTCCTTCGGCGGCTATGACATCTTCCGGTCGGCCTATCGGGACCAAGGCTTCGCCCGGCCGGACAATATCGGCAGGCCTTTCAATTCCGGCTATCACGACCTCTATTTCTCCACAGCAGGCGACAGCATCCTGCTCCTGTCTTCCAACCGACCCGGCTCTCTTTTCCTGGATGCCGCAAACCAATCCTGCTGCTTCGACATCTACCGGTTCGTCCGTATCCCCCGATCCGACCCACAGGACCCCACGCCGCCGGACACAGCCGCCACGGCCGACCATACACAGCAAGACTTGTCGGTTGGCACTGACCAACCGCTCCGGCTGGCGGATTTCCTGCCCTTGGCGCTCTATTTCGACAACGACGAGCCAGACCGTCGCACGCAACGCACGACCACCCGTAAGGAGTACGGAATGACCTTCGACGCTTATTACGCACGCAAACAGGAATACACGGAACGCTACCGTCGCGGCCTGCCGGGGGAGAAGGCGGAGCTTGCCGAAGCGGATATGGACGACTTCTTCGAAACCGTCGTGCGCAAGGGTCGCGACGACCTGGCGCTCTTCACGGAATTGTTGTACGGGCGACTGTCCGCCGGCCGAACCGTCACCATCTCCATCCGGGGATACACCAGCCCAAGGGCACAGTCGGATTACAACGACCGACTCGCCCGTCGGCGCATCAGCAGCCTGCGCAACCACTTCGAATCATGGAAGGATGGCGTGCTGGCACCGTACATACGAGCCGGCCGGCTGGTGCTGACGGAAGTTCCCTTCGGCGAAACCACCGCCGCATCCGGTATCAGTGACGACCTGGTGGACGAACGGAACTCCATCTACAGCATCGGAGCCGCCCGGGAACGACGGGTGGAGATCGTGGCCGTATCGGACGAGCCGGCCAATGAAAGGCAATCGGAGGAATGACTTACAGCAGGTGGGGGATTCCTTGGCGTGGCCGCATGCAGGAAGGAGGACCAGCAAAACGGGAAAGGGTCCGAACGACCGCTTTCCCGTCTCACCGAAGGAGCAGTTGCTCAGAACATCTCGACACCGGCAAAATGGAAGCTGCCCTCGATGGTGGCATTCTCATCGGAATCCGAGCCATGGACGGCATTCTCACCGACGCTTTTTGCGTACTTCGCCCGGATGGTGCCTGGAGCGGCCTGGGCAGGGTTGGTCGCACCGATCAATGTGCGGAAATCGGCCACCGCATTCTCCTTTTCCAGGATGGCCGCCACGATCGGACCGGAAGACATGAAATCCACCAGTTCCTGATAGAAAGGACGCTCCCGGTGGACGGCGTAGAATTCTCCGGCCTTCTCTTTGGTAAGCTGTGTCATCTTCAGGGCGACGATCCGGAAGCCGGCGGCCGCGATATCGTGCAGGATGGCACCGATATGCCCGTCCTTTACGGCATCGGGCTTGATCATGGTAAGCGTTCTGTTGGACATGGTATTGAGCTTTGGTGAATGCCGGTACGGCGGGTACGGGATGACCCCAGACGGCAGCCCTGCCGGCACAGGTTGTTAAAACGGCCGCAAAAGTAAGCAATCGAACCTTTCGGCTTCAAATCAGTTGGTTAATTTTGGAATAATTGTATTTTTTGGGGAACTTCGCCCCCCTTATTCGGATGCTCACCATCATGGAAAATGTCGCAACGCTGAAGTCATTGCTGGCGGTACCCAAGGATATCGTCATCACCACCCATCGCAACCCGGACGGGGACGCCATCGGGTCTTCGCTGGCCTTGCGCCATTTCCTCGAACAATTGGGACATACGGTCAAGGTCGCCGTCCCTTCCGATTTTCCCCTTTTCCTCAACTGGATGGCCGGCAGCGGCGACATTCTCATCTATGACTCCGACCCGGAGGAGGTGCGGCACGCTTTGGAGAAACCCGACATGGTCTTTTGTCTGGATTTCAACTCGCTCGACCGCATCGACCGGATGGGGGAACAGATCGCAGACCTGAAATGCCCGAAGGTCCTGATAGACCATCACCTGCATCCCGATCCGTTCTACGATTTCGACCTACATGATGTCAGCGCCAGCTCCACGAGCGAACTCGTGTACGACCTGGTGCATCACCTGGGGGAGACGTCCCGGTTGAACAGGACCGTTTCGGAGTGCATCTTCACCGGCATTCTCACCGACACGGGTTCGTTCAAATACGGCACCTCCCCCAAATTGTTCCGGACGGTTGCGCACCTGCTCGAACTCGGCGTGGATGACACCCGCATCCAGAACCTGGTTTTCAATAGCCTGGACGAAAAACACCTGCGCCTGCTGGGGCATGTCCTCAACAACCGGATGGAAGTGCTGGACGAGTTCCGCACCGCCATCATCGTCCTCACAAAACAGGACTACGAGAAATTCCGCATCTCCCGTGGAGATACGGAAGGACTGGTCAATTACCTCCTGATGATGCGCCACATCGTCATGGCCATCTTCATCCACGAACAACCCACCATCACCAAGATCTCCCTGCGGTCGAAAGGCAACTTTTCCGTCCAGGACATCGCCAGGAAATATTTCAAAGGGGGCGGCCACAAGAACGCCTCCGGCGGATACTCCTTCATCGGACTACGGCCGACCCTAAAGAAGTTCAAGGCCATCCTGCCGGAATACAAAGAACAACTCTCACAAATCGAATTCTGAACACCGCTCCCTGCCCTGGTACCACAAGTCAGGTTTCGGCATCATCCACAATCCATCCAACATGAAGTATTTTTTTTCGGCTATCCTGGCGGTGCTCCTGCTGACCGCCGTCTCTCCCGGCTGTAAGAAACAGGCCACCCCTGTCAAGACTCCCAGCGGATACGATCTTGTCAACCACACGGGCGGCAAAGGCCCGAAGCCATCTCCCGGCGAATATGCCTCCGTCCACATCTATGTCCTGCAGGACGACAGCCTGATAAACAGCACCCGGATGTCCGGTCGGGGAACCTACACCCTCGAAGTGCCGAACCTTGACAGCATGCCCGCGGAACAGAAGGTACCGGGCATCGCGGATCCCGTCGCCGATGCCGTTTCCCTGATGTCCGTTGGAGACAGCGTCACAGTGCTGCTGCCCATCACCGAGGAAATGAAGCAGTTCCCCGAAATGCAGAACGTCAGCAAACTCGCCTATGACATCGTGCTGGTGGAGGTGAAATCAGCCGACGCATTCATGCAGGAACAATCCGCCCGGGAAGCCGAGGCCGCCGAGCAGCGGCAGGCCGTTGCGGCAAGAGCACCGGAAGTGGATGCCATGATGCAGGCCCTGGCCGGCCAATATACGTCCGGGGCACTGGACAGCAAGATACGCACCACCGATACCGGCCTCAAGTATATGATCATGGAGGAAGGAACCGGAAAACCGGCCGTATCCGGCAAACCCGTCAAGGTGCTGTACTATGGCATGCTCACCAACGGCAAGAAATTCGACGATTCCTTCGAACGGGGCACCCCGATTCCTTTCACCCTCGGCGTGGGCCAGGTCATCCAGGGATGGGACGAAGGTATCGCCCTGCTGAAGGAAGGGGACAAGGCCGTCCTGTTCATCCCTTCCGAACTGGGTTATGGTGAGACCGGCGCCGGTGCGGACATTCCGCCGAACGCGGAACTGGTATTTTATGTGGAATTGGTCACGGTCATCGAATGACCTGACCGGCGGCGGAACCACCCGTCCGCCCCGGTTGTTTTCATACCGGACCTCTTCCGGTGGCGAAAACCAGGCGGACGGGTGGCTTACCCAGCATCTCCGGACATGAATCCGGCAGTATCACCTTATTTTCTCACTCAAAAAAAAAGTTATGACCAGCGAACAACTCATGACGTTGAAGGAACGCCTGGCTTCGTTAGGGAGGTATCTTTGACGTCGACAGACGACTATTGGACATCGAAGAGAAAGAGCAACTGACCGCCGACCCGGATTTCTGGGCGGATGCGGAAAAAGCCCAGGGTATCCTGCGGACCATCAAGACCCATAAGAAATGGGTCCAGCAATACCGGGACATCGCGGAAAAAGTCGGTGACGCCGAAGTGCTGCTGGAATTCCATAAAGCCGGCGAAGCCACGGAGGAGGAGGTGGACATTCAGTACGACAAGGCCGTACAGGCCCTGGACGACGTGGAGTTCCGGTCCACCCTCAACCAGCAGGAGGACGAACTTGGTGCGGTCCTGGAAATCAATGCCGGCGCCGGTGGCACGGAAGCCTGCGACTGGGCCTCCATGCTCATGCGCATGTACCTCATGTGGGCCGAAAAAAGTGATTTCAAGGCTTCGCAACTCTGGCTTACACCCGGGGATGCCGCCGGTATCAAATCCGTGGGACTGGAAATTGACGGAGATTACGCCTTCGGACTCCTGAAAGGGGAAAACGGCGTCCACCGTCTGGTCCGCGTCAGCCCGTACAATGCCCAAGGCAAAAGGATGACATCCTTCGCCTCCGTATTCGTGCATCCGATGGTGGATGACCGGATCTCGGTCGAGATCAACCCGGCGGACCTGGAGTGGGACACCTTCCGCTCCTCCGGTGCTGGCGGTCAGCACGTGAACAAGACGGAGAGCGCCGTGCGGGTACGGCACTTGCCCAGTGGCATCGTGGTGGAATGCCAACAGGAACGCTCCCAGATCCAGAACCGGGAGAAGGCGATGCAGATGCTGAAATCCCGCCTGTACGAGCGGGAACTGGAAAGGCAGAAGGCGGAGAAGGAAAAAATCGAGGCCGGCAAGATGAAGAACGAATGGGGAAGCCAGATTCGGAGCTACGTACTGGATGACCGGCGGGTCAAGGACCATCGCACCGGCTACCAGACTTCGCAGACGGACGATGTGCTGGATGGGGAGATCGACGAATTCCTCAAGGCTTTCCTGATGAGCAATGCCGCCGTCACGGCACCTGAATCGTAACCAATTTCTAATCAGACAAAACAAAATGAGCACCATGCAAAACAAGTCACTCCTCCACCTGGCAGCCCTGCTGCTACCGGCCGGCCTCGCCTGTCTGGCCGGCTGTCAATCCGCCCCGGCCACCGATGCGGGTGTCACCGTCCAGGCGGAAGCGCCCTTGGAAACGGAAGACTGGCAATCCCTGTTCAACGGCGCGGACCTCAGCGGCTGGGATGTGAAGATCAGGGGTTACGAACTGAATGACAATTACCAGAACACCTTCGTCGTCGCCGATAGTATGATCCAGGTTCAGTACGCCGGATATGACGACTTCGGCCAACGGTATGGCCACCTGTTCTATCAAACCCCCTTTTCCTACTACCGCCTGCAGCTGGAGTACCGCTTCGTCGGCGACCAATGCCCCGGCGGGGAAGGATGGGCCCTGCGGAACAGCGGTGTCATGCTGCATGGCCAGTCGGCCGCGTCCATGCAAAAGGACCAGGATTTCCCGATTTCCATCGAGGCGCAGTTCCTCGGCGGCAACGGCACTGACGAACGGCATACCTTGAACCTCTGCACGCCCGGCACCCATGTCGTCCTCAACGGTGAACTGGAGGAGACGCACTGCATCGATTCCCGTTCGAAAACCTATCACGGCGACCAATGGGTGCAGGCGGAATTCCTGGTCCTGGGTGATTCCCTGATCCAACACATCCTCGACGGGGAGGTCGTTCTGGAATACAGCCGTCCCGTCATCGGCGGTACGGTGGTGAACGGCTTCGACCCGGCGGTGAAGGCGGACGGACAGGCCGTCACCGGCGGTACGATTTCCCTGCAAAGCGAAAGCCATCCCGTCCATTTCCGGAACATCCGCTTGCTGAATCTGGAAGGCTGCATGGATACCACCGCCAGCAATTACAAACCTTACTACGTCAAGGCAGACAACAGCAGCTGCCGCTACGATTGAAATTAGCCGGCCAGTAGCAGCCCCGAGTGGCATGCCCCCCGGCGAGACCCGGGATGAACGCCGTACCAGACGACCTGTGCGTTCGTCCCGGGTTTTTCAAACCTCCGGCCAACCTGTGCCCACCGTGCGGCCAGACCGGCCATGTACCGAATAACCCTCACCCACCACCTGCAGGCTCCTGCATCATGAAAAACATTCGCCAGCTCCTCGCCGCCAGCTTACTGGCCAACCTGCTGTGGACCGGATTGTCCGCCCAGCAAAAAAGCAACCACGGATACGCTTTCGAACAATTGGGATCCCTGCTGCCCGACGGCAACAGCTACCGTTCCATGGACGGGGCGCCCGGCCCGGCGTATTGGCAACAGCGTTGCGATTATCAGATAGAATGCAGCCTGAATCCGCAGACCCTGGAGCTGCACGGGAAGGAAACCGTCCGCTACCACAACCTATCCCCGCAGACCTTGCGCTATCTATGGTTGCAACTGGATGAGAACCAACACGCCGCCGACAATGACCTCCACCACGCCCATCCGCATGCCCTTCGCCAGACCATGGATGAACGCGCGATGCGGATGCTGCAGGTATGGGCCACCCTGGACGGCTATGGCCACCGTATCCGTCGTGTGACCGATGGGAAAGATACACCGCTCCCATATTTCGTCGACCAAACGGTCATGCGCATCACCCTTCCCACCCCGCTGGAACCAGGAAAATCCTTCACCTTCCACATCGAGTGGCAATACAAGCTGGTGGATCGGATCAATACCCTCACCTTCGGCCGCGGCGGGTACGAGTTCTTTCCGGAGGACGGCAACTATCTTTTCACCATCACCCAGTGGTATCCCCGGCTTTGTGTGTTCAGCGATGCGAAGGGCTGGCAAACGGACCAATTCACCGGAACCGGTGAGTTCGCCCTGAACTTCGGTGATTTCGACGTCCGCATCAGCCTGCCCGCCGATTACACGGTCGGTGCGACCGGAACATGCCAGAATTACAACAAAGTGCTGGGCGCCGAAGAACTCCGTCGCTGGAAATCCGCCGCCAACGCCACCGAGCCTGTCGAGATCGTCACCCTGTCGGAAGCCACCGCCAGAGAAAGCAAGCCCGCCAGCCAGGAGACCAAGACCTGGCACTTCAAGGCTTCCAACGTACGCGACTTCGCATGGACCGCCAGCCGGAAGTTCATCTGGGATGCCATGCCCTATGACAACGGCTCGGGCAAACAGGTCATGTGCATGAGCTATTATCCCCGCGAGGCCTATCCCATCTACCGCAGGTTCTCCACCCGTGCCATCGCCCACACCCTCGCGACCTATGGCAAGTATGCCCTACCCTACCCCTATCCCGTCGCCATATCGGTGGAGGCCCGCAACGGGATGGAATACCCCATGATCAGCTTCAACCCGGGCAGGGCGGAAAAGGACGGCACCTACAGCGAGGAAACCAAGAACGCCGCCCTGACGGTCATCTTCCATGAAGTCGGACACAATTACTTCCCGATGATCATCAACTCGGACGAACGGCAATGGGCCTGGTTCGATGAAGGAATCAACACCTTCCTTCAGTTCATCACGGAACAGGAATGGGACAACCGCTACGATTCGGGCGAAGGTCCGCCCCACCTGATCGTAGATTACATGTCCCTCCCACCGGATATGCTCGAACCGATCATGACCCATTCCGACAATATCGTCGACTACTACAGCAACGCCTACCGCAAGCCGGCCACCGCCCTGAACATCCTGCGCGAAACCATACTGGGAAGGGAAAGATTCGACCTCGCTTTCCGCGAATATTGCCGCCGCTGGGCCTTCCGCCATCCGACACCGGCCGATTTTTTCAGAACCATGGAGGATGCCAGCGGTATGGACCTGGACTGGTTCTGGCGCGGCTGGTTCTTCGGAATCGACCCGGTGGACATCTCCATGGACAGCATCACCTGGAAACAGGTCGACCTGGAGAACGACCCGGTACCGACCAAAAGAGAAATCCCCCAGCGTACGGATGCCCCTTTCCAAACCCTTACACAACACCGTTACCGGACGGAAGCCCACCCCTTTCCGGTCGAACAGGACACCGCCCTGCAGGACTTCTACACATTCCACGAGCCATGGAAAACCGCGGACAGCCTTCAGCTGGCTACCCTGCACCTGTATGACTCGCTGTACACGCCGGCTGAAAAAGAAACGCTGTTCGGTGGGAAACAATATTACGAAATCTCCTTCACCAACCGGGGCGGCCTGGTCATGCCGGTCATCCTGGAATGGACGTATGCGGACGGCTCCACGGAGACGGAGCGCATACCGGTGGAAATCTGGCGGAAGAATGAAAGGACCTTCACCCAAACCTTTGTCAAGGACCGGCCGGCGACATCCGTCCGGCTGGACCCATGGAAGGAAACCGCTGACATAGATGAAGGAAACAACAGTCGTCCCATTCCTGCGGAACCTGTATTGTTCCAGGTATACAAATCACATCGATTCGACGCCGGTCCCAACATGATGCAGCGGGAGCGGCAACGGAAGGAAGGCAAGCCCTGACGGGGGCGGTCCCGTCCTGACGCAACACCGTTCAACCTGGCTTACGGACCATCTGTGGAACCTCCTTGGCCACCATCTGGACCGTGTTGCGGGTACGTTCCTCCACCAGGATGACCTTCCCCTGGCGCAACATGTCCAGCACCGGCTGGGTGTAGTGCCGCACGGTGATCAGCTCCAACCCCTCGTTGTCTATCATCACCTTGAAATCCCGCTCGATACTTCGCGCGAAGCGGAAGACCTTGTCATCCACATCATTGACGCAAATGGCGAAACTGATGGCCGTGTTCTGCATCAGGTTGACCTGCAGGCGGAATTCGGCGATCTTATTGAAAAGGTAACTCATGTGATGCTCCGCCACAAAGGAGAAATCCCGGGTGGAGATGTTCAGCAAGGCCTGGTTGCGTTCTACCGCCACCATCGGGGGATATAGGTCGTCGATATCCGGACCGATGTAAGTGCCGTCTCCTGTCGGATCCTTGAAGGACTTGACAAAGAGGGGGATGCTTTTGTTCTGGAGCGGTTTGATGGTCTTGGGATGGATGACCTTCGCTCCGTAATATGTCATTTCGATGGCCTCCCGGTAACTTAGCCGGTCCAATTTGGTCACATGGTCGAAGATGCGGGGATCCCCGGTCAGCACGCCGGGGACATCCTTCCAGATTGTCATGCTGTCGGCATCCAGGCAGTAGGAGAAAATCGCGGCGGTGTAATCGGAGCCTTCCCGACCCAAGGTGGTGGTGAAATTCTCCGAGGTGCTTCCGATGAAACCCTGTGTCAGGACAAAGCCCCCGGCATCCAGGAGCGGCGGCACGGCGGATTCGGCATGTTCCTGGGTTTCCTCCCACTGGACCCATCCTTCCCGATAGATGTCGTCGGTCCGGATGATATCCCGTGCATCAAGCCAACGGGTCGGCAGTCCGACCCGATTGAGATAGGCTGCCAGAATCCGGCTGGAAACGACTTCCCCGATCGAGACGATCTGGTCGTACAGGAAATCGAAGTTCGGGTGCGGCGGGTCCTCAAGTACCCATTCGATGGCGACGAAGGTATCGTTCACCTCCTCGTACACCTGGCCATGTCCACCGAACAATTCTCCCATGACCTGGTCATGCCCTTGCCGGACTTCCGCCAGTAGTTTCCAAGCCTGGTCCGTTTGACCGGCGGCATGGGCAGCGGCCAACTGTTCCAAGCGGTCGGTTGTCTTGCCCATGGCGGACACGATGATGACGATGGATTCCTCCCGGTATCCCTGCAGGATTTCCGCCACGTTCCGGATACCGGCGGCATCGCGTACAGACGCTCCGCCGAACTTGAATACCTTGACCTTTCTTTTCATCTGCTGAAACGCGTTAGGTGTATGTCCAGTGCCTGGTTCCGCGGGGTGTGTTTCCGCCTTTTCCCAACGAATGAAAACTTCGCTGAAAAGGCTGCCAAAGGTAAGCGAAACGAGGAAAAAGGGGAAAAGGTTTAGCCTGTGTACGGCGGTTTTCGATGCATACCGGATGCTGGCGTAGGGCCTGGCATGCTTCCACACTTCGGCTGGGTGAATGCCGCTTGCATGTTCTTGCTCCCTGGCCATGACAGCCCGTGCAAAACCTATCAAGGGATGCTTCCGATTTGGTCGTAATGAATCGGGCGTGCCGACAACAAGATGTTGCAGGCACGCCCGATCAGGACGGTGGATAGGAAGACATCGGCGGGTTTGAACAGGAAAGCGATGAATCAGGACCGGGTCCTTCCCGCCCGTCTTGTCAATTCAGGCTGAAATGCAGGTCATGCCGCTTGATCTTGGCCTGTAATTTCTTGAGTCCTTTGTACTTGATTTGGCGGACACGTTCCTTTCCGACACCCAGCAGCTCGCTGATCTCATCCAATCCGTAGGTGCGGTCCTGGCCAATGCCGTAGTACATGGAAAGCACCTGCGCCTCATTCGGTTGAAGGTCTTGCAACAGCATTTGAATCTCTTTCTGAAGAGATTCATGCTGGACGGCCTTGTCAGGTTTCGGGACCCCTTCGTCCTCGATGAAGTAAGTCAGGTCAGCTTCCTCCCCTTCCGATACCGGTGCATCGAGGGAGCTGCATCGGCTGTTCGTTTCCAAACATTTCTCCACGGAATCGAGGGTCATGTCGAGGGCGATGGCAATTTCCTCGATGGTCGGTTCGCGCTCCAGGTGCTGGGTCAGGTCATCGCGGGTACGCAACACCTTCATGAGGTTGGACTGGTGGTTGAAGGGGACTCTGATTTCGCGGGATTTCTCGCCGACGGCCTGCAGAATGCTCTGGCGGATCCACCACACGGCGTAGGAGATGAATTTGAAACCCTTTGTTTCGTCGAACCGTTCGGCCGCTTTGAGCAGCCCGAGGTTTCCTTCGTTGATCAGGTCACCCAAGGTCAGCCCGCAATGCTGATATTGTTTGGCGACGGAGATGACGAACTTCAGGTTGCAATTGACAATCTGCTGGAAGGCGTTGAGGTCGCCATCCTTGTATTTCCTGAACAAATCGACTTCCTGTTCCGGGGTCAACACCTCGTAACGGGAAACCTCCGTCATGTATTTTTCCAAAGACTTGGCATCCCGACGGGTGATGGACTGAGTAATGACTAAAGCCCTCATTGGTATGGATTGATTTGATGAACTGACTTAACAAAGTGAACAAACAAACCGGCGACAAGGTTCCGAACAACTGGTGGAACCTCCCTGGCGCCTGAAGGACCTGATATGACCGCGCAGATGCGACCGGTGACAACCTCCGTCCGCCGAAACAAAGGCGGAACATAGGTGAACCCGGAAGGCAGCGACAATCAAGGACTTCCGTACTGACAGTGCCGCCGACGCACGCGTCGGGACATCATTCGAATCGTTTCCACCGGACGGATTTTCTGACCGGCCACCGATTTTACCGACCTTCGCCGACTCGGCGGCAGGAATCGCAAGGCGCAAATAATTTGTTAACGATTGCCTTCCTAAATAGTTCAATCCTAACGCCTTTTCACTTGGAACTATTTTGTCTGACAAAGGAACAAGCCCCGGATGACTTCATTCCGTAACGACTGAAAACAAAGCGGCCTGCCTATCTTTCTTTGCATAAAGAAATATTTTAATGTTCTTATATATGGCCAATAAAGTCCGGCGTAAAATTTTATTCCGAAGTTTGTATTGTCTTCAGAAGGACAAATTAAACATATAAAAATATATTTTCGGTCGTCTATTCGACGCAGAGCGTACGACCTGGGGAGAAAAGGTGGGAGAAGGATCGAAAAAGCTGGTCTTGGAAGCGGAAGCGTTGACCGGCACGAGCCCGGAAAAAGGACGTCACTGCCCTGCCAACCAATCATGCAAAGCAGCCGGCCGGGCAAAGCCAGCGACAGGCAGGACACGGGGTCTGGGATGCTGATAACCGGCGGAACCCGTCATATTCGTTGGCAGGTTCGGATTGGGAACAGACGGAAACAAAAGGTATTGTCGGTCCAAGGGATCCCAGGTGAGCAACCACTTCCAGCGGTCTTGGCGATCCGGCGCATACATTTCCAGAAAAAGCAGGAAGTTCGCAATGTCGGGTCGGGGAAAGGCGGTAGTCCAAGGAGACTGCAGGGCGACCAAGGCTCCGGAAAAGCCGGCGGCAGCCACTTCCGGCAAAGCGGACCGAAGATTGTCGAGTACCGTGCGAAACAACAGATCCCCCTCCTGCAGGCACTCCATCGGTTGCCAGGTTTGGTCGGCTACCCGAAAAAAATGCAGGTTGCCGGGACGTAGTTTGTATTCGAACATCGTGTCCGGATAGTTCCTCGGCAGGAACCCAGGGTAATAGAGTTCCATACCCGCCGCTTGAGCGTGGCGGATTTCCAGCAACATGGAATACAGTCCGGGACTGAAGCGCTGGTACTCGGGGTCATAAGCCGCCTCCAGGGAAGCGATGGACTGCAGCCCTTGGTCGAACACACTGAAGGCAACCAACCGACCGCCATCCCGGATAATCAGTTCCCGGGTCCGGAAGTTTTCCGGTGCAATCCCCCGGAACAAGTGAAGGTCGATTTCCGGTGGGTCCACCCATCCATGTACCTGGGTTTTGTATCGGCTCCACAACAACCGCTTTTCCTCATCACCGCAAAGATAAGGTCGGACCTCCCACTGGAATCGCCCTTCGTTCCTGCGTAACAGCTTACGCAGCCGCTTTTTCCAGAAGAACACCCGAAGTGGCAAACGGAGCATGACACAATCGTACCAATGCCCGTACAATTGGATTCCGGTGAACGTACGGGCCAGCTTGCCCGACCGGGTCCAGCCGGCGGCCAACATCCGGTCCGTCTCGACAGGCGTCAGCGAGTCCAGGATGAGCTGACCCTCGACCGTTGCCTGCCAATCACGGCCGGCTGATGCTCCTCGCTTCTCCATAAGGGCGCAAAAGTACGGCGAACCGATGCATTTTTGTGAGGCCGGCACAAATAAGCGCCCGGATCTCCTTACCGACTATACCGTGCAGACCGGCCGCCTGCCTTCCGGCTGAATTGTCTCCGCCCTGCGCCCGAAGCTCCAACGGAAAGCCCGCCGAGCCTTATCTTTTCAAAATCGCTGCGGAAAATATTGTCGGACACCATCAAAAACATTACATTTAAGCGGAACAACCACAGTCTCGGACGGATTGAACGGGCATGCCGCCCACCAGTCAGGATGTCCGGGCAAAGCAGTCCCCGCCGACAACCAGCATTCACATATGGCCGATACGAATGTGCTTGATATCCTGACGGCAACGGTGATACCCCGGATTCGGGAGCGGATGGACCTGGTGGTGTCCATGGGCGGCACCATGGACGGGTCGGCATGGCCCGACCGGATCGACAGATGGTTGTCCATGCTGTCCAATCCCCAGCTCTGGAAACAACCCGTCACGGTCACGGAAGCGGACCTGACCGATTTGGCGACCCAGGTTCAGGCCTTGGACAGCCAGGACCTGGAACTTTTCCGGGAAGAGCTCCAACAGCTTGTGCTACGGCTACAGACAGCCCTCCTCGGTGAGACGGTGGTACGGTCCAGGATCCGCACGCTCAACCTCAGGGTGATCGATTGCCTGGTTCGCTGCAAACGCCTGCTTGCCGTTCGCCTGCAGGATTTGCAGACGGACGGAAGCCGGACGCAGGACCATCCGGAAGTCCTTCCGGCGCTGCAGTCGGTATCCTTTGCCATGCAACGCTACCAAAACACGCTGTGGGCGCAGGAGGTCGATGCTAGGCAGACCCAGCTGAACAACCTGGAATACGTCGAAAGGTCCATGGATCCTCCCCTGCCCGCCCAAGCATTGCTGGAAAAATTACGGTTGTTGTCCAGCTTGGTCGACCGATACCATCTCGGGGTGCCGGATGACGAATGGCTCCCGCCGGATGTCTGACAACGTGCGCGCCAGCATTCCTGCCCGATCCCCATACCAATGCTAAAGCTGAAGAAACGATGCCAAACAAGCATTTTCCGCTGTTTTGTCTGACCGTGTCAATCCTCTTTCCATTCGGGTCCGAGGGACAGCGACTGGCGGAAGACATCCGGCAGATCCTGGTCGTGACCGATGCGCTTCCGCTGTTGCCGGATCAGGAGGACCGTATCGTGGCCGCCGACAAATTGTTGCAGCTGCTCCATCACTACACCGGAGCGGAAAGCACAATCCACGGCCATGCGCGGTCCCGCCGGCAACGGTTCCGCGACCTCGGTACCAATCCGTACCTGGCCCAGCTGGCCGGATTGCCTTGGGACAGCCTGCTGGGACCTGCTGCGGGCGCTCCGCCGGTGACGACGGCAAGACCCGGGGTCTCCGCCAACACCGGGGGCGTGGCCGCTCCGCCGGCGGCGTACCTGTCCGCCACCCGGTTGCTGAGGAGATACCAGACTCCTGCCAAAAATTCCGGACAATACCTCCGGCGAAGCGCTTCGGATGCCATCCCCCGTATCCGGGCGGGTGTTCCGGTCACCCAAACGGTCATCCTGCAAGCCACCGCTGATTTCATCCTGAAAAGAGCCCGGGAAGAAGTCGCCATCAACTTCCTGGACCAACTTGCGAACCAGGATGTCCGCCGATTGCCTTGCTGGTTTCCTGCGGTGACCCAAACATTCCACCGGGCCGACCAGCTGCTGAGCCATGCATTCCTTGCCCAATTGCAAGGGACTTTCCTCCAGGATCTGGAAACCCTGCCTTTCCGACTGCCGACGCTCCTGCTGTCGGATTCCTGCGGACTGAAAGCGCCCCTTGATTCACAGGCTTACCAGCTTTTGACGGTCTACGCCGTGCTCGGTCAACTGCAGACCGGTTCCGACCCGGCGGATGCCGCCGCTGGTGCCCACCGGCTCTTGTATGACCTCTACGCGGAACAAACCAAAGCCAGCAACCTCCTGCTGGCCGGCAGCCTGGAAAGCGATCCCGCCGCCCTGTCCGACCTGGTCTCCTTGGCAACGTCGT
The DNA here is from genome assembly GCA_041163745.1 of Bacteroidota bacterium. Lineage (GTDB taxonomy): Bacteria > Bacteroidota > Bacteroidia > Chitinophagales > Saprospiraceae > UBA6168. The sequence continues at coordinate 98,856 of JBEAQU010000087.1, forward strand.
TGCAAGAGAGGGTCGTCGACATCTACGGCACACTTGTCAAACTGGAGGACGAGATCAACAGCCGGGTCCTGCATGTGCTCATGACCGTATCAGAAAAAGAACCCCGGACGCCTCCCCCCTTGCCACAGGATTACCTCGACGGCAGCCTTTACCAGTTCGGAGCGGTCTGGGGTGAAAAAAACGAAGGTTTCGACCGCTCCTTCCTGCCTCAGCTGCTGCAAGGTGCCTTCGATCCGGCGGAAGTGCTCGCCTACAACACCCTGGAAGGATATGACCAGTTCTTCGGAAAAGACTGGACACCCCGCACAATGCGGGCGGTCGGGCTGGAACTGTTGCAGAACATCGGCGGGGAAGCCTATGGCAGGCCGGCACTGGACGACCTGTTCGGCCGATGGCTGTCCGATTTGTCCCGCTACCACCAAGCCGTGGAGGAATGGGCCGCACAGGCATCCCGTCGTCCGCCCGGCCTACAGGACCACATACTGGCCACCCGCCGGCAGGTGGAACAGACCCGGGACCATTGGCGGGCAGCATGCGGATCCTTGTCCGCCTATGACGAGCTCCGCTTCGCCGCCTTGCTGAACCTGACCGGCAGGGAGACCTTGTCCGACCTGCGGGATGCCTTCCTGACAGAGGAGGAATACGACCCCGACGTCCGAAACCAGCTGGTCACGGAAGCCCTGGAGGCGCACCTCGGCGGCGTCATTCGGAGACTGGAGACCCTGGAGGCGTCCCTGCGGCAGCAATTCCCGTCCATCCCGGACTACCTTCCGGAGGACCGCAAAGGCATACAGTCCGATTCCCTGTCCATGTCTCGTGTCCGGGAAAAAATCGCGGCGCTGGCCATTGTCACGGAACGGGTGAGGGGCCAGCTGTCATTGTTGGAGCAGGCCGGCGCACCGACCCTCTCCATGCGCCGACAGCTGTCCACGCCGCTCCTGCAAGTCACCCGTCTGGCATCCGACCTGTTGTTCTTTCTGCAGGCAGACACGACAAACCGGACGCCGGACCTGGATGTTTTCAGCAGCTTGCTGCAAGATCCGCCAAGCCGGGACCTGGTGGTCGGCCTGCTGCTGCAAAGGTGGCGGAATGGCCGGGGACCCGCTCATCTGTCTCCAACGGGTCTGGAAGACATCCTGCTGACAACGGTTCAGGACCTGCCGCTCCTGTCAGGTGGTCTGTTGCCGGATTCCATCCGGTCATCCGCCTACGCAGCAACCTTCGGAAAGGTATTCTTCACGTTCAATGTCCTGCAACGTATCCTGGAGACACCTTTGCTACCGACCGCGTTTCCGGAGGAATACCAATCCGTCCTGGAAGCCTATCCAGGCCCTATGGACCGTTTCCCGGCGCTCTCCAGGCACCTGACCCATTTCGTTTATTACTGCCACATCCGCGACCACGGCCGCGCCATCACTTCCCTAGGGAGCCTGGTCCGCTTGTTGGAAGAGACCAAACAGGACGCAGGATCCCCGCCCGGACCTGCGGCTGTATTCCTGGAGCGTTATGGTCCCTTTGTTGGCGGGTTGCTGGAAGCTACGGAAACCGCCCAGGTGGAGGCCCTGCTCGACGAGGTGGCGGATCCGCCCGGCAGTTCCCGCATCAAAAGAACCGCAAGGCTGTCCGCCGGCATCAACGCCTATCTGGGTGCCAATGCCGTGTACGAAACCTGGTCCGGATCCATCCTTGGGCAAAAGGAAACAATCACCAGACTGGTGCCCACCATACCCGTCGGTGTGAACTTCAGCCTGCGGGTGGGCACAGTGGAAAAGCCGCACTCCTTTTCCGCATACCTGTCGATGCTGGACCTGGGCGCCGCCCTCGACTTTTCGCACCAGGAAGGCGGAGAAGCGGAAACCTCCCTGACGGTCAAGAACGTATTCAAGCCCAGCTTCCAGCTTCATTACAACATCCGGAGAACACCCTTTTACCTCGGAGCGGGCTGGCAAGGCGGACCCCAGTTCGTGGACATAGCGGGGCGGCAGGCATCTGTCCGAACCAGTCGATACTTCTTTGGACTTGGCGTGGATGTACCGCTGTTCACCCTGTACCGACGCTGAGCATCGAACGTTCAACGGCATCCGCCGATTCCGGCCAGTACAAACGCCGTACAAATGGTCTTTTGTCCGACAAAACCAACAAAGGCAAGACGGCGGGGGTGCGGCTGGCGGGTATCTTTGGTTTCCGGCGCTGTGGCAATTCCATGGAATTCTGTCCGAAAGCGCCGGGGCGAGAAAAAAACAACCAATCAAAACTGCAATAGCGGCATCATGACCATCATTAACGGAAGAACCTTATTCATCCTTACAGGATTGACGGCCTGCTGGCTCGGCGGGTTGCAGACAGCAACCGGCCAGATAAGCATCTTGGCCAGTGACATCGACCCGATCGGTCTCCAAGGTTTCCAGAGCAGGGATTCCTTCCCGGACTCCAGTATCCAACCGGGAGGACCGGGTCAGCAGACTTGGGATTTCAGCGCCCTGAAAGACCAGTCCAGCGACACGTTGACCGCCTTGGTCCCGGCGGGCACGCCCTTCTCCGACATTTATCCGGATGCGGACATTGCCGTCCGCCGGAACAACGACCTGTTCGTCTATCTTCGGAAGGAAGACAACCAGCTGCAGCTTCTGGGTATCACGGGCAAACTGCTGTACCAGACCTTCACCGTGGAGGGCTCCCTCACATTCGATCCGCAGCAGACCATCCTGGCCTTTCCAGCCGTTTGGGATGCCGGCTTTACGGAATCGGTGCGGTCTACGATCCAGGTTCCGGGCAGTGTCATCGGATCCACGTTCGACAGCCTCCGGCTGCGGAGTCATACAATCCGCGAGGTTGTCTACGATGCCTATGGCAACCTGAAGACACCGGCGGGCGAGTATGAGACCCTTCGCGCGCGGGAAACCGAGAGCGGAGTGGATTCCGTCTACATCCTGTCCGGCGGCATCTGGTTCCCCTTGCAGGCCTCGGAGAAGGACACCGTGGTTTATTATAACTGGTGGACCAACCAGGGCGGGCTGGGGTTCCCGCTGGTGCAGGTCGAATCCGACCCTTCCGGCGCCATCAAACTGGTATCATGGCTCCGGGATGTCATCACAGCTGAACGTGGAACATCCTCGCCGGCGTCGATTTTGGAAGTATTTCCGAATCCTGCCAGGTCGGAACTGACGGTTTTTTTCCCTGAAGGAAAGGCTGGCGACCGGTTGTCGCTCCTGGACCTGTCGGGCAAAGAGGTCCTCCGGCAGCCACTGGCGGAAGGTCGGTCGACTTATCCGCTTTCCGGGCTTGCACCGGGCGGCCATCTCGTGGTCATTACGGACGCAAGCGGCAACCTGCGCGCATTCCGAAAAATACAGGTGGTTCGCTGAGGGTGGCCGATGCCGTAACATAACACCCGGGGCGTCGCAATTGCGACCGATGAAGACGAAGGGGCGGATGCGTATGCATCCGCCCCTTCGTCATCGTCGGTTGTGTAGGAAGTCCGGTTCCGATGCGGAGACTTGTCGGTTGGGCTGACAAAAAAAGCCTGGGGTCTTGTGGACTCCAGGCCTTGGACATTGCTTAGCAAGTTATGATGGCTAGAAACTAATAAAGCCGTAATTAGGTGGGAAGGCGGCATCAATCGACATTGTCGTGGAGGTAGCCGTTACCTTCCTTGAACTGCGGTTCTCCTTTCCGATTGGAAACAGACCAATTCGAGTGGCCGATTTCATCGGAGTCTGGCACATCATCCAATCGTACGCCTCTGCGGAGATAGGCCGGTTCGTTTTCTAATTCACTAATGACCTGGGGGTTGTTCAGCTTAGGCTTAATTCCAGTTAAATGAGAGGGAGTTTTTGCCCGAGGGGAAGGTTCCTGTCTGCTGTTCCGATCCTTGCCATCCTGTTGAAACCCGTCACGAATATACGGTTCTTCCCGGTGAAAACGGCTGTACTTGTTGAATTTTTGATTGATTTCCGGAAAATCGACCACGTTGGCGTCATGGGGATGGGCTGGTATATCCGTAGCGGAAGTTGCCCGGCTGGCGGGGAGGTCCGAATCATCATCCAGCGAGACCTTGACAGGGCGGGCGTTGGAAGCGGGTTGCGAGCTAGTGATGGAAGTGGATTCGGAACGTCTTTCGAAGCCGGTGGCGATGATGGTGACGCTGAGTTTGTCCCCGAGGGATTCCTCGTAGCAGTTACCCCAGATGAGGTTGGTACCCTGGCCTGCTTCCTCCTGAACAAATTCCGTGATCTCGAAGATTTCCTCCATGGTCACCTCTTTCTTACCGGAGGTGATGTTGATGAGGATGTGTTGGGCACCGTTGATATTGTTATCTTCGAGCAGGGGGGAATTGAGTGCTTCATCGACGGCTCTTTTGGCGCGGTTGTCACCTTCCGCCACGGCGGTACCCATGATGGCGACCCCGGAGCTGCGCATGACCGTGTTGACATCCTCGAAGTCGACGTTGACATAGCCGGGAACGGTGATGATTTCCGCGATTCCTTTGGCGGCGGTGGTCAGGATGTTATCCGCTTGGGCGAAGGCCTGGGAAATGGTGAGATTGCCGTGGATGGCCTTCAGTTTGTCATTGGAGATGACGATGATGGTATCTACATATTTCTTGAGTTCGTCCAACCCGTCGAAGCCTTGGTGAACGCGTTTGTTACCTTCGAAAGTGAAGGGGAGCGTCACGATACCGACCGTCAGGATATCCATTTCCTGGGCGGTCTTGGCGATGATCGGGGCTGCTCCGGTGCCGGTACCTCCACCCATACCGGCTGTGATGAAGAGCATCTTGCAATTGTTGGTGAGATAGTTACGTACCTCTTCGATACTTTCTTCTGCGGACAGTTTGCCGATGGCGGGTTTGGAACCGGCGCCCCTGCCCTCGGTGAGGGTGGGGCCGAGTTGGATTTTGGTGGGCACGGGGCTTTGTTCCATCGCCTGCTTGTCTGTATTGCAGATGGCGAAGTCCACCCCGACGATCCCTTGTCGGAACATGTGGTTGACGGCATTGCTACCGCCCCCGCCGACCCCGATGACCTTGATGATCGGGGCGTCTTTTTTTTCGTCTATTAGTTTAAATATCATAACTGCTTATTTTGCACAAATATCAAGAAAGATGTTCAGAATTCGGCATCCGGTTCGGATTGAAACCACTCTTTGGTTTTCTGGAACAATTTGTCGAGGAAACCGGCGCCTTCCTGCTGCTGCACCAGCTCCGGTTCCGATGGAGCTTGGGGCGCTTGTTTTTCAGGTGCTTGCTGGTCTTCGACCGGACTGGTCGCTTCCGACTCCACCTCCTGGATTCCTTTCATCAGCAGGCCGATGGCGGTTGAGAAGACCGGGCTCTGGAGTTGTTCGCTGTAGCCATGGGCCAGTTGTTCCACGGGCGTCCCGATACGGGTGCTCATGCCGGTGTGGTATTCCGTCAGTTTTTCTATATGGTTCAGGAGGGCACCACCACCTGTCAGGACGATGCCGCCAATCAGTTTGCCTTCGTAGCCGCTGCGACGGATTTCCCAAACCACATAATCCAGGACTTCCTCCATGCGGGCCTGAATGATGCGCGCCAGGTTCTTTTCAGAGATTTCCTTATGCTCCCGTCCCTTCAGACCGGGTATGGTGATGATTCGATTGTCATAAACCTCATCCGCCAGGGCCGCACCGAACTTGACCTTTAGTTTTTCCGCCTGGTTCTGCATCACGTTGCAACCTTCCTTGATATCCTTGGTGATGACCCCGCCTCCGAAGGGGATGACGGCCGTATGGCGGATGATGTTGTCCTTGAAGATGGTGATGTCGGTGGTTCCGCCACCGATGTCCACCAATGCCACGCCCGCCTCCTTCTCCTCGTCAGACAGGACGGCGGAAGCGCTTGCGATCGGTTCGAGGGTCAGGCTAGCCACCCGCAGGCCAGCCCTTTCCACACATTTCACAATGTTTTGAGTGGCGGTGATCTGGCCGGTGATGATATGGAAATTCGCCTCCAGCCGGATTCCGCTCATTCCGATAGGATCTATGATACCCTGTTCGTCGTCTACGGTGTATTCCTGGGGAAGGACATGGATGATCTTGTCACCAGGGGGCAATACCAGCCGATACATGTCATTGATCAGCTTGTCGATGTCCTGCCGGCTTATTTCCGTGAGGTTGTTGTCCCGGGTGAGCAATCCCCGGTGCTGCAGGCTCTTGATGTGCTGGCCGGCGATGCCGACATGGGCGTTGTCGAAGGTGATGCCGGCTGCCCTTTGGGCAATGGCTACCGCATCGGTGATGGCACGCACTGTTTTTTCAATGTTGCTCACCACCCCGCGCATAACCCCGTCACTTTCCACCTTGCCCACACCCATGACCTCCAACCGTCCATGTTTGTTTTGCAGTCCTGCGATGGCACAGACCTTCGTTGTGCCGATATCCACCGCTACAACCACTCGCTGTTTGGAAACATTCGGAAAATTCATGATTCAGTTTTTTTCGCTTAAGTAAGTGTTCGTGTGTTTCTTCGTATTAAATGTCCCGGACGGTGTGTCCCCGGCTCAACGGCGTTGACAGACGACCTGCCCACGGAAACGCAGGTCTACGGACCGGTATTTCCACCATCCTTCCCTGGACATCGCCTCTTGGTAGAACACCAGGAGGCGGTTGAATTTTTCCTCGGCATCGGCATCCCATCGGCCGAACACGACCACCTGGTCCCCAACCTTCGGAACAAGCAGCCATTCCCCTTTCCCATTCAGATGCACCTGTTCTATCATCGCGTTCCAGAAAGGGTCCGCTACGAGGAACTGCGTCAGGCGGAACAGATCCTGCAAGGGATGCCTCCCCTCCCGATCGAGATAATCCGGTGTATACCCTGGTATCTGGCCGGTTGCAACAAGCGTACGGGCCGTGACATGCCTGGACAGTGGCATACGGACGCCTTCCGTATCGAGATAATACTGCACACCTGACTTGTCGATGATCCGGACCAGGGGAACCCTTTGTTCCACGCTGATCCGAACGGTGCTGTTGGCGAGGAGCGCCACCTCCGCATTCCTTACCAGCGGATCATCCTCCAGTGCCCGTTCGATGCTGTCCTCATCGATCAGGTCGGAGCGAAGTTCGTCCAATGTCGCCCCCGTGCTCTTTCGCACGAGCCGTATCACATCGGCGCTGTCTATCAGCAGGGCTCCGTCCGCCAAGGGCTTCACCTTCACAATGGTCGCCCGGACCGGCAGCTCCTTTTTCCTCGATACGGCGGCTACGATGAGCAGGACCGTCAGGAGCAGGCCACCTGTCCATATGAGCCGCCTGAGCGACCGCCGGGTATGTTCTATTCCTATCAGCATGATTTATCCGATCGTACCGGTGGATTCCGCCGGCCGCTTGCCGTTACCGGCTGGTCCGGCCGTTGTCTGTTCCATCCACTGCCGAATGGGGGACACCAGGGTGTCTATGTCCCCTGCGCCGATGGTCATCAGCACATCGGTCGGTCGGATGGCCAACATGGACAGGACATCCTCCTTTCGCAGCAGAAATTTGTCCGCCTTTTCGATTTTGTCAAAAATCAAGGCGGAGGTGATGCCCGGCAGGGGCTTTTCCCGCGCCGGATAAATATCCAGCAGCCATATCTCGTCGAGGTCCGACAACGCCTCCGCAAAACCGTCGAGAAAATCCCGGGTTCTGGAGTACAGATGCGGCTGGAATACCCCGGTGAGCCGACGGCCCGGGAACAGTTCCCTGGCAGCCTGCACCGCTGCCCTGATTTCCGTGGGATGATGGGCATAGTCATCCAGGAATATCCTGGTCGCATCCCGATAGACGAACTCGAAACGCCGTTGAATGCCCTGGAATGTCCGCAGACCTTCCCGTATGGCCTTTTCCGATATGCCGACCGATTGGGCCACGGCGATGGCTGCCGTGGCGTTTTCCACGTTGTGCCGGCCCGGCATGGCAAGTTCCAAATCTTTCATCGAGTTTGCCGGAACACGGTCATCGACATAATCGAAGCGGAAGAGACCCGCTTCCACCCGGATATAGCATGCATGGCCGTCGCCGGCTTCCAGACCGAAGGAGAAACAGGACTGACCGGCGAAGCGGTCGGACACCTTCCGGTTGAGGAAGAGCCGGCCGCCCGGTTCCAGGCGACGGACAAATTCCCGGTATCCGGAATCTTCGATCGCAGCGGCATCCCCGTAGATGTCCAGGTGGTCCGGATCCATGCTGAGCAGGACGGCCACAGCGGGGCTCAGATGAAGAAAGCTGCGGTCGAACTCATCCGCCTCCACCACAACCCATTCGCTGTCGCCACCGACGTAATTGGATCCCAGGTTCTTGGCGATACCGCCGAGAAAGGCGGTGCAATCCACCCCTCCGCATCGCAAAAGGTGAGTGATCATAGCGGAGGTGGTCGTCTTCCCGTGTGTCCCGGCCACCGCGATGGTGCGGTGGCTCCGGGAAATCAGTCCGAGCACGGCAGCCCGCTTCATCAGAGGCACCGGTCCGTTCTGCAGGAAAACCAACTCTTCGAAATCGACCGGGATCGCCGGTGTCCAGACCGCCAGGTCCAACTCCGCAGGAATCAGGGAGACCGCCGCCGCTCCATAGTGTACCACGGCTCCCGAGTCCTCCAGGGCCGCCGTCAACGGCGTCCGGGTACGGTCGTAGCCATGGACCGTACAGCCGAGGGAAAGGAAATACCGGGCCAGGGCGCTCATGCCGATGCCGCCGATTCCGAGGAAATACACCTTTCTTATGTCAGTCAGTTCCATAGATTCCGATGTGAACCTCCGCCCCTTTATTCGAAGGGGTGTTTGCGGCGGGATTGTGATCCGGGCAGGATGACAGCCGCCGGTGGTCAGTTACCGTTTTCCTTTCGTTCGGGCCAGTTCTATGGCCGCAGCCGCGATTTCTCGGGCGGCATCCGGCCTGGACATCATCCGGATCCTTTCGCCCAGATCGGCCTGCTTCCGGATATCCGGAAGCAGGGACAGGACGGTCGGCAACAGGGAGGCAGCAGCGGCTGCATCCGGCACCAGCAGGGCAGCCCCCTTGTCTACCAGCGCTTGGGCGTTCTTGGTCTGGTGGTCTTCCGCCACATATGGCGAAGGAACCAGTACCGCCGGCTTTCCGACCAGACAGAGTTCGCTGATGCTAAGCGCACCTGCCCGAGCAACCACCACATCTGCAGCGGCATATGCCAGGTCCATCCGATCGATGAAGGCGTGCAATCGGATATTTCCCAGCCGGGCGGTTCCGGTCGCGGCAAAGCGGTCGTATCCGGATTTTCCGCATTGCCAGATGACCTGCACATCCGGATGCTGCGCCAATAATGCTTCCCCGTTGGCCATCGCCTCGTTCATGCTCCGGGCGCCCAGGCTTCCCCCGAACAGGAAGACCGTCCTCCTGGAAGGATCCAGCTCGAAATGTCGGAAGGCTTCCGACCTTTTGGACGCCAGGTCCGAGAGCAAGGCCGCCCGGATGGGATTTCCGGTAAGCCTTATCTTCCGGGCTGCGAAATACCGCTCCATCCCTTCGTAAGCCACACAGACCAGGTCCGCCTTGCGGGCGAGGATCCGGTTGGTGACACCTGGAAAGGAATTCTGTTCCTGCAGCACTGATGGCACGCCGGCGGCAATCCCAGCCCGCAGGACCGGACCGGAGGCATATCCTCCCACCCCGATCACCAAAGACGGTCGGAACCGTCGGACAATTCGGCGGGCAGCCCACCAACTGTGGAGCAGTTTCACCGGGAACAGCAGGTTCCGCCAGGTCAGGGAGCGCTGGAAACCACTGATCCACAGACCGACGATCTCGTACCCGGCGGCAGGAACCCGTTCCATCTCCATCCGGCCGGCCGCCCCCACGAAAAGGAACACCGATTCCGGTACGATGGCCCGGATGGCATCCGCAATGGCGATGGCCGGGAATACATGCCCGCCCGTTCCTCCACCGGAGATGATGACCCTCAGTTTGTCCTGCATAATCGATGCTATTGCTGGCGGCCCTGGCCGCTCAATTGTTCCCGACCGGTTGGGACCTTATCGGTCCACCCCCTGGCTGTTGTACGTCCGCCGGCTGCTGCCTTTCCGATATCGCCTCGATATAGCGACTGACGCTCAGGATGATACCAAAAAATAGACAGGAGAACAGCACAGACGTCCCTCCCCAGCTGACCATCGGCAGCGTAAGACCGCCTACCGGCACCAAATGGACGGCAATGGCCATGTTCGCCAAAGCCTGTATCACGATATTCAATGCCAGGCCGACGGCGACCATGGCACCGAACGACTTCTCGCTGATGGTGACCAGGCGGGTGACCCGGAAAAACAACAACACATACAAACTCAGCAACAGAAAAGCGCCGACCAGGCCGTATTCCTCGCAGAAGACAGCATATATGAAATCCGCATAAGGGGTCGGCAGGTAGTTGCGTTGGATACTGTTGCCGGGCCCCTTGCCGAGAATTTCACCGTTCGCAATGGCGATCTTGGCCTGCTGGTTTTGAAAACTGCCTTCCTGCCGGTCCTCCATGAATTCCGATATCCTGGTGGTCCAGGTATCCACCCGCACCATTTCCGGCGCGAATTTCCAAACCACGATCAGGGCGGCGAACAGGACAACCCACAACAGCAGCAGCAAGCCCAGATATTTCATATCCACCCGACCGACGAACATCATGGTGAAACAAGTCACGAACAACACCAGGGCCGTGCTCAGGTCGGAAGGGGCTATCAAACCGCACATGATGATGATCGGCATGATGATGGGCATGAAAGCCTTGTTGAAATCCTTGATATAATCCTTGTGCCGGGTGATTTCACGCGCCACCACGAGTATAAGCGCCAATTTGGCGAAATCGGAGGTCTGGAAAGTCAGTCCGACGAACGGAATCCGGATCCAGCGCCGCGCATAGTTTATCTCCACTCCGAACAGGAGCGTGTAGACCAACAGTCCGACAGCGATGAGCCACAACCAGGGCGCCAGTTTCATGAATCGCATGTAGGGGGTCAGGTAGGCAAGGTAGGCGAGGAACAGACCGAATCCGAGAATGAGAATATGCTTGACCAGGTATCCGGTCGTGTTGCCTCCGCTCAGCTTGTACGCAATCGTTCCGGTGCTGCTGTAAACGGCCAGGATGGAGAAAATCGAAAGAAGTGCCAGTATCATCCATATGACACGGTCACCTCTCAGTTCGGCGTAAATCCTGGCACCTAGACTCATGATTGTCGTTTGTTCGTACCGGGTGGATAATACCTGTCCGGTCGTTCTTTTTTTCCTGGTTCCCGGTGCTGTGAGGCAACCGGATACGTGCTATCGCAACAGCTGCCGCACAGCCGTCTTGAACTGCTCCCCGCGGTCCATGTAATTGCGGAAGCGGTCGAAGCTGGCGCATGCCGGGCTGAGCAGCACGGTATCGCCCGGTTGTGCGGCGTCTTTGGCCAACCGGACGGCCTCCGCCGCACTCTCTGCCTCGCGGATGTCCGGCAAGTGAGGCCGGAAAGCCTCCGCCAGTTTGCGATTATCCACACCGATGCATATCAAAGTCCGGACTTTCTGCCTGGCCAGGTCGAACAGCGGGCTGTAATCGTTTCCCTTGTCCGTTCCGCCCGCCAGCCAGACGACCGGTGTTTCCATCGCCTGCAACGCATAAAAGACACTGTCCACATTGGTGGCCTTGCTGTCATTCACCCAGGTGACGTCACCGGACACAGCCAACTTCTCCATCCGGTGCGGATCGTTGACGAAAGTATCCAGCGCCGATTGGATGACCGATGCAGCGACACCCAATTCCCGGGCGACCTGTATGGCACAGGCTGCGTTCAGGAAATTATGCTGCCCTTTGAGCGCGCACCTGCGCATATCGAAGCGGCCAGGGCCCTGGTCTCCTACCGGACCGACTTCCAGCCAATCCTTTCCTGTGTAGCGACCTGGTACCGGCAGGCATCGCTGCCGCTGAGGAACCTGTGCCAGAAATCGGCGGATATTGGCGTCGTCCGCATTGTAAACCAGCAGGTCACCTTCCTGTTGGTTCATGCCGATGCGGAACTTGGAGCGGACGTAACGTTCCATTTGATAATCGTACCTGTCCAGATGGTCCGGGGTTATGTTGAGCAGGACAGCAATATGGGGTCGGAAACGGTCGATTCCATCGAGTTGGAAACTGCTGAGTTCCAGTACATGGTAATCATAGGGGCCGTCCAGTACATTGCGGGCGAAGCTGACTCCGACATTTCCGCCGATGGAAACCGACAAGCCGGCGGAAGCGAGCAGGTGATGTGTCAACCGCGTGGTAGTGGTCTTGCCGTTGCTACCGGTGATGGCGACGATCCGGGCAGATGTATACCGGCCGGCCAGTTCGATATCGGAAATCACCGGAATGCCCGCGTTTCGCAGCCGTACCACCAACGGTGCCGAGTCCGGTATTCCCGGGCTTTTCACGACCTCATCCGATTCGCTGATCAATTCCCAGGTATGTTGTCCCGATTCGAATGGGATTCCCTGGTCCGTCAGGAACTGCCGGCTGTCGGCGTCGATGGTCCCGGTATCCGACAACAGGACATCCAGTCCTTCCGCCTTTGCCAGACAGGCGGCACCCAGTCCGCTCTCACCGGCTCCCAGGATACTGATTTTCATAGTGACGAATGTTTTGCGAAGTCGTTTCCGAAGGGCGGGGAGCAGGCAGAAGCCGGCTACCGGACCTTCAGGGTCAGGATGGTCACCACCGCGAGCAGGATGCTGACGATCCAGAAGCGGGTCACGATCTTGGCCTCCGGCAGGCCTGCTTTCTGATAATGATGATGAAGGGGTGACATCAGCAGAATTCGCCGGCCGGTTCCGTATTTCCGCTTGGTATATTTGAAATAGGACACCTGTACGATAACAGACAGGTTTTCCACGACGAACACTCCGCACAAGACCGGGAGCAGCCATTCCTTGCGCAACAGGAGCGCCATGGCGGCAATGACCCCGCCCAGGGTCAGGCTGCCGGTATCACCCATGAATACCTGGGCCGGGTAGGCGTTGTACCATAGGAAACCGGTGCAGGCCCCCAGAAAGCAGGCGGCATATACGAACACTTCCCCTGCGCCTGGCAGGTAGAGCACGCTGAGATAGCCGGCAAGTATCACGTTTCCGCTGACGTAGGCAAAAGCCCCCAGCGTCGTCACGGCGATACTGCTTACACCGGTGGCCAGGCCGTCCAGGCCGTCCGTCAGGTTGGCCGCATTGCTGACAGCGGTGATGACGAATATGACCAGCAGGACGAAGATGACCCAACTGACCGTCTCCGCCAATTCCCCGTCCAAAGGAAGGATCCTGGAATAATCGATCAGGTTCTCCTTGAAGAACGGAAGATTGGTCACCAGTGCCTTGGTGTTGACCACTTCGACCATGTCCCCGCCGGCGTCCCGTACCAGGTACGGGTTCCCGACCAATTCGTAATTGGCGTTCTCAGCCCGTTCCAGATCCATCCGAACGACGATGTCCTCACTCAGGAGCATGGCCAGGGCGACGATCAGTCCGCAACCGACCTGACCGAGCACCTTTGCCTTTCCGCTCAGTCCTTCCTTGTTCTTCCGGAACACTTTGATGTAATCATCCACAAATCCGATGACAGCCATCCAGCTGGTGACCAGCAAAAGGATGACGATGTACATATTGTCGAGGTCTGCGACCAGCAACACCGGAAGAATGATTCCCATGATGATGATGATCCCACCCATCGTGGGCGTACCCTTCTTCTGAAGTTGACCTTCCAGCCCGAGATCCCGGATATCCTCACCGATCTGCAGGGAACGCAGGAAGCGGATGGCGGACTTGCCGAAGATCATGCTGATGAAGAGGGAGAGCACCATGCCGGCTCCCGCCCGGAAGGAGATGAAGTTCCACAGACCGGCGCCGGGCAGGTCATACTGGCGGTCTAGCCATTGGAAGAGTTCGGATAGCATATTTCGCGTTTATTCGGATGTTTTGGCGGACCGGAGCCTTTCCTCCCCGGTTCCGGCGAAGCGCCGTTCATTCGACGGAGAATGAAAACGGTACGGGCGAAACGGATCCGGGACTGGACGGGGCGGCTTGCCGCCGGTAGAACCTCCCCCGGGGCGACACGGGGCTGGTCAGCGGACCGAGCGCGTTAGTTGGGCAAGACTATCCGGAACGGGCCGGCAGACATCGGCGTCCTCCGTACCCGCCGGGCCTCACGGTGTCTGTTTCGGCCGACAATCCCCGGGAGATGAAACCATTTCGGAACCTTGACACGACCATATGCGGCGTGGCTGGCAAAGAAACCGTTTCCGGAGGATATTTTCTCATGATTTGTCTAATCCAGTGGGCGGGGCGATGCCCCTGAGTGTTTCCCGGAGAATGGCCAGGTCGTCGAAGGGATACCTGACCCCCATTATTTCCTGATATTTCTCGTGGCCTTTGCCGGCGACGAGGATGACATCTCCGGAGCGGGCCAATTGGCAGGCTGTTCGGATCGCTTCCGCCCGGTGTAGGATGGATAATTTCCGATGCCTGGCATAGGGCGGGACGCCCGCTTCCATTTCCGCGAGGATGGATTCGGGTGATTCTGACCTTGGGTTGTCGCTGGTCAGCAGGACGAGGTCGCTGTAATCCGCGGCCACTTTGGCCATAAGCGGTCGTTTGGACCGGTCGCGGTCCCCTCCGCAACCCACAACCGTCAGGATGCGGCCTCCACCCTTGCGGGTACGGTGCAAGGTGGCGAGCACCTTTTCCAATGCGTCCGGCGTATGCGCGTAATCCACCACGGCCGTCACTTGTCCGCTGGGGTCCGCCACACAATCGAATCTGCCGGCGGCAGCTTTGAGGCCGCTGAGTGCCGGCAGCACTTCCGATTTGTGCTGGCCCAACAACCTTGCCGCCGCATAGGCGGCAAGCAGGTTGTAGGCATTGAAATCACCGACCAGACGGGCATGGATTGTTTCCCCGTCGATATCGAGGACCAGGCCGGAAAGGTTGTTCTCAAGCAAGCGCCCCTTAAAGTCCGCGGGTCGAAGCAAGGCATAGGAATAGGTGCGCGCCGCAGTATTCTGCAGCATGACCGACCCCCGCTTGTCATCGCCGTTGACCAGCGCGAAAGCATCTTTGGGCAGCATGTCAAAGAACATTTTCTTTGCCTGTATGTATGCCTGGAATGTCTTGTGATAATCCAGGTGGTCATGGGTGATATTCGTGAAAATACCACCGGCAAAGCAAAGTCCTGCGATACGCCGTTGGACGGCGGCATGAGAGCTAACCTCCATGAAAGCGTAGTCGCAGCCTGCCTCCACCATTTGTCGTATCAGTAAGTTGACGGCTCCTGCGTCTGGGGTGGTGTGGGTGGAGGCTATGGTGAATCGGTTGACTTTGTTTTCGATTGTCGACAGCAGGCCTACCTTGTAGCCCAGCGACAGAAAAAGTTCGTAGAGGAGCGTGGCGGTTGTAGTCTTTCCATTGGTTCCGGTGACCCCTACCAATTTCAATTCCCGGGAGGGGTGACCATAGAACCGGGCGGCCAATCGGCCGAATGCCTCCGAGCTGTCGGCGACCTTCACGTAAGTACAGTTGGGGTCCGGGAGGGCCGGGATATCCTCACAAATCACGGCGGTAGCACCGTTGGCGACCGCTTGGCCGATGAAACGATGCCCATCGGCGGTGGTCCCCCGCAGGGCAGCGAAGAGACTGCCTGTTCGAACGGAACGGCTGTCCAGCGTCACGGCCTCCACGTCCGGATCCACCGGGCCCAGGACCTCCAGGGCCCAGACCTCTTCCAGCAAGGCGCTCAGTTTTTCCACAGCCTGTCGAACTTGTCGTCCGTCGACCTTGACCGACGAGGTCGGTCGGTGTCAGGACGTTTGTGCAGTTAACCCAAATCGATGGTGACGGTCTGTCTGGCGGTGCGCGTACCAGGTCGTACGGACTGTCGCAGCACCTTGCCATAGTTACCGTTCACTTTTACCTTCAAGCCTTTGTTTTCCAGCAGGTACAATGCATCCCGCAAGCCCATGCCGATGACGTTCGGCACCTGGTTGGGGGAGGTCATTCTCTTCAGTATTTTCAGGGTGTCGGGCGGAGCCGTCCGAAGGACGCCCCAATCCCCATCGCTTCGGTCCACCGGATCGATCCGTAGCTTGCGGAGCACCTTGCGGATATCCGGTAGGAAACCGGCATCGTAATTCGGCAATGCGACGGCTTGCGGGATGTCGCTGCGCTGCTTTTCGTTGACGACCGGATAAAGTTCCAACCGGGTGGCGATGGCCTTGTCCGCGATTTCGCGGAAGACAGGCAGCGCCACCTGGCCGCCGTAATATCCGGCGGTCTGCGGTTCGCTGATCAGGACGATGCAGGAATACACCGGATTTTCCGCCGGGAAATAGCCTGCAAAGGAAGCCTGGTATCCTTTGACGGAAGTCTTGCGTTCCAGCCGTTGGTAACCCAATTGCGTGGTGCCCGTCTTTCCCGCAAAGCGGTAATGGTCGGATTGCAGGAAATGAGCGGTTCCCCACGTGCTGTCCACCACGCTCTCCAACATCCGGCGGGCGGTGCGGACAGCCTCCCTGGAGGCTATCCTTCCCCTGACTTCCGTCACCGGGAATCGTTGGACGGTTTCGCCGTACTGCTGCAGTTCCTTGACCAGAAACGGTTTGACATATTCCCCGTCGTTCGCCAAGGCATTGTAGAATGCCAACAGCTGCAGGGGGGTGATGGTCAGTTCGTAACCGGTGGCCATCCAAGGCAGCGTGGTGCCGCTCCATTGGTCCTCGGCGTTGTTGGGGCGTTTGAAAAACGGCTTCGGTTCGCCGCTGATTCCGATGTCAACCGGCAGGTCGAGATAGAAGTCCCGGATACGGTCCAGAAAAGCATCCGCATTGTTCCGATCCCCATAATAACGCTGTACCAGGCGGGAAATACCCACGTTGGAGGACATCCCGAAGGCCCGTATCACCGGCACCTTGTTCAGGGTGTGCGGATATGCATCCTGCATTTCCGCATCGAAGAACAGCGTCCGGCCCTGTTCAAGGTCGATGCTGTCCTCCGGCTCCACATGCCCATCCTCCAGGAGGGCGAGCATGGCGGCGAGCTTGAAGGTGGAACCCGGCTCCGTCGCTGCGCCGACAGCGTAGTTGAAGGTCTCCGTCAACTTGCCCTGGCGGGTCCAGCCCAGATTGGCGACAGCCCGGATGGCACCGGTGCTGACTTCCATCAGCACAGCCGTCCCGTATTTCGCCTGATGCCGGACGACGGCCCTGGCGAGGGCGCTTTCCACGATTTCCTGGAGGTTGACATCCAGGGTCGTCACCAGATCGCGGCCGGCCATGGGTTGGATGGTCGCCAGGTTCTCCAGCGGAATCCACATGCCGCCACCGACCTTGTACATTAGCTGGGTGCCTTCCTCTCCCCGGAGGACATGGTCGAAGGCTCCTTCCAGGCCCACCTGGATGGAATCTCCGTTCACATATCCCAATGTCCGACGCGCCAGCATCCGGAAAGGGAATTCCCGGTTGTACTTCTGCCGGACAATCAATCCGCCGCGGAACTGCCCGAGTCGGAAGAGTGGGAAGGAGGAGATACGGTCTTTCTCCGCCATCGTGGCGTCCTTCTTGATGACGACATACCGCTTACCCGCCTGCTTCTGGCGGACAAGATAGTCCCGCATGCCGCCGGGGGTGTATTCCGGCAGCACATATGTCGACAGGCACCAGGAAAGGCTGTCCAACTGGGCGTTCCATTCCGCCGTGTCGATGGCGGAACTGTTCGGGTCGAACGCAATGTCAAAGAACGGAATGGAAGTCGCCAGCATACTGCCGTCTTCCGTAAGGATGTTGCCACGCTCCGCTTCCATGGGCACTTCCTTCACATACAGCTCCTCGCCTCTCTCCCGCCATTTCTCCCCTTCCAACAAGCTGATGCGGAGCGTCCTGGCCATGATGGCGAAGGCTGCCAGCAAAAGTGCAGCCAACACGATATAAACACGGACCAGTACTTCGTTCTTAACGTTGAAAGCCATGACAAGCCTATGGTGTCGTTATTTCCCTTGGCGGAGCGGGCCTGCGGCCGGCAGGCCCGCTCCGGGTGCTCCCCTACTCAATCCTCCACTACAATCCGCTTCACCCGGCCGCTGGTTTTGTACAGACCGAGCGATTCCACACCCTCCCCCACTTCCGCTAACCTGCTGCGGAACATCGTCTCGGATTTCAACGAATTATACTGCCGTTTGAGTTCCTTGACCTCCTGCTGGAGGGTCTGGATTTCCCGTACCTGTTTCTCCGCATAATGTGCGTTGGCAATGTAAACCACCGCCAGGAACCCGAGGAACAGGACGAACGGCAGGTTCTTCAGCACAAGGGATGCTCCCATGGTCCCGAATCCAAGGTAATTCGTCTTTCTTTTCTTTCGTTCCGCCATCGTGTCACCCATCTTTTACTGACCGTCGGCAGGATGACGGCCCGGTGCTGCCACCGACACAACCTTCTCCCCCGCCCGCATCCGGGCGCTCCTGGCCCTCGGGTTCCGCTCCATCTCTTCCTCCGGAGGCATGGCCGCTCCCTTCGTGATCGCTCGGAAAGGACGATAGATGTTCCCGAAAAAATCCCGGACCACCGTCCCGTCGGTGTTGCCCGTCCGAAGGAAGTTCTTCACCATGCGGTCCTCCAGCGAATGGTAGGAGATGACCACCAGGCGTCCGCCCGGCCGTAACAAGGCGCCGGCGTCAGTCAGAAATTCGGACAGCGCACCCATCTCGTCGTTGACAACGATCCGCAGCGCCTGGAACACCTGCGACAAGTATCTGTTCCGTTGCCCCCTGACAAGCGGGGAAACGACATTCACCAGGTCGCCCGTCGTACGGATCGCTCTGTGCATACGTTCCAGAACGATACGCTCGGCCAGGGACCGGGCATTACGGACTTCCCCGTACCGGCTGAACAAGGCCTGCAACTCCCCGACAGGTGTATCGTTGATCACATCCGCCGCGGTACGAGCCGACTGACTGCTCATTCGCATGTCCAACCGCTCGTCGAAACGATGGGAGAACCCCCGCTCCGGCCTGTCAAGCTGATGGGAGGACACCCCCAGGTCAGCCAGTATCCCGTCCACCTGCGTAATCCCGTCCAATCGAAGGAACTGCCGAAGGTAACGGAAGTTATGATGGTGAAAACGGAACCTGGAGTCATTCGGCAGATGCCCGAGGACATCATCGTCCTGGTCGAATGCCAACAACCTGCCCCCTCCCGCCAGCGACGCCAGGATGAGGGCGCTGTGCCCCCCTCCCCCGAATGTCGCATCCACATATATGCCGTCTCTGTCCGTCACCAGAAGAGACACACTTTCCCGCGCCAAGACCGGCTCGTGATAAGAACCGGCCGTCATGACACCCGATGGTTGCCCATGACCGACTGCGCCAGCTGCGCCATGTCCAGTTCCTCCTCCAACTGTGCCTCGTAAGCCGCCGCCGCCCAAATCTCCACCTTGTCATTCACCGCCGCCAATACCACCTCCCCATCCGTGATTCCGGCCCACTCCAGCAACTGGTTCGGCAGGTTCACCCGGTCCGAGCCGTCCCGCTTCATAGGCGTCGCCCCCCGGTAGAACGCCCGCTTGAAAAGACGGGCCTGCGTATCGAAATCGTTCAACTCGTTGACCTCTGCGGACTTCTCATCCCATACTCGCTTTGGGTATAGCATCAGGCATTTCTCCAAACCTCGGTTGATTACAAAATGGTCCTGCTCTTCCAATGGCAACTGGTCCAACAGCCCGGACGGAAGCCGAAGTCTACCCTTGGGGTCTACTTTGCATGGATATTCCCCCAGCAGTTGGTTCATGTTGCCATATTTTAAAAATTATGATCCAAAAATAGCTACTTCCCGCCACAATTCCCCACTTTCCCCCACTTTTTGGTCAAATTTTTTTTCCACATCTCTTATCTGCTCCCTTTCCATTCAATTTGTCCTGAAATAAGTTGAAATACTTTAACTATTTTGCTTATACAATTGCATTGGGCATCCCGAATTCTTCACATCCACCTTCTTCGGAAGCCAACTTTCGCCCGTCTTGCAGGGCTTAGCAGGAAGGAAAAGTTGCCCTGCGCCTCATTTTATTCTCGTTTACTGATTGTTATGCAATCCTGAACCGAATCCGAAAAGTATCCGTCCTCGCATCATTTTGCTACGGCCGACCTTACCCGCCCGTACCGGCTGGAAATACCCGGCGACCCGTTACCGGCCGGCACCGTCCGACGACCCGTTACCAGTCTTGCAAGTGCCTGACACAGCCCTCTGCAAGATCCAGGACGTGACGGACACCGCCTTCAGCCAGCCTTCACAAGGAGGAAAAGCCATGGACAGAACGGACAGACACTTGGCAGGCGGCGACGGATGGCTCCTGCCCGCTGCCTACTGTAGGATCCGGAACCCACGCGCACGCAGCTGCTGGGATGCAAACCAACTGGCCGGTGCAGCCTTGACCCCGGGAGATGTCCGATGTCACTGCCAGGGGCAGCTTGACTGTCTCACCGATTCGCGCTGTATCCCGGACGCAAATTTTAGAGAATAGAAACGATTGATAGACAGGGATTTTTTCTTCTCTGTAATTTGATTGGCAGTTTGTCGCGCATTCTGTCGTCTTGCCGGCGGGAATCCTGCCCACCGCCTCGGGCGCAGGGTCTTGGCGGGATGGGCTTCTTCGAAGGCAAGGGTGCTTCCCCGCCCCCTTTCCTTGTGCTGTCTGGGTGGGGTGACCTGCGGGTTTGCGCCCATCGGTTTGTTGATACTAAGGAAACAACCGGGCGGAACAGGACCGGCCGGACAACCGGGCTCGCCGCCAAGGGCAGCTCAACGGCGGCGGAGCCGCCGCCATTTCATCTGCAGCACGCCGAATACCGCCTCCTGTATGATACCCTTCGACATTTTGGAAACACCTTCGATCCGGTCCGTGAAGGTGATGGGTATTTCCTTGATCCGGAATCCCTTTTCCCGGGCCGAGAACTTCATTTCGATCTGGAACGCGTACCCGACGAACCGAATGCGGTCGAGGTCGATGGCGGCTAGCACCTCGCGGCGGTACCCTACGAATCCCGCCGTCGGATCCTTGACCCACATGCCGGTGACAAGCCGCACATACCAGGAGGCACCATAGGAAAGAACCTTCCGGTCGGCAGGCCAATTGACGCATTTCCCTCCCCGGACATAACGGGAACCCACGGCGACATCGGCCCCGTCGTCGGTCAATGCGGACAGCAAACGGGGGAGGTCCGCCGGGTTGTGGGAAAAGTCACAATCCATCTCGAATATACAGGCGTAATCCCGCGCCAAGGCCCAGTGGAAGCCGGCGATGTAGGCCGTGCCCAACCCTGCCTTTCCGGTGCGCTTGATCAGGTGCAGGTGTTCGTCGCCCTGCCGTTGGAAAGACTCCACGATGTCGGCGGTGCCGTCCGGGGAACCGTCGTCCACCACTAGGATATCGAATGGGCTTGGCAATGCGCGTACGGCGGCAATCATTCGCGCGATGTTCTCCCGTTCGTTGTACGTTGGTATGATGACCAGATTTTTTGCCACTTTTTCTCCTTCATTTTTTCTTTTCAGACGGACGGCGATGGAATCCGCACGCGTTTCCGACACCCGATCCCTCACCGGGAGGAACGCCCGGCCAGACATAGACCATCCACGGACGCTAAGTTACCCTCAAATCATGAAATAACCGTATCGTTTTCGGGAAGATTCCGCCCTGCTCGGGAACAGTTGCGGGTCGGCGGGACCGGACGGACAACTTCCGCCGGACCGAGGCCTGTCCCAACGCAGCGCTCAGAAATTGTCGAAAAGCCGCCGAGCTTGCCGTCCGATGTTGTCCTGCATCCGGGTATTGTCTATGAAATTGTCACGGGCACCTTCGTTCGGGGCGTTCCGGTAGAGTTCCACCTCCCAGCGTGGGTTGTAGACTTCCCCGCGGGCGGTGGAATGCAGCAGCACATGTCCGTTGGTTGCCAGGGAGGGATTGTAGAACAGGAACCGGACATTGTTCTGTCCGGTCTGTGGGAACTGATTGTAATACCAGATTTCGTAGGGAGGTGCGCTGGGTTCCGTCTCGACGGACACCACGTCGCTGGGGGCACCATATTTCATGAATATGTATCCCCGGTCGGTTTCGAATCCGAAACGGAAGCCGTTGCGGAATTTTTCGTCTATTTTCCTTGCCACCGCCATGTAAGCGTCCCAGGCGCCTTCCGGGTGGATGGCGTTCTGCCGGGTCCAGTATTGGAAAAGGTACAGGCGCATGGCATCCAGCTGCTTTTTGCGGATGAGGAGGTTGAGATGGTCTCCGTCCTCCTTGTCCACCTGCATGGCGATGGCGCGCAGGCTGTACGCCAGTTCCTGTTCATCCAGCCTGCTGACGAATTCCTGTGACAACAGCCCCGCGGTGCTGTCTGCAGAGAGGCTGTCCGACAGCACCAGGAAAGGATTGCTGCGTTGGAAAAAGACGGACTGCCGGCTCAGCAGGACTTGGGTGCGGTCCCGGATCTCCACGACCAGGTGGTAATTGCCGCTGGGCAGCGTCTGCACGTCCATTTGGGCGAGAAAGGGGATCACGGAGGCCGCCGACTTCCTCTTGTAACCGGCCAGGATGGTCTCCTCCTGTTGGGGGGTGTCGGCGTTGTCAAGGAAATAACGTACCAGGAAATCCTCTCCTATCTGTTTGTCCGTATTGTACAATTCGCAGTAAAAGATCAGCAGGCCGCTGCGTCGCGAAAGGAACTGGTAGGGCAGAGGTTCGAAACAGAAACCGCTCTTGACCATGGGGTTGTCTGCACCGGACTCCACGGGCTGGCAGGATGCCAGGAGTTGAATGCCGGATTGTCGGACCAAGGAACCGCTGTAGTCCACGGTGAAGTCTTCACGGTAGGAGAGCATGTTGGTGGTGTCGGCCGCATCCCGGACGGTGACATCCAGGACATATGCGCCGTTCGCCAGGGCGTACCGTTTCAAGTCTACGAAATCGGAAGCCGTATCGAACGCCGGGCTGTTCAGCCGGTAATTGTCGAACCTGACCACCCGCTCCTCCTGGAGGAACAGGATGGACACATGGAGAACCGCCCGCTGTTGCCCCTCAGGGTCCGGCGAGAAGGTGACGGTGCGGCCGGTGAAATGGAAATACAGCTCGACGTATCCACCATCCTCGCCTTGGAAGACGGCATGCGTGATGCTGGCGTCCAGGGCCTGCAGACCGGCAGGTAGCCCCCACATCCAGCAGGCCAGCCACAGCGGAAGGTATCGCATAGTTATCGAAGTATGGGCCGACGGCCTGCGGCGGTCGAAACGACCCGGCCGCGGCGGTCCCGGTAAAAATGCAAAAAAAACTCCGGTCGGCCGCCTGTCGGTTCCACTAAATAATGTGAAATTTACCCGACGGCGGCCATCTATGGCCGGTATCGGCCGGGAGACGACCTGCATCCGCCGCCCGTCTCCTTTTCCACAAATAGTATGCGATGAATTTTTCGGAATGGCTGGACTACAGCCTGATATCCACCAAAAAACTATCCCTTGACATCGGAGACATCTTCAACATCCTGCTTGTCATTCTGACTGCCAGGCTGTTGAAATGGTCGATGGAAAAGGTTTTCCTGAAGCGGATCTTCCTTCGGCGCAACACCGACGAGGGGCGGCGCCGCGCCATGGTCCAGGTCACCAACTATGTCATTTATTTCCTCGCCATCTTCGTTGTCCTCGAACTGCTGGGCATCGCCACCATGATATGGGCCAGTTCCGCAGCCCTGCTGGTCGGTATCGGCCTGGGGCTCCAGGATTCCTTCAAGGACCTCATCTCCGGCATCATCCTGCTGATCGAAGGCACCATCGAGATCGGCGACATCATAGAGGTGGACGGCATGGTCACCCGGGTGCAGGCCATCGGCCTGCGCACCACCCAGGCGGAATCCCGAGACCGGGTGGTCATCCTGATTCCCAATTCGAAACTGATTGTCGAGAAAGTGGTCAATTGGAGCCACAACGACTACCCAACCCGGTTCAACATCGATGTCGGGGTGGCTTACGGTTCCGACCTGACGCTGGTTATGCGGCTGCTGAAGGAGGCCGCCCAAAACCACCCGAAGGTACTGTCCTCCAAACCGATCCACGCGCTCTTCAACCGTTTCGGCGATTCCTCCCTGGATTTCCGTCTCTATTTTTTCAGCGACGAATTCTTTGGCATCGAGCAGGTCAGGAGCGACATCATGCTGGAGGTGGACCGCTTGTTCCGGATGCACCATGTACAGATACCTTTTCCGCAGCGGGACCTATGGCTTCGGCAGGCCTTGCCTGCGGCCGACAGCCGGCCGTCCGAAGGGTCGGCGGACCACGGGAATTAGCGCTGCAAAATACAGTCGATTCAGGATTTTTGATTTTCTTTGGGTCCGGTCCGGCCCATCCTGGACCGGTCAGCCGGGCCTGTCGCCCACCGCTCCGGTCCGAAGGGGTGGAAGCGGTCAGGCAGCCCGATGGGCATCACAACCCAGACAAACATGAACAAGCAGCCATCCTACCGCCTTCCATTTGCCCTGGTCACGAGTCTGTTCTTCCTCTGGGGCATTGCCAATTCCCTGAACGGGATATTGATCAGTCATTTCCAGGTTGCGTTGGACCTGCGTCGCTGGCAGGCCGGGCTGGTGGATTCGGCATTCTACCTGGGATACTTCTTCCTGGCGATTCCCGCCGGATTGTTCATGAACCGTCACGGATACAAGAAGGGGATCCTGCTGGGACTCCTGCTGTACGGGGTTGGTGCGCTTCTGTTCTATCCCGCCGCGGAAACCCGTCTGTACGGGTTTTTCCTGTTTGCTTTGTTCACCATCGCCGGCGGACTGGCGTTCCTGGAAACGGCCGCCAATCCGTACATCGCGGTGTTGGGAGACCCCGCCCGGGCGGAGCAGCGGCTCAACTTCTCCCAATCCTTCAACGGGCTGAGCATCATCTTCGGGCCTTTGCTGGGCAGCCTGCTCATTTTCACGGACAACAATTACTCGGCGGAAGACCTCGCGGCCATGCCGGCGGCGGCGGCGGAAGCGGTTCGCGCGGCGGAGGCCCGGACGGTACAACTACCCTACCTGGGCCTGGCTGCCGCCGTGCTCGGTGTCGCCTTCCTGTTCCGGATCACCCGCATGCCGGAGCCTGTTCCACCGTCGGCCGGAGCGCCGACTTCGCAGGGATGGCCGGCGCTGCTGCGACAAAAGAACCTGGCGATGGCCATTGCCGCGCAGTTCGCCTACGTCGGCGCCCAGGCCTGCCTGTGGGGTTATTTCATCGATTTGAAACTCACGCTCTCACCGGACCGTCATTTCTTCCTGGTGGAAGCGCTGCAGCCGTTTTTCGAATGGCTGACCGGCGGTGCGGAGGACCTGACACCGAAGAGATGGGCCGGATTCCACCTTACCTTCTCCTTCCTGTTGTTCATGACGGGCCGGTTTTTCGGCACCTGGTTGATGTCCTTTGTCCGGCCGCCACGCTTGCTGGCCGTTTTCGCCGTTGTGTCCATGGCCCTGCTGCTGACGGGTGTCCTCGGCAGCGGCCTGTCGGCCGTCACGGCGGTCATGTTCGCCAGTTTCTTCATGTCCATCATGTTCCCGACCATCTTCGCCCTGGGCACGAAAGGCCTTGGAACGCAGATGAAAACCGGATCGTCGCTGATTATCATGGCGATTGCGGGCGGGGCGGTGATGCCACCAATCCTGGGCAGCATCGCCGACGCCGGCGGTGGAGGATACCAGACGGCCTTTCTCGTCCCCGCGCTTTGTTTCATCGTCATCCTGCAGTTCGCCTGGTACGTCAACCGCATGGAAGGTCGGAACCAGGCGGTGACCCTTTAAACACGCATTCTATGTCGACCGAAACCCAACGTTACCTGCTGGCGCTGGACCTGCGCCCGGATGACGAGCTCATCCGCGCATACGAGGAGTACCACGCCCCCGGCAACGTCTGGCCGCCGGTGCTGGACAGCCTCCGGGAAGCCGGCATCCGGGAAATGCAGATCTACCGGACCGGCAACCGGCTGGTCATGGTCATCGAGGCGGAGCCGGATTTCACTTTCGAAAGGAAAGCGGCCCTGGATGCCGCCAATACGGTCGTCCAGGACTGGGAAACCCTGATGAGCACGTTCCAGCAGGCGATTCCCTGGGCCCGGCCGGGAGAGAAGTGGGTACCTTTGCAAAAAGTGTTCGAACTGTGATGCGACCGGTACCTGCGAACCGGTAAAAAAAAGACTCATGCAACGACTGCAAGACAAGACCGCCCTCGTCACCGGGGCAGCCAGCGGCATCGGACTGGCCATTGCCCGCCGCTTCGCCGCCGAAGGGGCGCGGGTATTCCTCCTGGATCTCCAGCCGGATGCCGCCGAGGCCGCCGCCGAAGCCCTGCGGGCCGATGGAGGGGATGCGCATGCGAGGGCCTGCGATGTGAGCCGGCAGGAGGCCTTTTGCGCCTTGGTGGCGGACATCGCCGCAGCACACCCCATCGACATCCTCGTCAACAATGCAGGCATTGGCTTTGTCGGCAACATAGAGCAGACAACCGAGGCGGATTTCGACCGGCTTCATCAGGTCAATGTGAAAGGTGTTTACAACGGGATGTATGCGGTGATCCCCTGGTTCCGCCGGCAGGGCCGCGGGGTGATCCTCAACATGGCCTCCATTGTCAGCAGCGTCGGCATCCCCGACAGATTCGCCTATTCCATGACCAAAGGTGCGGTGCTGACCATGACCCTTTCCGTCGCCATGGATTACATCGGACACAACATCCGCTGCAACTGTATCTCACCGGCCAGGGTCCATACCCCTTTCGTCGACGCTTACCTGCAAAAGAACTATCCTGGAAAGGAAAAGGACATGTTCGACCATCTCGCCGCGACCCAACCGATCGGCCGCATGGCCACGCCGGAGGAAGTGGCGGCCCTGGCCTGTTACCTATGCTCGGACGAGGCGGCTTTCATCACCGGCTGCGATTACCCCCTCGACGGGGGCTTCCTCCGCCTGCGCCCCTGAACCGGGGAGAACCTTCCGGGCCGGAAGCTGTTTAGCTGACATGCTGCTGCAATTCACCCATACCGGCATCCATTGTCCGGCCGGCGCCTTCCACATAGACCCCTGGCTTCCGGCGGAGCGGGCCGTGATCACGCACGCCCATTCTGACCATGCCCGTCGGGGCAGCCGGCATTACCTGGCACACCATGACTCCGCCCCGGCGCTGCGGTTGCGGCTGGGGTCCGACATCTCCCTGCAGACCGTCGAATATGGCGAGCGCCTGCACCTGAACGGCGTCACCCTCAGCCTTCATCCTGCCGGCCACATACCCGGTTCCGCCCAGGTTCGGGTGGAAAAGGACGGGGAGGTCTGGGTTGCTTCCGGCGATTACAAAATCCTTCCCGACGGCCTGTGCACCCCTTTCGAACCCATACGCTGCCATTCCTTCATCACCGAAAGCACCTTCGGCCTGCCCGTCTTCCGCTGGCCCTCCCAGGAATCCGTCCTCGAGGACATCCGGCATTGGTGGGCGGCGAACAGGGAAGCCGGCATATGCAGCATCCTCTGTGCCTACAGTCTCGGCAAAGCCCAGCGGCTCGTCCGGCACCTGCCTGTTTCAACGGACAACACCTTCCTCCATGGCGCCGTCCATCGGGTCCAGGAGGCCTACCGCGCGGCCGGACACCCCTACCCGGCGCTCGCACCGGTCGGATCCCTGCCGACAGGTACGGACTTCCGCGGTGCACTGGTCATCGCGCCGCCCGCCGTCGCCGGCTCGGCCTGGCTAAGGCGCTTCGGCAAGTATTCCCTCGGCATCTGTTCCGGTTGGATGCAGGTGCGCGGGCATGCCCGGCGCCGACAGGCGGACCGTGGCTTCATTTTCTCCGACCATGCCGACTGGCAAGGTCTGCTGACGGCCGTCCGGGAAACGGAAGCCCGGCAGGTATTCGTCACCCATGGATACACTGACATCTTCTCCCGCTATATCTCCGAAGACCTGGGCCTGCAAAGCCATACGGTGAAGACGGCGTTCGGGACACCGGAGGAGGAGGACGGCGGCGAGGACCCCGCCGCCGAACAACCTGCGACGTCGAAACCGAGCGCCACATGAAGAGATTCGCTGACCTGATCTACCACCTAGCCGACGCCAGCGGAACAAACGGCAAGCTGGATGCCCTGACCGCCTACCTCTCGGAAGCAACCGATGCGGACAAACTGTGGATGGTCGCCCTCTTCACCGGAAAACGCCCGCGGCGAACCGTCACCACCACCCGGATGCGGGCTTGGGCGGCAGCCGCGGCCGGCCTGCCCGACTGGCTTTTTGCCGAATCCTACCACAGCGTCGGCGACCTGGCGGAAACCATCGCACTGGTGCTGCCCTCCGCAGACAAACGACACCTTCGCGACCTCTCCGGCTGGATGCATTTCCTGGAAACCCTCCGCGGAACGGACGAGGAGACCTGCCGCTCCGCCATCCTCGATGCGTGGTCCGGCCTCACGGACCGAGAGCGTTTCGTTTTCAACAAGCTCATCACCGGTGGATTCCGTGTCGGGGTGTCCCGACAACTGGTCATCCAGGCCCTGGCCCGACACCTGCAGCAGCCGCCGCCTGTCATCGCCCACCGCATCAGCGGAAACTGGTCGCCGGCCGACACCACCTTCCACCGGCTTCTCTCCGGAGACCATCAAGACACCGACGCTTCCAAACCCTACCCCTTCTGTCTGGCCATGGCCCTCGACCAGGCACCGACGGACCTCGGCGAACCTGCCGACTGGCTGGCGGAATGGAAGTGGGACGGTATCCGCGGACAACTGGTCTGCCGGCAAGGACAACTCTTCGTCTGGAGCAGGGGGGAGGAACTGCTCACCGACAAGTTCCCGGAATTCCATCCGCTCGCCGACCTCCTGCCGCCCGGCACCGTGCTGGACGGCGAGGTTCTGCCCTGGCGGGATGGCCACCCCCTTCCCTTCCAGGCCCTGCAAACCCGGATTACCCGCAAAACGGTGTCCCGAAAACAGCTGACC